>JACRHB010000178.1 GCA_016217725.1 Nitrospirota bacterium | reverse complement strand
CCGAGACAAACAATGCGATTATTCCCAATGTAATAATGAAAGATAAAATTAATTTATTTGCAGTCATATACACCTCTTACCCTCCTTCCGGATGTAAAATAAATATTGAAGAGGGAGAAAACACTTCAGCGTTTCTCCCTCTTCTTTTTTGAAGCAGTCAACAACTACTTGTAACGCTCCTGAAATTCCTTCACTCTTTTTGAACGCTCCGCCTTTGCCGTCGGGTCTTCTTTCCCGACCGCCCACTGATGGTTCGGGTCATTCATGACTTCAGTAAGCATTGCGTCAAGCTCTCCCGCAAGCTTCTGCGCGTTTGCATCTTTGCTGGACTTACCCGTCTCTATGACTTCCTTTAATTCAGGAACGTATGAGCCGTACCAGTTTCTGGCTAAATCGTAATTGCCGTGCCACTGCGTGTAATCAGGCGCTTGCATTGAAGCTGCGTGACGGACGCGGCGTCCTTCATGGTGCCAGAGCTCAAACCAGGTGTAGTCGATCTTCTGGGCAAATGCCGCATACTCGCTGCCTTTGACTGCCTTCAGCACCTCAGTTGCCTTCTTGAAAAGCTTCTCCCCGGGCTTCGCCCATTTTTCGCTGTACAACTGGAGCTGAGCCTCATACTGCGTATAAAACGCCTTGACGAAATTTACGTTATGACATGACGCACACACCTTTTCCATGTTTGCCTTGCGCATGTCTCCGGTGACAGCGGCGGATGCAAGATTCCACGTCTTGTCGGTTTCATGAGCCTGCTTCAACTGCGGCGGGCGGTTGTTCCATTTAATACGCAGACCGACATTGTGTGTAACGGGCATATCCGTAGTGGCCGACATGTGGCAGGTTGCGCACGTAGGCGCTGCGGAATAGTCTTCGCCCGCGATCCATTTGGCGGACTCGAGGTTCATCCTCTCCTTGTTGGCATAATAGTTGATGCCGTGCTTTGATTCCTGGTAAATTTCTATCTGCGGATGGTCGGGGCCCATGTGGCATCTGCCGCAGTTTTCCGGCTGCCGTGCCTGCGCGACTGAGAATTCATGACGCTGGTGGCACGCCGTGCAACTGCCTTCCGTGCCGTCCGGGTTTACCCTTCCGATACCGGTGTTGGGCCATGTGGCAACGTCGGGTTTTCCATTCTTGTTGATCTTTACAACAGAGCCGTGACACTGCCAGCAGCCGTTGACGGCAGCCGCTGAAACACCTTCGGGAAACGCTTCTGTCTTCATGCCCCGGTTTCCTTCAGCGACTTCGGCAAGGGTATTGTCCAGCGAACCCATAATGCGGCCTGCCTTGGAGTGATGCGAATTTTCAAACTCGTCCACTTCCTTTTCATGACATTTCTGGCAATCCTTCGGCGATACGATAACTGAAATCAGTTTGCCCTCATGCTCGAAGGCGTCGGGTTCACCTTTTTGCGCCTCGTGACATTCAAGGCATCCGACATTCGCGCGAAAATGTTTGCTCCGGCCCCACTCCTGATAAATGTTGACGGTCGTCTGGCTGTGACAGCCAATGCATTCCTGGCTGGCCTTTGACAGCTCCCGTGGAATGTTTATTTTGGTCTCCGCATATGCGCTTGTCGTCCCGACAAGTAAAAAAAGAATTAGTAATTTAACTGCTCTTGACATTTGGTCCTCCTGAAATTGTCCCGGCCTGACCTCAATACGGCTTAGGCATAAAGGTTTAAAGTGCTTTTATTTGAATGTCGCCTTCCTATCACCCCCTTTTCAGCTTCGTGATAAGAGTGTCTTGCGTTGATATTGCCGGATCTTTTTTCCCCTTGAAGTTTCATGCGTTTCATGCAGACTGATGAGAGCTTAGCCCGTTCATCCTCTTGTTTTTCACTTATCACATTGCTCATGTCGAGTCAAGATTTATTAACGCTGCTTATTATCTGATTTAAAATTAACAGATAACCCGGTAAATGTGCTGTTAATGTGTGTAAAGGAACGGTAAATTTATCAAGGTGGATTTTTGCCCGGCGAATGTCTTAGACTACAACTAATTATGCTGGTTGCAGTCTTTCTTCTGTCAATGCTTTTCATTCCTTCCCTGGCTCATGCATGGGGGCCTCTTACGCATGCCTATCTCGGCTACCAGGTGCTCGATATGGGGGCTGCGCTCATACCCGTCGGCGTCTACAGGATTTTAAAAAAGTATAAAAACGATTTTATATATGGAAACCTGAGCGCCGATATAATCTTCGGCAGGAGGTTCCAGGGCACTGAAAAGAGCTGTCACAGCTGGAGCGTTGCCTGGAAATTGCTTGACGCTGCGAAGACCGACAGACAAAAGGCGTTTGCTTACGGTTACCTGGCCCACCTCTGCGCGGATACGGTCGTTCATAATTTGGATAAATCATGGATGCCCTTTAAGCATTCCCTGCTGGAAGTTAAATCGGAAAGCATTATCGACAAGAAATACAGGAGAAGACTTAAGGGCCTTGATAAGGTCATGCAGAAGAAGCACGACCTGCTTCTTGAGGACATGCTTGAAAGAGTGTTCTTCTCATTCAAGACGAACAAGAGGATATTCAAAGGGCTTTTGCTCCTGTCACGCCTGCCGAATTACGCCCCTCTGTCCAATTTTATCGACAACCGCTTCCCTTACGAAATACCGGTGGATGACATTTACAAATTCAGACAGGAAGCGCTCTTGAAAACCCTGGAGCTCCTTAATAAAGGCAAGGACTCATCGGTCGTAAAGCTGCATCCGCTCGGGAGATACAAGGAGCATCCCCTCGGAAGGTATTTAAGGAAGGCCTCTTAACAGAGCAAAGAACCAGGAACAAAGAGCCAAGATCATCGTCTTTCATTCTTTAATCTTTGTTCTAAACTCTAACCTCTTAACTCTTACTCAATTTGTGCACCAGCTCAACAAGCGCAATTGCGCTCTCAGGCGGGGTTTCGGGAAGTATCCCGTGTCCGAGATTGAAGACGTGCCCTTTGGCCGAAGACGCCCTTTGAAGTATGTCTTTTACACGCTGTTCGATTTTATCATGAGGAAGGAATAATGAAATGGGGTCGAGATTGCCCTGGACCACTGCGTTCTTTCCGATTCTTTTTATTGCGGAATCCAGATTAATTCTCCAGTCAATGCCGTAAACGTCTGCGCCGGATTTTTTGATTTCTTCCAGAAGCCCGGCGGTTTCGCCGACAAAATAGATGACGGGCACATTCAGCTTTTCGCTCTCCTGCCATTTTTTAAGCTCTTTAATGACTTGTATCACATAAGGCAGGGCATACTCCTTATAATCCGGCGGTGAAAAGACCCCGGCCCATGTATCGAACAACTGGACCGCCTGAGCGCCGGCTTTGATCTGCGCCTTCAAATATTCGGTGACCGTGTCGGTCACCTTGTCCATTAAAGAACGGTATAATTCAGGAGATTGGAAGAGCATTCTTTTCGTATTGAGGAAATTCTTTGACGTCCCGCCTTCGATCATGTATGTGGCGGTGGTGAAAGGCGCTCCTGAAAAACCTATTAACGGCGCCCTGTTCTTCAGCTCCTTCCGCAAAAGACGTATCGTGTCCATCACAAATCTCATCCTGTCTTCGGGGTCGGGAACGGAGAGCTTTTTGACAGTGTTTTCATCACGCACTGCAGGAGATAATACCGGCCCCCTTTTTTCAAAGAATTCCAGTTTCATTCCCATCGCCTCGACGGGAATAAGGATGTCGGAAAACAGGATGGCTGCATCGACTTTTAGAATGTCTATCGGCTGGATTGTCACTTCAGCGGCAAGCTCGGGAGTTTTACACAATGTCAGGAAATCCACCTTCCCTCTGACCTTTTGATACTGCGGTAAATACCTTCCGGCCTGACGCATAATCCAGATAGGCGTGTATTTTGTTTTTTCACCGCGACATGCTTTTAGAAATGTATTGTTCATGATTTCTCCGTTTCAAAAATAGGTCTTATAGGTCATATATGACTTATATGACCTATTCTTAACTCTTAACTCCCTTCCTTATCCTGTACGGTATATACCCGCAGAACGGCTCCTCATCCATATAATCGCCTGTCACGGCGTACGCGCGTGCGCGACAGCCTCCGCAGACATTTATGTATTCACACGAGCCGCATCTGCCTTTATAGGCCTTAAAATTTCTCATGTCTTTGAAAAGTTCGGAATTCTCCCAGATATCCTTGAAGGATTTCTCCCTGATGTTGCCGGCCGGTTTCGGAAAGTAACTGCAAGGCAGGACATTGCCGTCAACGTCGATCAGGCAGATAAGCTGTCCCGCGAGACATCCCTTTGAGCCGCCGGTTGAGAATTTCAGGGTGCGGCGCTCCAATTTTTCGCCTTCTTCTTTTTGCTTCTGAAGGACTACCCTGTAATAATGCGGGGCGCAGGTAGGTCTTACAAGCAGGTCTTTCTCGTTTTTTTCCATCTGATAATGCCACTCAAGCAATTCTTCATAGTCTTCTTTGGAGATAAGCTCATTCATTATCTCTTCGCCTCTTCCGGTAGGCACTATCATGAACATATACCACGCGGTGGCCCCGAGCTTCTTCGCAAGCTTATAGACCTTCGGGATTTCCTGCTGATTGCGCTTCGTAAAAGAGGAATTTATTAGGAACTTGATGCCGTGTTTATTAAACAATTCAGTTGCATTCATCACCCCGGCAAATGCGCCTTTCTGGTTTCTGAAATTATCGTGGACTTCCTCTGTAGAGCCGTCGAGACTGAGAGACACCATCTTGATGCCGGACGCTTTCATGCCCTCGCATATCTCTTCCGTAACAAGTGCGCCGTTTGTCGCCATACACATCCGCAGGCCTTTTGAAGTGCCGTATTTCGCTATATCAAAGACATCTTTTCTTAATAAAGGCTCGCCGCCTGAAAGGACCATAACGGGTTTGGCGTAACTTGCAATATCGTCGATAATTCTGCAGGCCTCTTCCGTTGAAAAATCAGGATGCCCTTTGGCTTCCATTTCGGAAGAAGACCGGCAGTGCACGCATCTGAGATTGCACCTCCTTGTGATCTCCCAGGCGATCCATTTGGGCTCAAATTTGTCGATCATTAAATTATTTTACCTTTTTTTAATTAAGTTATGTAAGCAGGGGTAAGCGGCAAGATGCTCAGGATTTTTATTTTTCTGTTACCCCCGCTTATGTTATACTTTATCAATGGATTTGGGGGACAAAAGAAAGTTAAATGAAAGAAAATTTTCGGCTAAGGAGGATTTACCGGGCGGCGGAAGAAGATACCTGCTTGAAGTCAAAGGAAAGCATGGTTGGAAGGCTCGATATGTTAAAGAAGTGGATGCAATGGAAGAGACGATAGAATTTTATCAGGAAATCTATGATGATAAAAACAACTTGGTAGAAATTCATGAGAAGTTCCCTGTTGATAAAGGCCATAGAAAATTAAAGGAGGGGGGGAAATGACTGTTACAAAAAAGATGCTTGCGGATATGCTTACAAAATACATAAACCGTGAGACGGACTTGCAGCATCTCGTTGATTGGGCAGAGGACATGATAAGAGAGGCTGATTTTGAACCCGGCAGCTTTGAATTGATAAGAGATATCCTCGCTCATTTGGGACTGGCGGATGTCCGTAAATTCGGCCTTACGTGGGATGACTGTTATGACTACCTCCACAGGCTTGGCTTTAATATCAAGGTTGAATTGGTGGAAACCTAATCCCTTAGGGGCGAACGGCCGATCTGCCCCTGCAAGAACCACTCATGTAAATCCTGCAAAAATCTCATTCGATAAAAGAATACCCTTTCTTGTGAGTCTTAAGTAACGGTTTAAACGATTTGTCCCGAGTTCCATCAGCCCTGCATCCTGAAGCTCTCCGATTTTTTCCCCGTAAAGCTGAAGTATGTCTTTCCCGTAACGCTCCGAAAAAGCTTTCAGATTTATTCCCTCCGTCTTTCTTAAACCGAGAAAAAAGGCTTCAAAGAATGCTTTGTCAGCCGTGATATCTTCGGTTTCTTTGATAGGGCTTTTGCCTTCCGAAATCATTTTTAAATACTCATCAAGGTTATCAGTATTATAAAAACGTTTTCCATCAATAAAGGAATGAGCGCCGAGACCGACCCCGTAATATTCACCTCTGTCCCAGTAGTTGAGGTTGTGTCTGCATTGATAGCCGGGTAGGGCGAAATTGGATATTTCATAATGGACGTAGCCGTTGGCTGTCAGATAGTCAATCGTGTATTCGTACATCTCGATGATTGTATCTTCTTCTGGCATGGATAGATTATTACCCCCTCCCCCTATCCCCCTCCCGCGAGGGGAGGGGGGACTTTTTTTCAATACCCTCTCCCTTGATGGGAGAGGGTTAGGGTGAGGGTGATCCATTAAATATTCACTCAGCTCCGTTCCTTCCTCCACTGTTAGCTCATACGTAGATATATGCTGCGGTTTCAGTCTAACCGCTTCTTCAAGAGTCCTCTTCCAGCTTTCAATGCTTGGTCCCGGAATTCCGTAGATGAGGTCAATGCCGATATTCTCAAAACCTGCGCTCCTTGCGAGATGAACTGCCTGTTCCGCATCGCCGCTTGAATGAATCCTGCCGAGAAACGCAAGCTCGTCATCATTAAAAGATTGAACGCCGATGCTGATCCTGTTGATCCCTGACGAACGTATTGCCTGCAATTTCTCTTTGTCTATAGTGCCCGGGTTAGCCTCGATGGTGGCTTCGTAATTTTCTGCAAATTGAAAAAGGCTGAAGATATATTTGATCAAATCTGCCAGAACATCCGTTGCAAGCGCCGTAGGCGTGCCGCCGCCGATGTAGAGCGTTGAAATTCCCTTGATCATCCTCCCCTGCACCTCTTTCTTCAAAGCTTCAATATACGCTCCTGCCTTCTCAGGCTCATAAATGCCGGAGACGAAATCGCAGTATATGCACCTTTTTAAACAAAACGGAATATGGACGTAGAGTGCTGTCGGCATGGTTAATTGTAACCTAAATTGAGCGATTCTTTAATGAATAAACGGTATCTTAGGTATACTGGTCTTGTTTTTAGATCTCACCTGTCAGGTGATATAATTTTCCCCTCTAAAAAGAGGGGTAGGGGTGTGTAAAAGGAAGAGCATAGAGGAAAACACACCCCTCAATCCCCTCTTGATAGAGGGGAAGCAGCAAAAATCGCTCAATTTAGGTGTAACAAAGCTTAAGATTTACTTTATAATACACGAATGCAAATCGGTCTCGACATATTCGACAAACATTGGCCTGAAAAACTGGAAGGCTCGCGGGTCGGGCTTGTCGTGCATCCGGCCTCTGTAAATAAAAGACTGGAACATGCCGTTGATCGCTTTTCTTTAAGCAAAAAGCTTGAGTTGAAGGCGTTGTTCGGCCCCCAGCACGGAATCCGCGGCGAGACACAGGACAACATGATCGAGTGGGAAGGCTTCAGGGACAAGAAGACCGGTCTCCCTGTTTACAGCCTGTACGGCAAAACCCGCAAACCGGCGCCTTCGACGTTGAAGGACATTGATGTGCTTGCAATAGACATGCAGGACGTGGGCGCACGCTACTACACGTTCATCTGGACGATGGAGCTTTGCATGCAGGCGTGTAATGAAATGGGAAAATCAGTGGTCATTTTAGACAGGCCGAATCCTCTCGGAGGGACTATTGTGGAAGGGCCCGTGCTTGATATATCATATACATCCTTTGTCGGTCAACGGCCTCTGCCTGTCCGGCACGGTATGACGGTCGGCGAAATCGCAAATTACCTCAGGGATGAATTTTATCCGCCGCTCGATTTGCACGTCATACATATGAAGGGCTGGAGTCGTAAGATGTGGTTTGATGAGACGGGAGTGCCCTGGGTGCTGCCTTCTCCGAATATGCCTACACTCGAGACGGCAATTGTATATCCGGGCATGTGTCTTTTAGAAGGGTCAAACCTGAGCGAAGGGCGCGGCACGACAAGACCGTTTGAGATATTCGGCGCTCCCTTCATTGATCCTGATGCGCTCGTGAAAAGACTTGAGAGGCTCAAATTACCCGGCGTTGTCTTCAGGCCGATGTATTTTCAGCCGACCTTTCAAAAACATGCGGACCGGCTTTGCGGCGGCGCACAGATTCATGTCCTTAACAGAGAAAAATTTAAGCCGTTCAAGACAGGAGTCGCCGTTATCAAGGCAATACATGACCTTTACCCGAAACACTTTGCATGGAAGCAGCCGCCATATGAATATGAGACGGTGAAGATGCCGATAGATATCCTTGCAGGCACGGACAGACTGAGAAAAGACATTGAAGGCGACAAGCCGCTTGAGCATATGGAAAAGTGGTGGTATGAGCAGGGTAGGGAGTTTGATAATAATGTGAGAAAGAGGTATTTGATTTATTAAATTAATCGGTAGGATGAATACACTCCCGCGTAGCTGGTTCAATCTTTTAGATTGAACCACACTTTTGAAAATATATGGTTCAGGCTGCAAGCCTGAACCAGCAGTAAAACTAACAACTAACAACTTCCAATGAACAAACGAATCAACATCTTCATACCCGCGGCGGGCTTCGGTGAGAGGCTTCAGCCGATTACCTTGCATATCCCCAAGCCTCTGCTTCCCATACTCGGCAAGCCGGTTTTGCAGATCGTTCTTGAAAAGGCCTCGACCCTGCCCGTGAATAAGATCGGAATAAACCTTCATCATAAAAAGGAGTTGCTCGAGGAGTGGTTGAAGGAGAATTTAGAAAATAAAAACACACCCCTTAATCCCCTCTTGATAGAGGGGAAAAGCATCCCTTTTGAAAAAATTATTTTCTTCCGCGAAGAAACGATCCTCGGCACCGGCGGGGCGTTGAAGAATGCGGAGACTTTGTTAAGCGAGGGAGCTTTTCTCGTACATAATTCGGATGTGCTTTCCGACATAATTCTGGAAAGCCTGCTCGAGCATCACCTCTCATCAAACAATCTCGTGACGCTCGCCGTTCATGATTATCCGGAATTCAATAACGTTATCGTTGATGAAAATGGATTTGTTAAAGCAGTAGGGGCGGGTTTCAAACCCGCCCCTGCCGACGGTAAACGAACGGCCTTCACCGGCATCGCCGTCTATGAGCCTGACTTTCTGAAATTCCTCCCTGAAGGCGCCTCGAGCGTTGTTGACGCATGGCTTAAGGCTGTGAACGCCGGGCAAAAGATAGGGACATTAGATGTAAGCAGGGGAGGTTTTGAAAACCGTCCCTACTGGAGCGACCTCGGGACGCCGGAGGCGTATGCCTCAGCGGTATTTGACGCATTGAGAAATGACGGGGAGACGGTGTATATCCATCCCTCAACAAGGGGCTGTAAAAATATCAACCTGCAGGGATACGTTGTGATTGAAGAAGGCCGGGTCTTCTATCAAAACATTTCATTGAGGAACTGCATTCTACTTCCCTCCTCCTTGACGGGAGGGGAAATACCTTCTAATGCTGCATTTGAAAACTGCATCCTCGGTCCTGATTTTAAAATCGATTTCCTTGAATCTGAAGTCTTAGCGGCGACATTTGAAGACGGTAGAAAACTGCCCGGCGCCGGGGGGTCGGACAAAAAATATTACAGGATTAAAAGGGGCAAGAAATCGGCGGTGCTGATGCAGTGCGGAAGAGACGACCCTGATTTCAACCGGCAGATGGAATATACGAAATTTTTCAGGATGCACTCAATACCGGTTCCCGAGGTATGGGAAGTTGATTTTGATGAGAAGAGCGCGGTGTTTGAAGACGCCGGAGATACTTCTCTCTACAACTGGCTTAAATGTCCCCGTGAAGCGGCAGAGATTGAAAGGATGTACGAAAAGGTAATCGATGCGCTGGCGGTTTTTCACACGGCTGCAACGGACCATGTTTCGGATTGCCCGCTCCTTAAAAACAGGATTTTCGATTATGAGTATTTCCGCTGGGAGACGGATTATTTTGTCGAAAGGTTTATAGAGGACATTAAAGGAATAAAAACAGCGGATGATCCAACCCTGAAAAGTGAGCTTAACCGGTTGGCGTTCTTAGCGGATTCTTTCCCCAAGACCGTCATTCACCGGGACTTCCAGTCTCAGAACGTCATGGTTCCGGACGACGGCAGCCTGCGTATCATTGATTATCAGGGCGCGAGGATGGCTCCTCCCGCATATGATGTGGCGTCCCTGCTGTGGGACCCTTATTATCGTCTTGAGGACCATGTGAGAGAGAGGCTCGTAAATTATTACTTCAGAAAGATCGAAGACACATTCGATGAGGAGAATTTCAGGGAATCACTGCGCATATGCCGTCTTCAGAGACACATGCAGGCCCTCGGCGCATACGGCTTTTTGTCATCGGTAAAAGGCAAAAAATATTTTCTGAAATATGTGCCTGAGGGCCTGAGGCTGCTGAAGGAGGATATAGCTCTTGTAAAAGATGACTATCCGGAATTGTATAAAGTTATTATGAGGTTATAGTGTGATATAATTGAATATGCGAGGTATTAATTCACCCTGCAAAAGGCTGTGCATTTTAATGGTCTATGCCTCAGCTTTCATTATGGCAAGCTGCTCCTCCCTGCTTCCCAGCGTAAAGGAGACAACCCCGTCTAATTACTGGAAGAACTTTGATGAGGCAAAAGAGGCTTTTGAGAAAATAATTCCTCACGTAACCACCGTCCGGGAGCTTCATTCATTAGGCTTCGACCCCTTCTCCTCACCCAACGTAAAAATTATGACGTATTTGGACGTTATCCAGCGCTCCATGGCCAATACGACGATAAAGAAGGAGGACCTCGACGAGGGTATCCAGAAGTGCATCAGCGCAAAAGCAGGCTGCAGCGCTTATGAAATTCATCTGAGGAGCTCTTTTACAAAAAGGTACGGAAACGTTTTCCTCGACCTCTTCAATTTCAAGAGATTATCAAAAGAATCGGGATGGGAGTTTCAGGCCTTTATAATCATCGTTGAAGATACCGTGGTTTATAAGCTGTGGGGGGGCAGACCGATAATAGATGAAAGCAGGGAGGTCAAAAACCCGCTCGGACCTTTGCAGGACCCTTCCGATATAATCAAAAGCAGGGCGGAAGGCGCAGTGAATTTTTAAAGTGCAATAGAGCAAAAGTCAAAAGCGCAGAAGTAACAAAGAACTTTTGAACTATTGCACTTTTGTACCTTTGCGCTTCTCTGAAGGGGTTTACTTGAGGAACGCGAACTGGTTTTCATAAAATTCTCTCACCTCGGCCTGTTTCCCGGAGACGTGAGAAGATATTTCACTGTAATTGTCGAAGAGAAGACTGATGATTCTGGGGTCTAAAAGCTTGCGGTCCTGGAACTGTTTCATTATTTGAATAATCCCGTTCTCCGACATCCCTTTGCGGTAAGGCCGGTCCTCCGCCAGGGCGGTGAAGATATCCGCCGCCATCATGATCCTCGCCCCCGTGCTGAGCTCCCCGGCCTTACAGTGAAAGGGATATCCGCTGCCGTCGAGCTTCTCGTGGTGATAGGCCGCCCATTCGGCTATCTCGCGAAAACCGCCTATGGTATTGAGGACGGAATAAGTAAAGTACGTATGTGATTTCATTATCGCCATTTCTTCCCTGTCGAGCTTGCCCGGTTTATCGAGGATCCCGTTGGGGATGACCAGCTTCCCCAGATCATGGAGGTTGCCGGCGACCTCCATCAGTCGTATCTCCATTTCTGTAAGCCCGAAGATCCTTGACAGGATCGACGCTGCCGCGGCCACACCCGAGGAATGGGTTGCCGTAAAACGTGAGCGGAAGTCGATTATGCTCCTGAAAAGCTCGGAGATCCGGATCAATTCTTCAATCCCCATGTCGAGCTTCCTGTAGGGACCTTCGTGAAGCAGGAGAGAATATAATCTCGGAGACATCAGGTCGAGCCAGAACTCTTCGCTCCCGGAAACGGTCAGGAGCAGATCGACGACGTCGGGATGGAAATAAGAGCCCCTGTGCTCGATTATGTCGGCAAGGATGCCTTCGTTTTGATGGAGTATGTATACGCTCCTGTCGATCCGGCGCTCGAGATAATCCGCAATGTGGAGCATTTGCGACTCGAGGGCGAGGGGCGTTTCTATAGGCTCCGTCCAATCCTGCCAGTCCATGTGATGAAAACGCATGATCCTTGCCGGCTCCCGCAGCCAGGGAATTCTTTCAAGGAGTATCTCTCCGCGAATGCAATGCTCTTCCTTGTCGCGCACTTCGTAATTATGGAGGGCTATCTTCTCCTCCAGGGAAAAGGCGCCGATATCGTGCAGCAGCGCCGCTATGAAGCTGTTTTCAAGCCTTTTGTCGGAAAGCCTTGCAAGCTTACACATCTCCCATACGATATATGCCGTCCTCTGCTGGTGCTGCACAAGGAAAGGGCTTGCCAGATCCATAGCGTCGGAAAGCGAGAGGATCAGATTGCCCAGATTTATGGAGACTCCACGGTGCATAATAAAGTTAAAAGTTTTGAAAATTTAATCTCAGTAGGGGCGGGTTTCAAACCCGCCCCTACTCTAAACTCCAAACTCTAAATTCTCCGCTGCCTTTTTGAGCAGGGCCTTAAGCTTGTTGCTTTCGTCAATCACCTGTCTGAGTAAAACGGCGATCTCGCCCTTGCCGAGGGAATCCGCCTTTGACGCCCATTCGCCGTACGTTTGTACATGGGCTTCATTATGCTCCATCCAGTGTTCAAGCAGGTGTTTTAATTTCTCCAGATCGGTCATAGAGAGTCCGGGCCTTTATTTTTTACCCTCTCCTTTTTTCTCAGCAGGCGCCGGCGCTTCTTTAGCGGCGGTCTCCTTAATTGAAAGCAGCTCTACCTCAAATATCAGCGTTGAATTCGGCCCTATATCGCGCCCTGCGCCGCGCTCGCCGTAAGCGAGGTTCGACGGTATGAAGAGCTGCCACTTCGAGCCTGCTTTCATAAGCTGAAGCGCTTCGGTCCAGCCCGGAATTACGCCGGTGACTTTAAACGTTGCGGGTTGATTTCGGCTGTAAGAGCTGTCGAATTCGGTCCCGTCTATCAGGGTCCCCCGGTAATTAACCGTAACAGTGTCGGCTGCTTTGGGTTTCTCCCCGGTCCCCTCGGTAATGATCTTATATTGCAGGCCGCTCGGCAGGGTGACCACTCCCTCTTTCTTCTTGTTCTCGGCTAAAAAGGCTTCGCCTTCTTTCTTGTTCTTATCGGACATCTCTTTCATGTGAGCAGTCTGCTTTACCATCATTTCATTCCTGAAATTCGTCATGGTCTCGCGCACCTCTTCGTCTGTCATGAGCGGCTTGCCGCCTGAAAACACGTCCTTTATCCCTCTGGCAAGGATATCCGGATCAACGTCTAGGGATTGATTTTTAAAATCCTTACCGATACTCATGCCTATGCTGTAGCTTACCTTGTCCCTCTGATCTTTCAAGGCGGCATCCTCTCCTGCATAGATCGTATTTGCCAGAAGCATGACGCCCAACAACGCCGTCAATAATCTTAATCTCATCTAACCTCCTTTTATAAATAAAATTTATATTGCCGAAACTCTGCTTCCCCTCTACCAAGAAAGCTTAATCTGTTTTCTTTCCCCTCTAAAAAGAGGGGATTAAGGGGTGTGTTTCTTTTTAATCTTTTTAACATTGCCTTTGATGTGTTCTAACGCCCACTTAATACACACCCCTGACCCCTCTTTTTAGAGGGGAATTCTTGTCCCGACTTCCTTTTTAAATAAGATCGGCTCCATTCCGCATGTGTCATCGCATTTAAAAAACCAAGGTCTCGAAATTCCTAAAACCTGTAGCTGACGCCGACTCCTATGACGGGATAATATTTATATCCTTTAATATCCTCCTGCATATTGTCCTCTTCTTTCGACAATTCATTCTGGAAGATCTGGGTATCTGATATCGGGCCGTCGGCGGAAAGTCCGACTTTTGGCGAGCCCTGATAAATTACGCCAAGCTCGACAAGAAAGCCGAACCTTTCTTTTTTACCGAACGAGGTGTCCCAGCCTAATCCGAGATACGGAGACAGCTTCTGAAAATCGATGTCGCCCTTAAGGTTCCCGACATCTGAGCCTGTAAAAGTCCGATCGCCGATATCGTAAGTGGCGGCCGACGTCGCTTCCGCATCGATCTTGTTGCCGTTATAAAGGACCCCGCCGCTGATCCTGAAACTACCCTGGAAAGGATGCCAGTCCAATAAGGCCGATAAGCTCAGCAGCGTCAGATCGTATTCGTAGTCGATATCATCGGCAGTTCCATCATAATTATAGGGGAAATAATTTATTCCCAGTCTTCCGCTTATTGAATCCGAGAAAGGACCCTCGACTTCCAGCCCGGCGCCAAGGGTGCTGAGCTTTAATGAAACCGAATTGCTCCCGGTATTGTCTTCGGCATGAATTATCGCCGGGAAGATAAAAAGCAGCGCTGCAATTAAAACAACCATTCTCTTCTTCAAGTTGACCCTCCTGTTTATAAGATTATACCGCATCAAGGCGATAGAAAATTATACACAATATTTAACGCATATTAAAGGGCAACTATTCTGTTCCCCCCCTTTAGCAAAGGGGGGCTGGGCTCCCGTTGCTGCGAAGCATTGCAACGGGAAGTGGAGATTTTTATATGGCATAAAAAATTATTCAATAAAATCTCCCCTAACCCCTCTTTTCCAAAGAGGGGAATTAATCCAGCCTTTTCAGTCCCGCATCGCGCGCTGCTTTGACGGCCTTTCTGAATTCCTCATGCGTTATTCTTCTGTCGAGCGGAGGGTGCTCGACGGCCTTGTAGCACGGATAATACTGCGCCATGATGTTTGTATAGGTATCCGGCGAGATCTCTTCAGCTAAGAATTTAACAATTTCTTCCGTGCCTGCCACTCCCTCAGGAAGCACAAGGTGTCTGACGAGCAGTCCCCTTAGCGCAACTCCTCTGTTATCGATGAGCAAATCGCCGACCTGTCTGTGCATTTCCTTTATTGCAGCCTTTGCAATTTCAGGATAGTCTTTTGCCTTTGAATATTTCAGCGCCGCTTCGGGATCGGCATATTTGAAATCCGGCATGTAGATGTCTATCACGCCTTCAAGGATTTTCAGCGTCTCGACGGATTCATATCCGCCGCAGTTGTAGACGAGCGGAATTTTCAAGCCTTTGTCGATCGCGAGCTCGAGAGATTTCAGTATCTGGTAAACCTGATGCGTCGGCGTGACAAAGTTTATATTGTGACAAGCGTAATTCTGCAAAGTGAGCATTATCTCCGCCAGCGCTTCAAAGGAATAAATATTGCCCCCGTCAAGATGACTGATGGTCCAGTTCTGGCAGAAGAGACAGCCGAGGCTGCAGCGGGTAAAAAATATCGTGCCGGAGCCGTGCCGGCCGACAAGAGGCTTTTCTTCGCCGAAGTGAGGATTATAGCTTGAGACAAAAGGCTTGTCACCTGTTTTGCAGAAGCCCGATTCGCCCGCCGTCCTGTCGACCCGGCAGCTGCGCGGGCAGAGGGTGCAGTCTTTTATTATAGCTTCAACGCGGCGGATCTTTTCTTTAAGCTCTTTTTTTGAGAGCTTCAGGTAGGCGGCTGCGAAGCCTTCAGCCTCTTTTTGGTCCATTCGATCAAGCCTCCCGCGGAGATAAGCTCCTGCATGAACGGAGGGATGGGTTTGGCGGCGTATTCTTCATTCTTTGTGACGTTCCTGATAACGCCTTTATCCGCGTCGATCTCGAGCTCGTCTCCTTCTTTGATCTTATCAGGAGCGTCGTCCGATTCAAAGATGGGCAGCCCGATGTTGAAGGCGTTTCTGTAGAAGATCCGCGCAAAGCTTTTTGCGACTACGGCCTGAAGGCCCGCCGCCTTTATCGCAATGGGCGCATGCTCCCTTGAGGAGCCGCAGCCGAAATTCGCTCCCGCGGCGAGCAAGTCCCCCGCCTTTACTTTTGACGGGAAGTCCTTGTCTGCGTCTTCCATCACGTGTCTTGCAAGCTCTTTCGGGTCCGATGTATTCAAATAACGCGCGGGTATGATCGCGTCGGTGTCTACGTTGTCGCCGAATTTCCAGGCTCTGCCTTTAAGCTTCAATTTTATCAAGCCTCCTTGGTCCATCCATAAATTCTTACCTTGTTTTTGCCCTCTTTCTTTGCCTTATACATCGCCTTGTCAGCCTTCTCGATGAGCTCTTTCGAGGTCTTTCCGTCTTCGGGGAAAGACGATATGCCGGCGCTGAAGCTGATCCCTTTTATGTTTCCGTAGCTGCTCGCAAATTTATGATTGGTCACCAGCTTCAATATCTTTTCCACCAGGGCCTTCCCGCCTTTTTTATCGGTTTCAGGGGCGATGATGATCAGCTCCTCCCCGCCGTATCTGCCGATTATGTCGTTCTTCCTTAATTTTCTCTTTATGATCTTCGTGAGGTCCACCAGCAGCTTGTCTCCGAGGAGATGTCCGTGAGCGTCGTTGAACATTTTAAAATCGTCTATATCCAAAAATATGGCGCAAAAGACGAGCTCGTGCCTGGACGCCCTCATGAGCTCCTCTTCCAGCCTTGTCAAAAGGAAATTCCTGTTATATATGTTCAGCAGCGAATCAAATGAGGCCTGCCTTTTTAAATCCTCAAGGAGCCTTAATTTCTCAATGGCCTCGGTGGACTGGGTGGCAAAGATATTCAGCAGCAGGAATTCGGCGTCGGTAAACCTGTCTTTCGTCTTCCGGTAAACGGTTATGCAGCCGATGGTCTTATGCGATGTCTTAAGAGGCATTGATAAAATGGAATTTATGCCTTCTTTCCTGGCCAGCTCTTTATGGACGCAGTGTTTTACATCATGTATGTTGGGACTGATAAACGGCTCGCCGTCTTTGACGACACGCCCGACTATCCCTTCGCCTATCTTAAGAGGAGCCTGACTAAGGAAGCCTTTTGACAGACCGAAGCTCGCCTTGATGACTATCTTGCCGGTCTCAATATCAAAGATCCTCAGCGTGCCTGCCTCGGCGCGGGTAAGGGATACGGCGTTTTTGACGATATGCTCCAGCACCTCATTGATGCCGTCGAATACGACTATCCTTTCCATTATAAAATGGATTTTGTTTAAAAGCTCTTCGTTATATTGCATATCTTTAATAGCGCAATAGAGCAACAGTGCAAAAGCACAAAAGGAATAAAAAACTTTTGCACTATTGCACTTTTGAACATTTGCACTTCTCTAAACCTCCTCAGGCACTGCTATCCTCCCCATTACCGCCGCAGCCGCCGCGACTGCGGGGTTTGAAAGATAGACCTCGCTTTCGGGATGTCCCATCCGGCCCACAAAATTCCTGTTGGTCGTCGCGAGCGCCCTCTCGCCTTTTGCGAGAATACCCATGTGACCGCCGAGACACGGCCCGCATGTAGGCGTGGAGAAAACAGCTTCCGCATTCACAAATATTTCAGCTAATCCTTCCTTTACCGCCTGCAGATAGATCTGCTGCGTCGCCGGGATGACGATCATCCTCACATTCGGATGGACCTTCTTCCCCTTTATGACCTCAGCGGCTTCTCTTAGATCTTCGATCCTCCCGTTTGTGCAGGAGCCGACGACTACCTGGTCTATGGTGATTGATGAAAGCTCCGCCGCGGGTTTTGTATTTGAAGGCAGATGGGGGCAGGATACCGTCAAAGGTATCTTTGAGCAATCATATTCCTTCACTTCAACGTATTTTGAATCTTTGTCGGATGAATAAAATTTGTATTGCCGCCTGGCCCTGCCTTTTACGTATTGCTCCGTTATTCCATCAGGCGCGATAATCCCGTTTTTCCCGCCGGCTTCGATAGCCATGTTGCACATAGTCAGCCGCGCGTACATCGGCAGCGAGCCGATGGTCTCTCCGGTGAATTCCATCGCCCTGTATAAGGCGCCGTCAACGCCGATGTCACCGATGGCGTGCAGGATCAAATCCTTACCGCCGACCCATTTGTTCAGCTTGCCGTAATAAATGAGCTTCATCGATTCGGGAACCTTAAACCAGCATTCTCCGGTCGCCATTGCGGATGCAACGTCGGTCGAACCCACGCCGGTGGCAAATGCTCCAAGCCCGCCGTATGTGCACGTATGGCTGTCCGCGCCGATTATCAGGTCTCCCGGCACGACAAGACCCTGCTCCGGCAGGAGCGCATGCTCCACTCCCATCCTGCCGACTTCAAAATAAAGCCCGAGGTCATACTCTCTCGAAAAATCCCTGAGCATCTTGCACTGCTCCGCAGCCTTGATGTCTTTCTGCGGCGCGAAATGGTCCGGGATGAGGGCAACCCTGTCTTTATCGAATACGCCTTTTGCGCCTAACTTTTTAAATTCCGTAATCGCTAGCGGCGCGGTTATGTCGTTGGCCAGGATGAGGTCTGCCTTTGCATTGATCAGCTCTCCAGGCGACAACTCTTTTTTGCCCGAATGCGCGGCGAGAATCTTTTCCGTAATCGTCACGGCTCCTCCAGATTTACAAGATGAAATATGGAATTTCACTTAAAGAAGATATACAGAAAATAGTACAAGATACCCGTGATATTAGTCAAATTAACCCGGGCCGCTGAAATATGATATAATTCTTGTAAACCAAAAAATCAAGACGGAGACAAATGATCATTGAAGCTTTGAAGAACAGCGAAGTATTCTCCTCTCTCAAGGAAGCGGAGCTGAAAAAGATAAGCGCCTTTTTCGAAAAAGCGACGTACAAAAACAATGAAACGATATTTATCGAGGGCGATCCTTCGGATAAGTTTTACATACTGACTGAAGGGAACGTAAAGATACTCAAGCATACGATGATGGGCAAGGACATAATTTTGGAAGTGATGTCTCCGGGCGACATATTCGGCGGCGTTGCCGTCCTGGACAAGAAGCCGTACCCGGCGTCGGCCCGGGCCATGGAATCTACGACAGTGATAAGGATAAGCCGGCAGAACCTGGTCAAGATCATGGAGGAATATCCGATACTCAAACTCGAGATCGTCAGATACTTCAGCGACAAGCTGCGCGACGCCCACGAGATGCTGAAGGACATCGCAACTGAAAGGGTCGAAAAAAGAATAGCTTCGCTCCTGCTCAAGTTAGCCGAAAAGGTGGGGGTCGAAGAAGACGGCTTCAGAAAAATAGATCTGCACCTTACCCGCCAGGAAATCGCCGAGATGGTCGGCACCACCGTAGAGACCTGCATAAGGACCATGAGCAAGCTCCAGAAACAGGGCATGGTAAAGTCTTCAAACGGCAGGATAGCGATAAAGGTCCTTCCCCTCCAGAGATTTCTGGAGGAGTAAACAGAGATTACACTTTCTACTTTAGCCGGTGATCAATAATCCTAAAAAAAGCATTTATCCACAGATTAACGCAGATTATCACAGAGTTATTAAAAGCTTAACTAACTTTTGCCTTTCACCTTTTGGGTGAATATACAATATGTGACTATCTCATTTATGTCATTGTCTTTATCTGTGAAAT
>JACRHB010000018.1 GCA_016217725.1 Nitrospirota bacterium | reverse complement strand
TGATCGGGTGCCGGGCATTGATGAAATACACAAAGATTGGCACTGCGATGAGGGCGGTTGCATCAGATCCTGATCTTGCGGTCATTTCCGGGATCAACTCTGATGGAGTCATTCTCTTCACCTTTGCCCTCGGCTCCGCGCTTGCAGGCGTTGCGGCGATCCTCGTTTCCTTTGACATAGACATGACCCCGACAATGGGCATGAACGCCCTAATGATGGGGGTTGTGGCTGTAATCATAGGCGGAGTGGGAAGCATTCCCGGCGCGGCTTTGGGGGGATTCCTCCTTGCCTTTGCCCAGAACTTCGGGGTCTGGAAGATTTCATCTCAATGGCAGGACGCGATAGCATTCATCATCCTGCTACTATTTCTTCTATACAGACCCTACGGGTTCTTCGGGAAGAAGATCAGAAAGGTGGAGGTGTAATGGATTATCTCCTTCACATACTGATCATGGTCGCGATATATTCCATTGTCTCGATGTCCCTGAATGTACTTGCCGGATATACCGGACTGCTTTCCGTATCGCATGCCGCTTTCTATGGAATCGGCGCGTATACGACCGCCCTTCTTGCATTAAACGCAGGCCTCCCTTTCTGGATAAATATCCCGGCGGGGATCATGCTTTCAGGAGTCATTGCCTTTCTTATCGCGTGGCCTTCTCTCAGGACATACGACGATTACTTCGTGATCACCACGTTCGCGTTTCAGATAATCGTCTTCAGCATGCTGAACAACTGGGTCTCATTTACAGGAGGACCTCTCGGACTCCCCGGAATCCCTCAGCCTGAGATATTCGGGATAAAGATATCATCTCATATTTCTTTTTTGATCTTTGTCGTAACATTTGCAGCCCTGACCTATCTTTTCCTCAACCGTCTTATGGATTCACCCTTTGGAAGGATCCTTAAGGCGATCAGGGAAGATGAGATATTTACGACGTCCCTCGGCAAGGATGTAATGAGATTCAAGTTGACCGCCTTTGTCATTGGTGCCTCAATCGCCTCGATCAGCGGAAGCCTCTATGCTTATTACATCAGTTTTATTGACCAGACGAGTTTTACCATTATGGAATCCATCTTCATACTTTCTATTGTCATCATAGGCGGTGCAGGAAACCTGAAAGGCTCAATCGTAGGTTCCGCGCTCCTGATATTTATCCCGGAGATCCTCAGGTTTGTCGGTATGCCAAATTCAATCGCGGCAAATATGAGGCAGATATTCTACGGGCTTCTCCTTGTGCTATTCATGATGTTCAGACCGCAGGGGATAATGGGAGAGTTTGCCTTTGGAAAAGAAGGTGGAGTGAAAGAAGAGGTCAAAAAGGATGCTTGAGGTATCGGGAATTACAAAACACTTTAACGGCGTTCATGCGGTTGACAATGCCTCCCTGAACATACCGCAAGCCACCATCACAAGTCTCATAGGGCCTAACGGCGCAGGGAAGACAACCCTCTTTAATATCATTTGCGGCTATCTTGAGGCGGATAAAGGAGCAGTGCAATTTAACGGGAAAAATCTTAACGGACGTGCGCCGCATGAAAGGGCTTCAGCAGGGATAGGCCGAACATTTCAGAACATGAGGCTGATAAAAAGGCTTACCGCACTTGAAAACCTGATGCTTGCCTTTATGAATCATAAGGGTGATAGTTTTATTAAAACCATGGCGTACAGCATCAGCAGGAAGCATGAAGTCAGAAATAGAGAGAAGGCGTATGAACTGCTTGATTTCGTCGGTTTAAAAGACAAGTCATACGAACCTGCCGGTTCCTTGTCATACGGACAGCAAAAACTCCTGAGCCTTGCATGCTGCCTTGCCCTTGACGCTAAGCTGTTGATGCTTGATGAACCTGTTGCCGGGGTAAATCAGGAGACGATCTCAAAGATCCTTTCGCTCTTAAGGAAACTCAAAGATACTTCTGTCACTGTCTTTCTCATAGAACACAACCTTGACGCGGTAATGGAAATATCCGACAGGCTTATCGTCATGGATGAAGGACGGATAATAGCGGACGGACTGCCATCCGAAGTAAGGGAAAAGCCCGAAGTCATAGAGGCGTATATAAGCTGATGCTTGAGTTAAAGAATATAGAGGCCGGATACAATAAAAAGCCCGTGCTGAACAATGTTTCAATGCGCCTGCAAAAAGGGGAGATTGTCGCATTGATAGGCCCGAACGGCGCAGGGAAATCAACGGTGATCAAGACGGTGATAGGGATAGTTAAGGCAAGGCAGGGTGAGATCATCTACAATGGCAATTCTATTAAAAGTAATAAACCGGACAAAAATATAAGTCAGGGGATCGTTTATGTGCCGCAGGGCAACACGGTATTCAGCGATCTTTCGGTGCTGGAGAATCTCTACATGGGCGGATATATATTGCCTGATGAAGATATCCTGGCTGCCCGGATAAAAGAGGTCTTCTCCCTGTTCCCCGAACTTGAAGAAAGGAAACAGATGGATGCAGGCAACCTGAGCGGAGGTGAAAAACAGATGCTCGCGCTTGGAAGGGCATTAGTGCTGCAGCCAGAACTCCTTTTACTCGATGAACCGTCTCTCGGTCTGTCCCCGAAGGCGATTAAGAAAGCCTTTGAAGCGATAATAACCGTCCGTGAAAAGTTTAATACAACAATACTCATCGTTGAACAGAAGGTCAGGGAAGTCCTTGAGATCGCTGACAGGGTTTATGTCCTTGCAATGGGGAAGGTGGTTCTGGAAGACAGCGCAGCCAGTCTCAAAGATGGGAGCAGGATCAAAAAGGCATTTTTAGGATAACGGGTAACGGGGTCCAACCCCCGAACCTTTTGATTGGGGAATCTGCTTTAACCCATCTTCCGCAGTTTGAGAATTGGAAACTAATAAAGACAAGCAGTTGCATTTCAAATCAGGCGATTTTCTGCACTACATTTTCAATTGTCTTGGGTTTGTTGGGCATAAGTATTTTCATCCTCTGAAGCAGAACCTTCAGTTCTTTTGAAGGTGTAGAGACCACGTTTTTTACTTCTCTCTTCCTACTGTTATCGGCCAGAGCTTGTTCTCTATGGCTGAAAGTAGCTTATGAAAGGTCTCAGGGCGTTTGGCCGAGACGGAGACGCCGCCGAACCGTTTGCATACGTTTTCAAGCATCTCTCCGTCCGACAAATCTTCTTTATTGAAGGCCAGAAGCTGCGGTTTTTGGGAAAGCCCAAGGTCGCTGAGTATCTTTTCCACGGATTTCATATGCTGCTCGAAGCGCGGATTCGATATATCCACGACGTGAAGGAGCAGGTCGGCGTCTTCGAGTTCTTCAAGAGTAGCCCGGAATGCGGCGAACAGGTCTTTCGGCAGGTCGCGTATGAAGCCTACCGTGTCGGTAATTATCACGTCCCTTTCTCTCGGAAATCTCAGCCGCCTGCTCGCGGTATCGAGCGTTGCAAACATCTTGTCTTCCACAAAGGTTGCGCTCTTTGTGAGGTTGTTAAGAAGGGTCGATTTCCCTGCATTGGTATAACCGATGATCGATATTATCGGGAGTCCCAGCTCCACCCTCCGCGCCTTCCTCTGCTGTCTCGCGCGGCTGAGGGATTCAAGCTGTTTTTCGAGGAGGGTTATCCGGTCCCTGACGCGCCTCCTGTCAACCTCAAGCTTCATCTCACCGGGGCCCCTGCCTCCGATGCCGCCCATCAGTCTGGACATGGCAGTGCCTTTCCCGGTGAGCCTCGGCAGCCTGTAGCGCAGTTGAGCAAGCTCTACCTGTACCTTGCCGTCCCTGCTGTGGGCGCGTTTTGCAAATATATCGAGGATGAGCTGCGAGCGGTCGATAACCTTTAATTCCGTCATGTCGCTTATTGATTTGATCTGTGACGGATTGAGGTCCTGGTCAAAGATCAAAAGGGTCGCGCCCCTGTTCAGCGCATTGATGACAAGCTCTTTTATTTTTCCTTCACCCATCAGGTATTTCGGGTTGATCTGCTTCAGCCTCTGCAATACCATGTCAAGGACGACTACGTCGCTTGAACCGGCAAGCTCCTTGAGCTCCTCCATCGATTCTTCCTGCTCATGGCGCAGTCCTGTTGATACGCTGACGAGGATCGCCCTCTCCCTTTTATCCCTGACGTCATAACCCGTTCTTTGATGCTGGATCTGCATCTCCACGGATCCGATCATGGAGTCAAAGTCCTCAAACGCCGTCTCAAGTCTCTGAAACGGAACAGGGCCGGTTATCTCATGCGATATCCTGGAATCGGTTGAATGGAGGTGCGCAATGGAAACGTTTTCCGGCTGACCGTCTTTTAATCCTATTACAATAAGCGCGTCGAGTCTTAACAAAGAAAGGTCGGTAATGTCATCCTGGTTTATCGCCTCGCTCTTGAGATGCGTATGTATCAGTCTTAGCCCGCGAAGCACCTTTCTGCCGAGAGGATAATTCTCAAGCCCGGGAATAAATATCCCTTTGGCGTCTCCTACTATTACGTGGCTGATGTTTCCGTTCCTGTCAGCAAGCGCCCCTATCTGGCGTCCGATGGAGCTTGAGCATTCTGCCATATATCTTGCAAGCTCTGCGGTCAGCGCCCTGTTTTTGGGAATGCGCCTCCTGTAAATCCTCTCAAGCGCCTTAAGCTCGCTGCCCTTAAGGCCGGAAATGTTGCCGTAAATGGCCGGGATGATGCCTCCGTAAATGTGTTCTTATTTGTAATTATAGCAAAATGATATAATAGACACCTCAAGAGAGCAAAGAACTAAGAGCCAAGACTATTCTTTTTCATCTTTGATCTTCTTCAGTCAGTGAAAGTCTGTGGCTAATACTGTTTTTACGTAGGAGAATACGATGAAGCTCGTCATGTTTTACGTCCATGAATGGTGGTACAAGACAGCGTCGAAATCGCTGCCCGAGGCGCCGGACGTTGATAGAGAGGAATCAATGACGAATGCGGCGGTAATCTTCTATCATTCGGAAGCGGCGGATGAGCAGAATAGAGACGGCGTCATCCAGAAATTCGTCAAGAACACGAAATGGCTTGCCGGTAAATTCAATACCAAAAATGTTGTGCTCCATTCTTTCAATCATCTGTCGGCAAGCAAGTCTTCTCCTGAATTTGCAAAGGCGATGCTTGAGGAAGTTATTGAGAGATTAACGAGAACCGGCTATTCCGTCATGACCACGCCTTTCGGGTATTTCAACGAGTTTAAAATGCACGTGGCGGGGGACTCACTGGCGAAGGTGTTTAAGGAATTCTGAGTTCCCCTCTTGAGAGGGGTCAGGGGTGTGTATTTCTTATTTTTTTGGATGTACTTACTATGCAAATAATACCATACAACCCAAAGCTGAAAGTAAAGGCAAGGCAGCTAAGAAACAACAGCACAAAGACAGAAATAAAACTCTGGATGTATCTAAAAGGCAGACAGATGATGGGATATGATTTCAACAGGCAAAAACCGATTGATAATTACATTGTTGACTTTTTTTGCAAAGAGCTGTTGCTGGCAATAGAGATAGACGGTTATACACATACCTTTGAAAAAGTTGCGGACAGAGATGAAATGAAGGAACAAAGACTAAATAAATTAGGGGTGAGGATTATAAGGTTTAAAGACGACGATGTGATGAATAAAATAGAAGGGGTTTTGTTTGAGATTTTACTAATCCTTCCACTTCAAACTCTTTAAAAACTTCTTGTTCTCCAAAAACCAGTTGACCGTGTTCTCTACGCCCTGCTCAAGAGGCATCTTCGGTTCCCAGCCTAACATCTTCTTCGCCTTTTCTATATGCGCCCACGTTGCGGTGACGTCGGCGGGATGCAGCTTGAATCTTCTGATCTTGGCCTTTTTGCCGAGATATTTTTCGAGGAGTCCTATTACATAATTCAACTGTACCGGATGATCGCTGCCGAGATTGATTATCTCGTAACCCACCGGCTTGAGCGCCCGTATTGTGCCGTCGGCAATGTCATCGATATAGGTGAAGTCCCTGGTATGGCTGCCGTCCCCGAAAAGCGGTATCGGTTTGCCTGCTTCCATGTTTTTTAAAAATTTAAAAATGCTCATGTCGGGTCTTCCGGCGGGGCCGTATACAGTGAAATATCTTAAAACGGTTACGTCGAGACCGTAGAGATAATGATATGCGTAGCACAAAACTTCCGCGCCTTTTTTCGTGGCTGAATAGGGCGCAAGAGGCGTGTCAGACTTTGAGACTTCCTTAAACGGCATATCCAGCGACGCATAAAGGCTCGAGGTTGAGGCGAGAACGAATTTCTTGACTTTATGATCTTTGCAGCACTCAAGCAGGTTCAGCGTCCCCTTAGTATTGGTATCAAGATACACCCAGGGATCTTCCACGGACGCCCTTACCCCGGCCCTTGCGGCAAGGTTGATGACGGCGTCTATTTTGTTGTCCGCGAATATTTTCTTTGTCTTTTTATAATTTCCGATATCGACTTTACAAAATTTGAAATTAGGGTATTTCTTTAATATATTAAGCCTCCATTTTTTCAATGCAGGGTCGTAATAATTATTCATATTGTCTATGCCGATGACATTTTTATTCATCTCAAGCAGCAAATGAGAGACCTTCCACCCGATGAATCCGGCGCAGCCTGTTACGAGTATGTTTTTACCCTGGTAATTTCTTTTTGATGTTGAGTGTTTCACTGAGTATTCCTTTTCATTATAAATGTCATTCCCGCTTGTCGGGAATCCTTCTTAAAGCAAGGAAAGATTCCGGACAAGCCGGAATGACAAAAAGTCGCTCAATTTAGAAAGACTTAATTTGTTATAATACAGCAAAAAAACGGACAAAGACAATAAATCATGAATATTCTCAGAAAGATAGTCGGTCTTACAAGACCATATTGGCCTATGGTCCTTGCCGCCATTATACTCAGCTTCCTGGTTTCCGGGATAACGGCGGCGATTGCCTGGGCCGTCAAACCGGCCCTTGACGAAATCTTTGCAGACAGGAGATATGACGTCATGAAATATTTCCCCGCCGGCATTTTTGTGCTTTTTACCATAAAGGGGGGCTTGAATTTCGGGCAGGCGTATTTGATGAAGGCGGCGGGGACCAGGCTGGTCAGGGACATGAGGAATAAATTGTACAACCATATCCTGAACCTGCCGATCGGATATTTCAACAAGGAATCCTCCGGGGTGATCATCTCGCGGATCATGAGCGACGCCGAAATGCTGCGGGGGGTGATGTCGGACGTTGTAAAGGCCTTTGTGCTTGAAGCGCCTACGATAGCGTTCCTTCTCGGCCTGGCGTTTTACAGGAGATGGGACCTGACGCTGATGATCCTGGGGCTTATGCCTTTTATGGCGTACAGCACAAGGAAGCTCGGCAAGACGGTAAAGAAAAAAAGGAAAGAGGCGCAGAGAAGGCTGTCCTTTTTAACGCAGAAGGTCGGAGAGACCATTCTTGGAGCAAGGATCATCAAGGTCTTTAACCGTGAGGAAACGGCTGCGGACAATTTCAGGAAGGAAAACCGGAGATACTACAGAGAGCTTTTACGGGCCGAGCGATATAAGGAATTCACAAAACTGGTCATCGAAATAGTGACGGGATTGGGCATAGCCGTCATTCTCTGGTACGGCGGGAATATGGTCATAAAAGGGACGATAACTACCGGAGACTTCGCCTCCATAATCGTTGCGGTCTATATGATATTTGCCCCCACAAGAAAGCTCGGCGAGGCATATACCGCTTTGCAGGAGATAAGGGCGTCCATAGAAAGGATCGATACATTGCTCGGCGCAGCGTATGAGGAAAGCGGAAGCGCCAGGATAGATTCATTTAGGGGATCATTAAAGTTTGAAGACGTTTCCTATGTTTATCCGGGAAGAAGCGCTTTAGCTTTAAAAGATGTGAACCTGGAAATAAGGCACGGCGAGGCAGTGGCGCTTGTAGGACAGAGCGGCGCAGGCAAATCAACGCTGGCCGATCTGATACCGGGATTTCATAAACCATCGAAGGGAAGAATAACAATTGACGGAATGGATACAAATAAAGCAGACCTGCGCTCTCTCAGAGAACTGATAGGTATTGTGAGCCAGGACATCATCCTCTTCAATGATACGGTCAGTGAGAACATCGCTTTCGGCAGGGCGGGCGCGACGGACAGTGAAATCCTCGAGGCGGCCAAACTCTCATTCGCCGATGAATTCATTCAGGAATTGCCGGAGAAATACGACACCGTCATAGGAGAAAAAGGCCTCAGGCTTTCAGGCGGACAGAGGCAGAGGATAGCCATTGCGCGGGCGATCCTGAAAAACCCGCCGATATTGATACTCGACGAAGCCACATCTTCTCTCGATTCGGTCTCCGAGGCGATTGTCCAGAAGGCGCTTGAGAAATTAATGAAAGGCAGGACGACGATAGTCATTGCGCACAGGCTTTCAACGATCAGGAATGCGGACCGGATAGTGATACTCGACAAGGGAAGAATCGCGGATATCGGAACTCACGAAGAGCTCATTTCAAGGAGCAGCACATATATGAAGCTGTATAATGCGTTTGCGCACGCCTGAAAGAAATAGGTCCTATAAGTCATATAAGACCTATACGACCTATGTCCATTATTACAACCATGTACACAGTCCTACACACTGAATCATCAACAGGCTGGGGCGGACAGGAGAACAGGATATACAATGAAGCCCTCGGCATCAAAAAACTCGGGGCCAGGGTGATCATTGCATGTCAGCCCGGCAGCGTCCTCGGACAGAGGGCGGCAGAGGCGGGGCTGAATGTAAGTTTATGCCGCATGAGAAAGAGCTATGACCTTCCCGCACTCCTTTCCCTGCTTGCGCTCATTAAAAAGGAGAAGGTTGACGTGATAAATACTCACAGCGGCAAAGACAGCCTGTTAGCCGCTATAGCCGGAAGGCTCTCAAGCAGAAGGCCGGTCATCGTGCGCACAAGGCACCTGGCCTTGCCGATCACCTCAAAATTCACTTACAGCGTTCTTCCCCATAAGATCGTGACGGTCAGCGAGCGCGTCAGACAGTATCTGATAAATGAGGAAGGTATCAGCCCTGAAAAAGTCGAGGCAGTGCCTACCGGTGTAAATCTGGAGCGCTTTAATCCGGCATTGATAAATGGAGATATCAGGTCGAAGCTGGGGCTAAAGGATAATACGCCGCTGATAGGAATGGTCGCCATATTCAGGATCAAAAAAGGACATCACGTTTTATTAGAGGCTATGCCCGAAATACTCAGAGAGGTCCCCGAGGCTATGTTTATCCTGGCAGGCAACGGCCCGACCCAGGAGAAGATAAGGACTATGGCGGCAGACAAGGGACTTGATAAGCACGTCATATTTTTAGGGCTTTGCCCCGATGTCCCGAATGTATTGAAGAGCATCGATATATTCGTGCTCCCGACTTTGCAGGAGGCTTTGGGCACGTCCATACTTGAAGCCATGGCGATGGAAAAGCCGGTCGTGACGAGCAACATAGACGGGGTGCCGGAAATAGTAAAGGACGGCGTAACCGGACTGCTTGTTAAGCCCGGCGATCCGGCAGGTCTCGCGCGTGCCGTAATATCGCTTTTGCGCGACAGGGAAAAGGCAAGGTCGATGGGGCTGGAAGGAAGGAAATTCGCAGAGGCACGGTACACGGTAGACCGGATGGTTGAGGGTATGCACAGGCTGTACCTTTCTCTGCTGCGTAATCTCAAAAAAAGTGAGAAGTGAGAAGTAAAAAGTGAGAAGTAAAAGAAGACTTATACATTTCCGGCCGTTTTTTACTTCCTACTTCCCACTTCCTACTTCTTACTTATTCATGATATTCGTGAAGATTCGTGGCTGAAAAAGTTTTTTCAGGTTGATGGGAATGAACATACTTCACACTGAAACTTTAAAGAGATGGGGCGGGCAGCAGAACAGGGTCTTGGCCGAAGCGGCAGGGCTCAATAAAAGAGGACATCATGTTATCATTGCATGTCATAAAGGCAGTATACTCGCTGCAAAGGCAAAGCAGGCGGGCGTAAAGGTTTATGAATTGAACATGGTGAAACAGGCTTATCTGAAAACGATACCGCAGTTGATGAATATCATTAAGCAGGAAAATATCGACCTAGTCTCAACCCACAGCTCGGTTGACAGTTGGGCGGGCGGACTTGCGGCAAAACTTACGGGCAGGCGCCTTGTGAGATTCCGGCACAATCTCTATCCGGTCGGCAGGGGAATTTTGGCGAAATTTATCTATTCCATTCCCGACAGGATCATAACCATAAGCAAGGCCGTGAGCGACGTGCTTATACAGTGCGGTTTAAAGAAAGAAAGATTAACGGTGATACACAGCGCGGTCAATGAACGGCTGTTCGCCCCGGAAATTGAAGATATCAAAAAAGAGCTCGGTATACCGCACGACACTCTTATCATAGGCAATACATCCACTTTCACCGAGGTAAAAGGGCAGGAATATCTCCTTCAGGCGTTCAATATCATTTGTAATAAGTTTCCGTGCATTTTATTGTTTGCCGGAAGCCTGGAGGAGCCGTTCAAGACGCAATATCTCTCTCACGTAGATAAGGAGCTGAGGGACAAGGTTGTCTTCCTCGGTCACAGGGACGACATTCCGAGGATTTTGAAGACGCTGGACGTATTCGTTTTCCCCTCCGTCCTGGAAGGTCTCGGCACGGCGCTTCTTGAAGCAATGGCAGCGGGGAGGCCTGTAGTCGTCTCCGACATCCCTACGTTCAAGGATTTTATTGAAGATAAAATGAACGGACTGTATTTTAAAGCGGGAGATGCGGAAGATCTTGCTGAAAAAGTCGTTGCCCTATTACAGGATAAAGAACTCCGAAACAGTCTCGGCAGGAATGCAAGGGCTTCTGTGCTTGAAAGGTTTACGCTTGAGAAGATGCTGGATTTGACCGAGGCTCGATACAGGGAGGTTCTTGATGCTTCATAACTCAATTCCGGTCGTAATGTATCACCACGTGGCGCCCACCGACAGGGAGCTTAACGTCCATCCCGAAATCTTCGAGGATCACTTAAGAGTTCTCTCCCGCAAAGGCTGGAAGACGCTTACCGGCAGTGAGTTTCTTTATTTTATCCGCAATCAGAATGAGAGTCCTAAGAAATGCGTTCTGCTCACCTTTGACGACGGCTTCGCGGACAACTATGTTTACATGTATCCCCTCCTGAAGAAATACGATTTGAAGGGCATGATTTTTGTCGCCACAAGTTTTATCGAAGAGGTTGACATGAAAAGAGACAAGTTTGTCCCCCTCTCTCATAACGATGCATGGAGACTGGCATTTACAGAAAGACGATCTGAGGTCATGTGCACATGGAAGGAGATCATGGAAATGGAGCAAAGCGGCCTGGTCGACATTCAGTCACACGGTGTCACTCATAAGGTCTCCGATTATATCGAAGAGGAAAAATATCCGGAGATAAGAGAAGACCTCGCCGCGGGCAAGAAGGTTCTCGAGGAAAGGCTTTCGAAAAAGATCCTGCATCTTGCATGGCCGAGCGGCGGGTTCAACGACAGGACCATCGGGATAGCAAGAGAGCTCGGATATGAGGCGCTTTATACGACGGAGCGCGGCTGCAATACGGAAAAAGACTTAAAGGCCTTGAACAGACTGCCCGTAAGGAGCAAAAAAGGCAGGTGGCTGACAAAGAATTTAGCGATTTATTCGTCGGTCCTGTTAACCAGGCTATATCTCGCGGTCAGGACCGGATGAGACATGAAATATTTTGAAAATGACACGGCAGGATTTTATTGTAATGACGGCGATCCCGCGCAATCCTTTATCGCGAAGATAGCCGGCCTGATAAAAAACCATCCCTTTGTCCTCGAGCCTTTCCCGGACATCCGTGAAGACATCAGAAGCTTGTTGGCAAAACAGGGACTTCTGCTCTACTCAACGGTAAAAAAGACAACGCTCATTTACGACCCGGAGTCGGCCGCATTTTTAAAGATCCTTCACCCGTTGAATATCAGAAGCCGGGTGGTCTTCCTTCTTGTGAAAAAGGCAAAGACAATTTATAACACCTCGGAATATTTATCCTCAAAAGGGATAAAAATGCAGAGGGTGATCGCGTACGGAATATTCAAAAACGGCAGCCTCCCCTTCTTTGCCGTGAAAAAGGCTGAAGGAGAATCGCTCTATGACATCCTCATCAGAGGCGGAAGGAGCTTAACCGTTACAGAGTATCGAAAAGTCATTGATGAAGTCGCAAGGCTTCACAGCCTCGGCTACTGGCTCGGCGACGCGCACCTCTCACATATCTTTATAAAAGACGGAGAGGTCTCGGGGTTGATAGACATCGACGGCATCAGAAAGAACAGACCTTACATGCTCAAGAATCTTGCAAAGGACATCGCAGGGCTTAATCATCCTGATCTACCCTTGACGAATGATGAAAAAAAGTCCCTGCTGGGCTACTATCTTGATAAAGTCAAAGTCAGCGAAGAAGATAAATTTATACAGCTTGTTAAATATTACACGGAGCGGAGATGGAAGGATTAAGCGTAATCATCCCGGTCTTCAATAAGATAGAGACGACGTTAAGATGCATTGAATCCGTAATGGAGCAGAATGAGCATGGCTCTTTTGAAATTATAATTATCGACAACGGGTCAACAGATGGGACGCAGGAGGTGTTTTTGGTGGATAAGAAAATCCAAAATCCCCCCTCGCCCCCCTTTGCTAAAGGGGGGAACACACCCCTAACCCTTTCCCCTCTTGAGAGGGGTGCAGGGGTGTGTAATAGAGGGGAATCAAGTCCCCCTTTGGAAAAGGGGGATGTAGGGGGATTTTCAGAACAAATCACCTACATCCGCAACGAGCAAAACCTCGGCGTCGCGCAGGCCCTTAACCTCGGCGCAGGCGCGGCGAAGCGCGGCGTCCTTTGTTTCATGCACAATGACGTCTTTGTCCTCAGGGAGAATTGGACGGCGGAGATACGAAACTTCGTCATGCAGACTTCAAACGCCGGGGTCGTCGGCCTTTACGGCGCAAAGACCCTGCGCCGGGACGGCAGCTTCAGGGGAAAGACAATAGTGCATGCGGAAGAAGTAGGGGCGGGGTTAAAACCCGCCCCTACTTCCAGGAAAAAGCCTTTTGAAAAGGTGGCGGTTGTGGACGGGCTGCTCCTTGCAATGAAAAAGTCCGTGTATGAAAAAATCGGCGGCTTTTGTGAAGATTTCAAGGTCCACTATTATGACAAAGACGTCTCTATGAGGGCCCTCAAAAACGGGTTTGATAATTACGCCCTGAATATCCCCTTTGAGCACGCCTGCGGCACGACGAGAGATCAAATTAAAACAGACGACGCAATACGTGACGAGGCACAGAGAAAATTTATTGAGATATGGAGAGATCACCTGCCGGCGGATGTAAGCACGTGGCGGGAGAAGGTAGGATGGCTGTTTAGGTAAGGGCGGGTTTCAAACCCGCCCCTACGATGATTATGTGCGGCATATTCGGATTTTTTTCAAAGAACAGAGCGATCACGACTGATGAGCTTCGCATGACCTTGAAAGCCCTTCATCACAGGGGGCCGGACCATGCGGGGGTTGTGGTTTTGCAAAATCCCCCCTTCCCCCCTTTTTCAAAGTGGGGGAACACACCCCTAACCCCTTCCCCTCTTGAGAGGGGTGCAGGGGTGTGTAATAGAGGGGAATCAAGTCCCCCTTTGGAAAAGGGGGATGTAGGGGGATGTTATAAATACTTTTCTAATTCCATCCCTGACGGCGAATGGTCTTCGCTCCTCGCGCATACACGCCTGAGCATCATTGATCTGTCCGAGGCGGCGAGCCAGCCGATGTGCAATGAAGACGGCAAGGTCTGGATCACGTATAACGGGGAAATTTACAACTTTCAAAAAATAAGAAACGAGCTGCTGGAAAAAGGCCATGCGTTCAAATCAAGGTCCGACACGGAGGTAATAATACACGGTTACGAAGAATGGGGCCTTGACGTTGTAAACAGGCTGAGGGGTATGTTCGCCTTTGCCCTGTTTGACAGGCGGAAGAATAAACTCTTCCTTGTGCGCGACAGGCTCGGGGTGAAGCCTTTGAAGTATTTTTATGACGGCGGGACTTTTATCTTTGCATCGGAGCTGAAGGCGCTCATTCATCTTATCCCGCGCAAAATCGATCTTGATTCCCTCAACAGGTTCCTTACCCTCAAGTATATTCCCTCGCCGGATACCGTTCTTGAAGGAGTGAAAAAACTTCCTCCCGCCGGGATCCTGGAATTCGACATGAGCACGGGACAGCTCCGGACGGAGATTTACTGGAAGCCGATGTTTCTACCCAAAGCCTCTTTATCTTTTTCGGAGGCTAAAGAAAATTTCAAAAAGATATTTTCAGAAGCGGTATTCATGCGGACGATCTCGGATGTGCCTATAGGCGTCTATCTGAGCGGCGGCATGGATTCGAGCGCCATGGTCGCTTTTTTAAAAGACAACGGCGTGAAGGACATCAACACCTTCACTATTAAGTTCGACAGACCGGGTTATGACGAATCGGGATATGCAAGAGCGGTGGCAAACCGTTTTCAAACCTCGCATCACGAATTCATGATCCCCGAGCTGTCGTATCCTGAAGTGCAAAATATCATAAACTCGCTGGACGAGCCTTTCGGCGATCCTTCCTACATTCCGACGTATTTTCTCTCAAAGTTTACTTCCGAGCATGTCAAAGTCATCCTCTCAGGCGACGGCGGGGACGAGATCCTCGGAGGATATAAACGGTATTTCATTTATTCACGCGGACGCATAATGAGCATGCTTCCGCGCATCAGCTCGAGCTTTATGAAAAGACTGCCGCCGGAGATAAGCAAAAAAAGCTTTACCGGAAAGCTTCAGCGCATCAGCGAAGAATTGTCATTGGGATATTGGGGCGCTTACCTCCTGAGATTCAACGGCCTCAGCGACAGCTTTAAAAGATACGTGATGACGCCGGAGACTTATGCCTCGCTTAAAAGTTTTTCAATAGAAGACATTATTCAAAATCCCCCTACATCCCGATGCTTCGGGACTTTTTCCCCTCTATTACACACCCCTGCACCCCTCTCAAGAGGGGAAGGGGGGAGGGGGGTGTTTGATGCTGACTTCAATAAAATCTCCAACACCATCGAGCGTCTTATCTGGATCGACATGCACACGTATCTACCGGATTACATACTCACCAAAACCGACCTTGCTCTGATGGCGCATTCGGTGGAAGGGAGAAATCCGTTTGTGGATTATCGTCTGGTGGAGTTTTCAAACACCCTTCCGCCGGAATATAAATTCAAGGAAGGCGGCAAATACGTCTTAAAGAAGATCCTTGAAGAATACCTTCCGAGGGAAATCATCTACAGAAAGAAGATGGGGTTCAGCCCTCCTATTAAATACTGGTTCAGGGCCAATCTCGACCTCTTATACGATATTTTTTCAGAAGGCAATTTTGTGTCCGGAGATATATTTGATCTGAAACGCATTCATCAGGTGATTGAAAAATTCAAGACGCCGGAGATCAACATTTCAGAGCAGTTGTGGCTTTTAACGGTGCTGGAATTGTGGAGAAGGACGTATAAGGTTTAGTAGCGTCGGGGTTTATCCCCGACGATACAATGACGCCCCCAATAAATGAGGGCGCTACAAGCTAATGTTTGCTTGCGTCATTCCCGCGAAAGCGGGAATCCAGGGTAGGGGCAATTCATGAATTGCCCCTACGAGATTCCGGATCAAGCCCGGAATGACAAAAATCCGAAGATGGGACATTTAGTTGCGGCATCAATAACGTCATTGACGTTTTATTTATAAGCACATATAATTAACAAAACAGTTAACTATATATGCCATGAAATATGATATTGTAAGAAAATTAAAAGGAAATCTCTTTTTCACTGTAGAGGACCTGCAGGATTTATTGGGGATAAAGCCCGAATCGGCGCGGGTGTTATGCACGCGTTATACCCGAAAAGGCTTTTTTATCAGGCTGAAAAAAAATTTTTATGTCCTGTCCGAAAGATGGGAAGGCTTTTCAAGGGAAGAATTCCTGAAAATCTCCAACGTCCTGCAAGTGCCGTCGTATATTTCTTTTATGACGGCGCTTTCCTTGTATGACGTCACTACCCAGGTCCAAAGGGGCTTCTACGAGAGCGCTTCATTAAAACGCTCGGTCAGATTTGACATCAAAGGCACAGCGTTCAATTATTACAAGCTTCAAGGGAAATACTATTCTGATTTTATAAAAAAGGACGGCTTATTTATAGCAACAAAAGAGAAGGCATTTATTGATTCGCTTTATCTTTATTCTTTCGGCAAGTACAAGTTGGATTTCAGCTCCATTGATTTGGACAAACTGGATAAAGGCAGGATCGCGGGGATGATAGAGGTGTATCCTCAAAAGACCGGGAACATTATTCGGAAGCTATGCAGGATTTAATAAAACAGGAGCAGTTTGAGCTGGAAGTCCTTGACAGGCTGAACAGCGGGAAGTTTTTAGATCAAATCGTGCTCGGCGGAGGCACGATGCTCAGGCTGTGCCTCGGCTTGAACAGGTTTTCCGTAGATCTGGATTTCTGGATCCTAAAAGACCTTGATATTAACAAGGTCTTTGCAGACTTAAAGGCCTATCTGGCGGGGCATTACGAAATAAAGGACGCCGCCGATAAATTCTACTCATTGGTGTTTGAGATAAGATCGAAGGATTTTCCAAGAAGTCTGAAAATCGAGATACGAAAAGAGACTAAGAAAATTAAAACCGAACGGATGATCGCCTACAGCAAATATTCCAATACGCAGGTCTTTTTAAGAGTCGTTTCTCTGAAAGAGATGATGAGCTCAAAGATAACGGCTTTCCTGGACAGAAAGGAGATAAGGGACGTCTTTGATATGGAATTCTTGTTGAGAAAAGGAGTTACCCCTGATATCTCTTCGCAAACTGCGAATAAAATACTTCGAGGGATTGATGCTCTTACAAGGAAAGACTACACCGTAAAGCTCGGCTCTTTGCTGGAAGATGAGCAGAGAAAATACTATATAAGTGAAAACTTTAAAATACTGAAGGCGGCGTTGAAAGAGTCAAGAGTCAAGAGTTAAGATGCTATAAGTTGTCATTCCCGCGAAGGCGGGAATCCAGAGAATTAAACAACTGGATGCCCGATTAAGAACTTCGGGCATGACGAGCAATTGATGTGTCTTTGCTGTTTTAAAAAGATCTATGGAGAAGGATATACAAACTTCAGCAGGCAACAACAAAATCAACCTGATGGCGCTTATCGTCAGCATGCCGGTCGGCGGGGTTGAGACGCAGCTTCTGTCTATTCTCCGGAGGTTAAACAGAGATAAATATGATCTCATGATATGCTGCATAAAGGATTTAGGAGAATTGGGCGGGAAGGCATCGGAAGAAGGGATAAAGACCGTCGCGCTCAATCTGATGAAGAGCAGCAGGTTCAGTCTGAAAATCCCCTTTGAAATATCCAAAATCCTCCGGCAGAACAAGGTCCACATCCTCTGGACGCATCAGTATGTGGCAAACCTTTACGGCAGGATGGCCTCGCTGTCGGTGGGAACGCCGGCGGTCATCTCAAACTTCCACGCCCTTTATGACAGTCCCAAAATGCATAGAAGTTTTTTTAACCGTCTCCTGTCCCTCAGGACGGACGCCCTGATCGCGGTCTCTCAGTCAGTCGCATCGGATATGAAGGCTTATGACCGTGTGAAGCCGGAAAAGATAAAGGTTATTCACAACGGCATAGACCTTTCTCTGTTTGACATAAAGGTCTCAAAAGCCGAATGCAGGAGAAAATTGGGATTGCCTGAAAACGATATCATCGTCGGTACCGTCGGCAGATTGTCGGAGGAAAAAAATCATAAGGTTATGATTGAGGCATTGCATCATATGCCGGGAAACGTCAAGGGACTGATTGTAGGCGACGGGCCTTTAAGCACGGAGTTAAAAGCGGGGGCCGGGCGATTTTATTTTACCGGCCGGATGGAGTACAATTTAATTCCCTTTGCACTGAAGGCGATGGATATCTTCTGCTCACCTTCACTGTGGGAAGGCTTCGGTATTTCCCTTGTCGAGGCGACGGCCGCAGGGCTTCCGGCAGTCGTATCCGACATATCTACTCACAGGGAGGTGTTAGGCGAGGCCGGATTGTTTGCGCCCGCAGGGAATGCGGAAAGGTTTAACGAGGCGTTGAAAACGATAATAGACGATGCTGCTTTGAGGGGAGCGCTTGCCGGAAAGGCGAAGGAGCGGGCTAAGCTTTTCTCAATTGACAATACCGTAAAAGCATACGAAGGTCTTTTTGAGGAGATACTGAGGAGGAAAAGATAATCTAAAAATCCCCCTACATCCCCCTTTTTCAAAGGGGGACTTATTTGTTCCCCTCTTGAGAGGGGATTAAGGGGTGTGTTACCCCTCTACACACCCCTGCACCCCTCTCAAGAGGGGAGGAGGAATATGAAACAGTATACGATTCTCTTCATAACCGAATTCTCCCATGAATGGAACAGCGGCTGGTGGAAGAAATCAGGCTTCGAGTTGAACGGGCATAAGGTCATCCCGTTTGACCCGGACGCCGTTCAGGATCCGGTCGATGCCGTTTTCAGGATAATCAAGGATTCAAAGCCGGATTTCATACTCCACTCAAAGGATGAATTCCCGCCCTCCATATACAGGGAGATGAGACAATTTACAAAGGTCATTCAGTGGTATCCGGACCCCGTTATCCCCGACTGGCTGCCGCCCTATGTGAATGAAGCGGATGTGTTTCTAACAATGTCTGAAGGCCTGGTAACGGATTTCAGAAAGATTAATCCTAATTCGTTTTGGCTGACAGAGGCGGTTGCGCCCTCTTTTTTTGAAATAAAAGAGATTACAGAAAGCGACGTCAGGGCCTATTCGGCCGACGTCACCTTTGTAGGCAATCTCGGCTCCAAGCCTGTTTATCTGCCGAGGAGAAAATATTTGCAGGCTGTCATAAAGAACGGCTTCCATCTGAAATGGTGGGGACAGAAGATACCGAGGAAATTCTCCACCATACCTTTGCTACTCGGAAAGCTCGGCAGGTCCTACGGAGGGAAGTTCGTATGGGGCGAGGAGCACGCGAAGATAGCGAGACTGTCAAAAATATATCTCGGTTTTGACGCCCGGCCGCGCGTCTGCAAGTCCATGAGCGAAAGGCTGTACATAGCCGTCGCCTGCGGGGCCTTTTATATGTGTCAATATGTTGATGGAATAGAGGATATTTTTATGCCCGACAAGGAGATCGTGACTTTTCAGACAGAGGAAGAGATGGTGGAGAAGATAAAATATTACATAAAGAACGATGACTTGAGAATGACGATTGCGCGGGCAGGACAGGAGAGGGTGCTGAAAGAGCACACATATGAAGTCAGGGCAAGACAGTTGATAGAGATTGTGGAGAAGGCGCTATTTTAGTCCCCCTTTGAAAAAGGGGGGAGATATTCCCCTCTATCAAGAGGGGCCAGGGGTGTGTTTCCCCTCTTTTCCAAAGGGGGGAATGCAATCAAGACTTATGAATAAAAAATACGAAATCATAGACCGAATCCTCGAAATAGAAGTCTATCTCTACATCCTCTTCATGTTCCTCACCAAAGGGGAGGCGGTAAGGAACGTCCTGCTTTATTCGGGTTTCTTTTTATGGCTTGCCGGCCTGAAATACAGAAACGATAACCGGCTGGTTACTAAACCTGTCCCCCTATTGTTCTGGGGTTTCATATCGACCATTCTCATTTCCGTGGTCTTCTCCATAGACCCCCTTTATTCTCTCAAGGCGCTCAAAGAGGACGCCCTGAAGGCCGTTGTTATTTTTTGCCTCGTCTCCACCGTGCTTTCGGATGAAAAGCGTTTAAGGAGACTTTGCCGTTTATCCTTTTTCATTCTGATCTTCACTATATCGGTCGGCTACTACAGTTATATTGTTTACGACCTGCCGCTCATGAAACCCGTTACAACACTCAGACACTCCTGGCATGCCCAGTTTGCAGTTGATCTGAACACATTGCTCTCATTTACCTTTGTCCTCTTTTTAATCTCAAGAGACACAAGATTCAAAATCCTGCTCGCAATTGCGATCATTGCGGGCATAACAGGGGTCATACTCAGCACGTCGCGTGGAGGGATTGCGGGATCCGTAGGTATCGCATCAGTTTGGATGATATATTTTTTAAAAACAAAAAAGATCAATTTCAAGCTTGTTGCGGTGGCTGCGTCTGTAGTCGTCGTTTTTTTCAGCGTCTCATTATTCATGTCCCCGTTAATGAAAGATAAATTCATATATGATAAGAAAAACATCATGTCTTTTAACGAAAGAACGGATATATGGAAGCCTCTCATCGCCGCGGCGCTCGAAAGACCGGTCTTCGGCTGGGGATACGGCCCGAAAATCTTCACGATGGACCAGCCTTTTGTGAATACCTCTTATAAGGCGTCTCCCTTTAATATCAAACCCGCTTTCGGAAACCCGCATAATCCTTTTCTCAGGGTCCTTTTCCATCAGGGAGTGCTAGGTCTGATTTCATATTGCGCATTGTTGATTGCCGCGACGGGGCTTTTCTGGAAAGGCATGGAGAAGTTCCCTCTCCCCCGACGCTTCGGGGAGAGGGTTAGGGTGAGGGGGATATTGGACTCAAATTTCAAAAGCTATA
>JACRHB010000177.1 GCA_016217725.1 Nitrospirota bacterium | reverse complement strand
CTACTTCCTCAACCAGGCCTACAAGCTTCCGGGGCTTGTCTTTCTGATACCTGTAAATGCGAACGATGTAGTCTTTTAAGCTCATGATTTTTACCCGTTGAATTGTTGGCAACAGTAGCATAAAACATGGCAGGTTACGGATTGGATACAGATTGGAAATTATTGTGGATTGCGGATTGCTGATTGGGAATCACAATTAGAATTTATTCCTGCGCCTATCGATATACTTTTTATTCTCTTCCGTCACTTCCCGGTAAATTCTCTCTGTCTCAGGCGATGGATTTACTCCGAGTGATGAGGATAAAACATTCCTGCACTTCTCATATACCGCAACGGCTTCCGCCTTCCTGCCGAGCTGGTGATAGCATTTCATGAGATGCTGATAACACTCCTCTGCAAGGCTGTCTGTTTCAAGGGCCTTGTGGCAGCAGTCGAGGGCCTTTTGCCACTGTTTCCTCTCCTTGTAATAATGGCAAAGCTTCATAACATTCCGCAGGAACTTGCTCCTGAGTTTTTCACGCGTGGATGTTATCCATGGCTCAGGTTCCCGGGAAAGGAAAGCCCCTTGATACATCCTGACAGCTTTTTCGGTCAACTGGGCGGCGTTATCCGACAGACCTTTATTCCAATTAATATCAGCTTCCCCAAGGAAACGCTCAAAGGCCCACACATCCACCCGGCAGCACCACGGGTCCAGACTAAGATGGCTGCCGGAGAGACGGATTGCGTTTTCATGCTGGAGCAGTTTCCTGAGACGGTGAAGCGTGATCTTGAAGGAATGGCGGGCCATGTCCGCGTCTGCGTCCTGCCAGAGTATATCGGTTATCGTCTGCTCGCTGATCTCCCTGCCTCCGAGGGCAATCAGGCATTTAAGCAGCTCAAGAGGTTTCTTCTGGGCCTTGCCAGAAAACTCCACAGGCTTCCCGTCCTTCAATATTCCAAACCTGCCGAGTGTATATATCTTTAACTGCCAGGGCCAGTTGTCCAGATGCACGGGCGGATTTTCAGGGACAAGATCCCGCTTCCTTATCAAATGCTGTACATAGTCAACCTCAATCCCGTTTTCAAGCGCCGTTGCGCAGAGGTTTGCCATGATAGAGGGGCGCCATATATACGTCATGACGTATCCGCATTCTCTTCCCAACGTCATGGCCTGGCTGAGATGTTTAAGGCCCTGTTTTTCATCTCCCTGACCAAAGGAAATCTTGGCCTCAATCAGTAGACGCGAAAACTCTTCAAACGGGCTTTTAAAATATTCCCAGACATCTCGCGCTGCTGAAATGTGTTCGACCGCTTTTCCGCATTCTCCAAGCTCACATAAAACTTGTGCATATAATAGATTCATTAAAGCATAGTTTGAGCGAGCGCCGATTTTATAGGTGATTGCCATCACCAGTTCCGCATGCTCTTTTGCCTGTTGCAGGTCCCCTTTTCCCAGGGCTTCACAACTTTTAAGGTGGTGATAAAAAGCAATATCAAAAGGGCGCAACATTGCCATTGACGACTCTATTTTCTTAAGACAGTCTCCGGCAGTCTTAAAATCGTTCATGCCGATGGATATCCACACCAACTGCCCCATTAACATAAAGTTCAAGACGGTCACTCCTGATTCATCAGAGAGCTTCAGCCCCTCGTCAACAGCTCTTCTGCATTTTTCCAGGTCTCCAACAAAATTAAACTGGATTGCTTCTGACAGCTTCAGAATAACATGCGATAATGATACAATATCGCATGATTTGCATGTCTCTCTCATCCTCTCGACGATCAAGCCTGATCTTACAAAATTGCCGCAATATAAATAGTAGAGATGATGGTGTGAAAGCATAATTATATTCAGGTTGTTATCACGACTTTCGTTTATCAGCGCCTCAGAGCGCTCCAGCAACCTTCGTAAAGCAGGATTCCCGGCGTCTCTTCTCAGGAGGGCGCAAATCATGTTTACATTTACACGGGCATCTATCACGCCGGCAGGGATCCCACCGAATTCAGAGATAAGCGCCTCCAATATTTTTATCCACCTGTCAAGCCTCTTAAAATCGTCAAATCCGAAATATATCGAATCGACAATCCCTGACCATGAGAGAAATACCCCTTCCGCATCCTTTTGCGCCCTGAAAAGCTCAAAGGCCTTTTCAAAATGGACCAGACTCTCAGGTGGATTAAACGGCCTCCGGCAGGCGCCGAGCCAGTATAAAAGCCATGGCATGTTGTTCCTGATCTCATCAGGAAGGCCTGCAATCCATCCCTCAAGTGTCCTGATCCTTCCCGCCTGAAGCAGCTTCATTGCGTTTGTCATAATCAGCCTGATTGCGCCCTCGCTGTCACATGCGCTCCGGTATAATGCAAAGGCATCCTCAACCTTTCCCGATTCCTCAAGGATTGCCGCGGTCTTTTTCTGTAACTCTGCGATGTCATTTTTTACGAAATAGTCTTTTACCTGAGACAAAAGAAATTCCCTGAAAAGCGGATGATACCGGTAGACAGGATTTGTATGATGACGCTTTTCCGTGAAAAAATTATTGCGGGTCAGTTCGGAAAGTATATGGTCTGCATTTTCAAGTCTGGTGAGTCTTTCGGCCATCTGCAGATTCATGTCAGGGAAGAAGGCGGTCTTAAGTAGAAACACCTGTGTGTTTACGTCAACCTTCTGAAATATCTCGGTGGCAAAGTAATCAAAGATGGTATCCGTCCCGGAGTCTTCCATAGAGCCGGCATCCATCATCCCCTGCCGCGCTTTCTCAAGCATCAGTACTATCCCAGCAGCCCATCCCTGCGTCTTTTCGTGAACCTTGCGTACGCACTCGGGCGTAACCTTGCCTTTCACCTTCATCTTCATCAGCCCTGCGGTCTCTTCCTCCGTCAATCTGATATCATCAATTACTGTTATTTTATCGTTTGACCGCATCCGGGCATAGGCGTCGGGCGGATGGGCCCTGCTTATAATGATGGCCCTTATTCCATCAGGGATGAGGTCCAGCCCCGCATTAATTGTCTCGTGTAACATGGAGCCGGCAGGGACTTCCTGATAGTTGTCGAAAACGATACAGAAGGGTTTGAGGGTTCGAGGGGTCAAGGGTTCAAGCAGATGCTTGCCACGAGTCTTTACTTGAACCCTCGAACCCTTGACCCCTCGAACCCTTTTATATATCTCCTCAAAATACCTTCGGGTAAAGGTGGACAGTCCGGGCAGATATTCAGGGGTTAAAAGAGGAAGCGGTTTGCGATAGCGGGGAGCGGCTCTCTTTGCCGCATGCCCCATGTAGTAGAAAAATGCAGCTAAATCATCATCGCCCCTGTCCACCTGATACCAGAGAAAGGGAAGCCTGTGTTCATCAAGATAACTCGCAACAAGCGTGGTCTTGCCCGAACCCGCAGGCGCGGACAACCACACAACGGAATGCTTTCTGTTATCGTCAAGAAGGCGAAAGAGTCTTTTGCGCGGGAAAATATCTGAAACGTGCGGACGTGTTATTTTGGCAGGCGATCCTGTTTCCCCCTTCATTTCTCCCCGCAAAATGCTTATTGAGCTGCTGTAGGGTTTGCATTCATTCACAAGACTGAAGCCCTACAGATTTACCCCTGATGAATTTTAATGCACTTAATATATCAGGGGGCGCAAAGGATTACAAGAAAATATTGGAACAGAAAATATTGGATGTTATAAAATAGTCAAATGACGCGTCTCTTTCTTCCAGTTGAAAAGGCCGGTTCAGATAAAATCACCATCACCGGAGATAATGCAAGGTATCTCTCGCTCGTGCTCCGCGTGAATCCCGGCGAGCAACTTGTAATATTCGACGGCTCCGGATATAGATACATTTGCAGGATTCTCCAGGTTCACAAAAAAGAAGTCGTCGTTGAGAAGATAAAAAAAGAGCCCTACTCCGCCGAATCGCCCGTCTCGATAACCCTCGCACAGGGCTTGCCTAAAAGCGACAAGATGGACTTCATTATCCAGAAAGCAACAGAGCTCGGCGTAAGCAGGATCATTCCGCTTATTACGGAACGTTCGCAAGTGCGGCATACGGAGAAGGTTGAACGCTGGCGGAAGATCGCCCTGTCGGCCTCACAGCAGTGCGGGAGGGAGAGGGTGCCGGAGATTGAGGAGGCTGTGGAGATAAAGGAATTTTTAAAAAATCTCCACTTCCCGTTGCAATGCTTCACAGCAACGGGAGCCCAGCCCCTCTTTTCCAAAGAGGGGAACACACCCCCGACCCCTCTTGATAGAGGGGAACTTTTTCCCCCTTTGAAAAAGGGGGATGTAGGGGGATGTTGCAGTATCATCTTCTCCGAAGAACACAAAGAAAGAAATCTGAAAAAAGTCTTGACCGGTCTCAAAGATATTAAACAAATAACCCTTCTAATCGGTCCCGAAGGGGGGTTTTCAAAAGATGAAGTAGCAGCAGCAGTTGAAAGAGGTTTTATCGAAGCCTCGCTCGGCCCGCGGATCCTTCGCACCGAGACGGCGCCTATAGCGGCGATAAGCATTATTCAATTTAAGCTCGGGGATATGGGGTAGCCGGGTCGTAAACCGTGACCGTGGTCCGTGTCCGTTATTTTTACGGACACGTTAACCGGACACGTATAACGAATAAACTGTTTTATATTATTAATAGAAATGTTAGAGAGGCATACCATGAAGCAATTCAACAAAATAGTAAGCGATGAGCTTTTTGAATGGATGAGAAATATCAGGCGGACCATTCACCGGCGGCCTGAATTGGGGTATGAAGAAAAAGAGACTGCCGGACTGATATCCAATACGTTGAAAGAGCTTGGGATCAGACACAAAACAGGAATTGCGCGAACGGGAATAGTCGGAGAATTAATGACCGATAAAAACGCCCCGACAATTGCCGTCAGGGCGGATATGGACGCCCTGCCGATAACCGAAGAGACCGGGCTTCCGTTTTCTTCCGAGGCGCCCGGTATAATGCATGCCTGCGGACACGACGGTCACGTGGCAATCGCTCTCGGCGCAGCGACAATTTTAAAAGAGAACCCGCCCGAGGGAAACGTCGTCTTCATATTCCAGCCTGCCGAGGAAAATGAAGGCGGGGCCAAGCCGATGATAGAACAGGGCGCGCTCGACGGCGTGGACATGATCTTCGGCGGCCATATCGAGACGCACTATAATTCAGGCACGCTCGGGATCAAGACCGGCCTGCATACGGCATACACGGACGGCTTTGAAATAACGATTACAGGGAAAGGAGGACACGCCGCAAAGCCTCACGAGGCGGTCGACGCCGTTGTAATTGCAAGCCAGCTCGTCATGAACCTTCAGACGATAATTTCGAGGGAGATAGACCCGTTTCACCCCGCGGTAATAACCGTCGGGCATTTAAATGCGGGAACGGCGCACAATGTCATTGCGGAGAAAGCCGTTTTAAAAGGGACTATAAGGACGACCGATGAAGCCGTAAGGAAACAGGTTGTCGGCAAGGTTAAAAAGATGGCTTCTTCTTTTTCAGTCCTCCATAACGCCGTGATACACGTTGAGCTGAAACCGGGATACCCGCCGGTGATAAACGAGAAAAGGGCGGTGGAATTCGCATGGGACGTCGCCGAAAAACTTTTGGGCGGTGAAAACACGATCGCCATCCCCTTCCCGACGCTGGGCGGTGAAGACTTTGCATACTATTTACAGAAAATTCCAGGCTGCTTTGTCAGGTTCGGCGCGGCCAGGAAAGGGCTCGAAAATGCGCCGTCCCACAGTCCGAGATTCGACTTCGACGAAGAAGTCCTGCGGCTCGGCGCAGCCTACATGTCGGAGCTTGCCAGGTACGCGATTTCACGAATAAGAAAGAAGTAAAATAACAGGCACAAAGGCACAGAGGCACAGAGAACAATAAGAAGTTGAGAAGATACGAAGTTAAGAAGCTGAGAAAAAGTAAAGATTATTTTTTTCTCACGTTCTCAAATTCCCAACTTCTAATATTTTTCTTAACTTTGTGCCTCTGTGCCTTTGTGTCTGTAGTAAAAAATATCTGCCTGTCAGCATAAAAGCTTCCGCGGACCGAAGGCGGAGTCATGCTCCATCATGCTGAGCGTCAGCCCGTATCCAAGCTCCCGGTAAGCCTCAAACTGCGCTTCGTCAAAGAACTGATCCGTCGTTGATTGATGCGGGAAAGCAGCGTTGGCGTTTTTATAACCGTAAACGTCGGCGGGCAGTCCCTCGATGAGAGCCGCCTTTATGTAATAAAGCACGCCGTTTTCTTCTCCGGGGTACTCAATGGCTCCGATGGCAAAGCCGTTTTTAGACAGATTGTATTTCTCCTGTAAAATGCTTTTATCCGCGGAGCCGGGGATCATTTGCCGGAGATCGGTATTTTTATCTTCAAATCTTATGTTGACTCCGAAATCGACCCTCACGCGCTCGAGCGCATTTGCAAGATCACCGAACGTGCACTTCTCGTCGGCGCCGCCGTCGGATAGAATAATGACCTTTACTTTGCGGCGGATCAATTCATAAAGGCCGGTGTTGTCAAAATGTCCCCCGTCCGACAATTCGATGAAGAACCAATTTTTTTCGTGGAAACCCGCACCCAGCAAGCCCCACAAGCCGGGGATAAAATAATTCGGCTTATATAATTTATGATAGCGGGGGTTGGGCGCCCAATACCCTAATCTTAAATTCAACAGTGTCATGAGAAACGACAGGAGCCTGTTCCGGGTCGGTCCTTTTCCTGCAACGCCCGTATGCGGGTTGACCGCGGCGCCTGAGATAGCCATAGCGGTCGCAAGCGTCATTCTGCCTTTCATGAAATCACTTGTGTTACACCATCCCGTCGCGCAGCTTCCGCAATACTTCGGCGATAAAATAAAGTTATCACCGCCCCTGCCGCGAAATTTTGAATCCTTTGAATCCGTAAGTATCACGTTGGTATTGATAATGTGATAAGGACCGGCCTGGCTGCCGTTATACATATCTTGAAGGCGCGTCTTATTGGCTTCAAAAGCAGGCTTCCACTCCCCGCTTTTTACGGTTTCGTTATCAGGCATGAACGTCTCCATAAGACGGTCCCTGTACATCCTGTGCAGCGAGACATAATTAAGATTGACAAACAGGCCGGTGACCGCCGCTGAAATGACAAAACATGCTGAAATAAAGTAATGTCGTGAGCTTTCCACATTTATGGCCCCAAAATATGCAAGCAGTAAAAGGCCGTAGATCATTAATATGGAAGCGGCCCACACTATCAGCCCGGATGCAAGCTCTTTTCGTGAATCCTTTTTATTCTGTTCCGTTATAAAGCGATAAAAAGAGCCGACAGCGCCCAAAATAGTGGAGCCGCTTGCAAGCACAGGGAGTTTTTCTTTGAGCAGCGAGCCGGCAAACGGCAGCGAGCCGGCAATCAGAAGCGCGACGGTTAATGCTAAAAGCCAACCCATTCCCTGCTGGAATCCGATCCGGGCGCGATATGGTTTTGTTATATCGATCTTATCGCTGAAAAACTTGGGCAGGGAAGTCGCCAGCGAATATAAAATGCTTATGACGAAAAAGAAAGAGAGTCCGCAGGCAGCAAGCCGGTAAAGCCTGTTCATTTCGATATCCGCTTTCAGCCAGGATTCCGGCTCGAACCATCCGTAATAATGCAGTCCGAAGACGGCGGCAAAGAGCAGCGGGAAATATACAAAGAGGGACAGAAGCATGCTGCGGAGGATCACGGCAAACAGCGACGCGACGCCTAAGCCTTTTCCGGGGTCAAGATAATTGCCGCGCTGTCTGATGTAATCGAGAACGGCGTTCCGGTCCTTTCCCGTTCTCGCCCCGGTATTCCTTTCGCCGAATGGAAAGCTTGAGACTAAATCATATTTGTATTTATAAAGGAACCATGTCAAAGATGATCCGATATAACCTCCTCCTGAAACGGTTGAGAGGTAATCTGTTTTTTCGAGCACGCCCTTTTTTGAGAGGGCATGCAAAACGCCGAGCCCGAAGGAAGCCGAGCGGATGCCGCCGCCGGAGAGGGCAAGACCGGTAAGGCTCAACAGTCTTTTATCGGCATTGTCGGGATCCAGGCTCCTGAGTTTTTCTTCAATCGCTTTGCACTCTTTTTCATGGACGTATTCGAAATTTTTTGCGTAATCCATATACCCCTCCTTTTTACACCCGTGGAATGCTTTTTTAAAATACGTATCGGCTTGTGCAAATGATATAAGATTTTAAAGATCAAATCAATAAAAAATTTTCAAGGCAACACTGTCTTAAATCCCCTCCTTTACAAGGAGGGGTAGGGGAGGTTGTAAATTTTTTTTCAATACCCCTCCCGACCTCCCCTTGTAAAGGGGAGGATTTTCAAAGCCGCATAGAATTAGAATTTCATATTTTGTTATTATAAGTTCTACGTTAAACACCTATGAAAGAAGTAATAACCATAGACGGCCCTTCGGGAGCGGGCAAAAGCACGCTAGCAAGACTCTGCGCAAAGAGACTCGGTTATAAATACCTCGACACGGGAGCGCTTTACAGGGCGGTTGCATGGAAGGTAAAGCAGGACAACGTCGACCCGGACGATGAAGAAGCGTTAAGAAAGGCGTTGGCTGATTTAAGGCTTACGCTCAACGGCGACGGCATAAGCGTCAACGGCGCCGACGTGACGTCCCTCATCAGGACTGCCGAGCTAGGGGAATTAAGCTCCCGGGTCTCCGCCAAACCCGCGGTGAGGGCTTTTCTCTTTTCCATACAGAGGGAGGCCGGATTAAAAGGCAAGGTCGTCGTTGAAGGGAGAGATACCGGCACAACGATCTTCCCTGATGCGGAGAATAAATTTTTCCTTGACGCAGGCGTAGAGGAAAGGGCTAAAAGGAGATATGAAGAGCTTAAGCTCAGGGATCCCGGGATAAGCGTTGAAAAGACAATTAAGGACCTGCAAAAAAGAGATTTGAGGGATTCCACGAGGGAAAGCTCGCCGCTCAAGAAGACGGATGATATGATTTACATAGACACGAGCAAGCTCAGCATAGAAGAAGTCGTCGAAAAGATTATAGGAAGCCTGAAGAAATAAGCTGCTTGAGATACTTCCCCTCCCTTGATGGGAGGGGATTAAGGGGAGGGTGAGAAAAGCTTATTAAATCCCCCTCTCCCTAACCCTCTCCCGCAAGGGGGGAGAGGGCATATAAATATTCATGTACGCTCTTATATACAAGCTTGTCGCATTTACAATAAGACTTATATGCCGCATCAACGGCGGGCTGATTGTTAAAGGGAAGGAGAATATTCCGGCGGAAGGCGGAGTAATTGTCGCCGCCAACCATATCAGCTACCTCGACCCTCCGATATTGGGATCCGTGACGCCGAGGAGGGCCACCTTTATGGCGAGAAAAGGGCTTTTTAATATTCCCGTATTGGGCTGGATGATAAAAGAGGCGGCATTCCCTGTTGACAGAGAAAGAACCCGGCCGTCCACGATAAAAGAAACGGTCAGGAGACTAAGGAAGGGTGAGCTTATTGCGATCTTTCCCGAGGGAAGGAGGAGCGAGACCGGCGAATTTCTCAAAGCCAAGCGCGGCGTCGGCATGATAATGTCTCTAAGCAGAGCCCCTGTGGTCCCGACCCTCATTATAGGGTCCGACAAGGCGCTGCCCGTGGACGCCAAATGGCTTAAGAGAGCAAAGATTTCAGTGGTATTCGGTAAACCGATATATTATACTTCTATTGAAGAGGGAAAAGGTTCAGGCGAGCATCTGCAGCATGAGGCGATAAGCGAGAAGGTCATGGATGCCGTAAAGGAATTGAAAAGGCAGTATGCAGATAATAGCGGCTGAGAAAGCGGATTTTTTTGTTTCGGGGTCAACCCCGTCATGGAAATCATTAATTATTAAACTTTAGTGAGAGGTTTGTGCTAAAGTATATCATATTGAAACCGCGAGGGATGTTTTAAAAAGTGGTTTAAAGGGGTGGACAAGGTGGGGATTTCAGGAAGCGCTTTAACGCCTCAAACGATAATTGAGGACGCAGCAAAGAAAATTAGAGAAATTTTTGTCAGGAGGTAATATAATATAAACCAATGGAACCACAAGTGAGTGATCTGGAAAAACTTTATGCCAACACTTTCAGGGGATTGAAAGAAAGGGCGATCGTAAAGGGCAACGTCTTAAAGGTAAAGCCTGACGGGGTTATCGTAGACGTAGGAACGAAATGCGAAGGATTTATACCCATCAGCGAATTGCCTGAAAACGAGATCAAATGTCTGAAGCCCGGAGACGACGTGGAGGTGTTTATCGAGAACATGCATGACGCCGACGGGTTTGTAAAACTTTCGAGGCTGAAGGCCGAGGGAATAAGGACCTGGGACATGCTCGAGAACGCCTTTCATAAAGGCATCGCGGTAGACGGAAAGATTACCGGAAAGGTCAAGGGTGGACTGACCGTAAGCATCGGCGGCATAAGCGCATTCCTTCCGGGTTCTCAAATAGATTTAAAAGCCCCAAAGAATATAGATAACCTCATAGGACAGAGCTGCGCGTTCAAGGTGCTTAATCTGAATCACAAAGGCTCAAACGTGATCGTATCAAGACGCGTGCTCCTTGAGGAAGAAAGGAGCAAGCTGAGGGAGCAAACGCTGAATAAGCTGCAGGAAGGCGCCATTATAAAAGGCACGGTTAAAAACCTGACCGATTACGGCGCCTTTATAGACCTCGGAGGGATCGACGGTTTGCTGCATATATCCGATATGTCATGGGGGAGGATCAGCCATCCGGGGGAATTATTCAGCGTAGGCGACGCCGTTGAGGTGGTTATCCTGTCGTTTAATTCCGAGACCGCGAAAGTAACCCTCGGCTATAAACAGAAAAAATCCGATCCCTGGAACTCCGTTGAAGAAAAGTATCCTGTCGGCCAAAAAATTTTAGGGAAGATCATCACGACGACGGATTACGGCATTTTTGTGGAGCTTGAGGAAGGGGTCGAAGGGCTTATACATATCAGCGAGATCGACTGGGTGGAGAAGTCCGTTAAGCCTTCCAAATATTTTTCCGTAGGCGATAAGGTTGAAGCGGCCATATTAAAAGTCAACAAAGAAGATAAGAAGATCTCTTTAAGCATAAAGCAATTGAAGCCTAATCCGTGGGACGTTGCAAGGAGCAGATACTCCGTCGGCCAAAGGATTACCGGGAAGGTAAAAAGCTTTGCGGATTTCGGCGCTTTCATTGCGCTGGAAGAGGGTATCGACGCGCTGCTTCACATATCCGATCTTTCCTGGGTAAAACGTGTCAAACATCCCTCCGACGTCCTGAAGAAAGGACAGCAGATCGAAGTCGTGATCTTGAACATAGAGCCTGAAAAAGAGCGGATTTCCGTAGGGCTTAAAGAATTGAAGCCCGATCCGTGGGCCGATGAAATCCCCAATAAATACAAACTGGGCGATACGGTAAACGGGAAGGTTGTAAGCATTACGGATTTCGGCATTTTTGTAGAGCTTGAGGACGGAGTGGAAGGCTTGATGCACAAGTCGGAGATAACCAGGAAACCGGATGAGAAGCTGGAAGAGCTTTTCAAGCTAGGGACCGAATTGACGTCGAGGGTGATAAACGTCAATCCTGCCGAGAGGAAGATAGATCTCAGCCTGAAGATGATGATTGCTTGACCTCAGAGCGCGCCCTGTGTTCTTTTCAGGCGAAGGTAAGTCTTGCTGCTTTAATAAATTTTCAATTGATTGTATGACTCTGACGCAGAGAAATATTTCAATCGGAGTTTACGGCTTATCTCCAGTGTAAGGTTGTTATGAAGAAGGTTTTGATTTTTTTCATCATTGTTTTTGTGGTCGTAATAATACTGAGCCTTTTGATGACGATCACCAATAAGGGCCCGTTGGGGGATAAGGTTGCGCTTGTGCGCGTTTCCGGCGTCATCATTGATTCGACCGACGTCATCGAAGAATTAAAGGAGCATGCAAAAGACGGTTCGATAAAGGCCATAATCCTCAGGGTTGACAGTCCGGGCGGCGCAGTGGCTCCGTCTCAGGAAATATATGAAGAGATCAAGAAGATAAAAGAAAAGAAGAAGGTCATCGTCTCCATGGGGACCGTAGCCGCCTCCGGCGGTTATTACATCTCCGCCCCCGCCGACAAGATAGTTGCAAACGCAGGAACCCTGACGGGCTCCATCGGCGTGATAATGGAGATCCCGAACGTTGAAGGCCTCATGAAGAAAATAGGGGTTGAAACGCAGGTAATAAAAAGCGGGGAGCATAAAGACATTGCGTCGGTCTTTAAAGCTTTGAAGCCGGAAGAAAAACAGATCCTTCAGACGGTGCTCGACGACGTGCACGACCAGTTTATCCGCGCGGTCTCGGACGGCAGGAAGATGAAATTCGAAGAAATCAGAAAGCTTGCCGACGGGCGCGTTTTCACCGGAAAGATGGCGAAAGAGCTCGGGCTTATCGATGAGCTGGGCAACCTTCAGGATGCGATTAAATTAGCCGGAGAAATGACCGGGATCAAAGGAGAGCCGCAGGTGGTGCAGAAAAAGGAAAAGTTCGGTTTCCTCGAGCTGCTGAAAGGCGAGCTGCCCAGAAAGCTTATAGATAACGTGTTTCAGGGGATAAGCCTGAAATATTTAATGACGCCGTGAAAACAGTTGTTAGTTGTTAGTTGTTAGTTGTTAGTCTCTTAACTAAAAACTAAAAACTAAAAACTAAAAACTAATCACGGGAGGTAGCTATGACAAAGTCTGTTCTTATTGAAAGGATCTCGGAGAAGCTGGAAGGGTTGTCGAAAAAGCAGGTGGAGGTCATTATAGAGACGATATTTGAAAGCATCAAAGAAGCCCTTGCCAAAGGCGGAAAGGTCGAGATAAGGGGCTTCGGCAATTTCAGGCTCCGCAGCAGAAACGCCAGAAAGGCGAGAAACCCCAAGACCGGCGAAGCCGTTGAAGTCCCGCCGAAGAAGGTCCCGTATTTCAAGGTAGGCAAAGATCTGCGCGAGATGGTGAATAAGGTTTAGAGGATAATTGATATCGGTACAAACACTTCATTTGCATTTGTTATTCGTTCATGAATTTTCGGATCTTCGGCAAAAAGGGCAATAATTATATTTGTATCGAGGAGAAATCTACCATTCACCGGTATCTACCTTCTCACAGTTTTCTTCTATAATTTTTGACATTAGTTGCAGATCATCAGCGGAAATAGCTCCTTCAAATCGCAGAAGGCTTTTCCCTTCGACTCCTTTAGGGATTAAGGTTTTAACAAAATCAAGCACACGAAGCTGGAGGTCGTAAGGAAGCTTGTCGAGTTGTGCAAAGAGATTATCTTTTATAGATGCTGTTGTCATAAGCCCTCCTCCTTTCAATTACTTAATTTTACCATGCCGGTATATTTTATGACATCATAAAATTTTGAGAGTAATAAAGTTGTTATATCTTTAAGCTCAAACTCTTTGTCAGCCATGCATTGCAGGGATTGTTTAAAATAGATATCTCTATTCCCCGATTTCTATTTGAGGCAATGGAGTGAATACCCGATACCGTATATTCCCATTCCTACCCGAACATCGGATGATTATGTTATCATCAATAACGTTTTAGTTGGATGCAATTAAGCCTCCATTTGTTCATATATAATTAAACCATGCAAAAAGGCAAAGTCTACATAGTCGGAGCCGGTCCCGGTGATATCGGCCTTCTTACGGTGAAGGGGCTTAAGTGTCTTAAAAAGGCAGAAGTGGTGGTTTATGACTTCCATCTGAATGCACAGGTTCTGAACTACATTAACCACGACGCTGAATTCATCTATGCGGGCAAGCGCGGCGGGCAGCACGACATGACGCAGGATGAGATAAACCGGACGCTTGTTGAAAAGGCAAAGACTGGTAAGATCATATGCCGCTTGAAAGGCGGCGACCCTTTTGTCTTCGGCAGGGGCGGGGAAGAGGCCGAGGCGCTGGTAAAAGAGGGGATAGAATTTGAAGTGGTGCCGGGAGTCAGCTCCGCAATCGCGGCGCCTGCTTATGCCGGAATTCCTCTCACACACAGGCAGTATTCATCATCTCTTGCGATTGTCCCCGGCTATGAAGACGTCACGAAAAAAGAAAGCTCCATTGATTGGGCAAAGCTTGCAACAGGCGTAGGCACAATTGTCTTCCTTATGACGGTCAAAAATATTTCACAGGTATGCCGGCGTCTGATCGAAAACGGCAGAAGCCCTGAAACCCCCGTAGCCGTAGTGCGCTGGGGCACGAGGGCCGACCAGACGACCCTCGTCGGCAATTTGGGGAATATACCCGATTTGGTAAAGGAGAACGAGATCAAACCGCCTGCCGTGATGGTAGTCGGTGAGGTTGTAAAATTAAGAGAAGCTCTCAAATGGTTTGAAAAGAAGCCGCTTTTCGGTCAGCGTATTCTCATTACAAGAGAGCACACAACGAGCCTTGAAATGCTGGAAGACCTCGGCGCAGAAATAATTGAATTTCACACCATCAAAATTGTTCCGCCTGAAGACTGGACGGAAATGGATAAGGCTATAGATAAAATTGAATCCTATAACTGGCTGATCCTTACAAGCGGAAACGGTGTGAAATATTTCTTTCAGCGGTTATTTGAGCGGGAACGGGACATCAGGGATTTGAAGGGGATAAAGATTTGCGCCGTCGGCTCAAAGACCGCTGCGGCGATAAATAAGTTTGGAATTAAAGTTGATCTGGTGCCGGAGGAGTTCAATGCGGAAGGGTTGATAAGTGCAATAGTGCAAAAGTGCAAAAGTGCAGAAGGAAAAAATAATAACACTTCTGAACTGCTGCACTCCGGCGCTTCTGCACTGAGAGGGACAAAGTTTCTTCTTGCAAGGGCGGAAGCGGCACGGGAGATTCTCCCTGAAAAGATACGGGAGCTCGGCGGGGAGATCGACGTTGTCACGGCGTACAGGGCCGTGAAGCCGGAGACTCACGGGAAGCGATTAAAGAGATTTTTAAAGCAAGGGAAGATCACAATCGCCACATTTACCAGCGCGGCGACTTTCAACAATTACATGGAGATAATGGGAGAAGACGCCCTCGTGTTTCTAAAAGACGTTGCAATCGCCGTAATCGGTCCCGTGACCGCAAAAGCGGTTGAAAAGGCGGGCTTGAAAGTCAGCATCATGCCGAAAGAGGCAACCCTTGAGGCGATGGTGAACGATATAATAAATTGGGCGACGAAGGATAAAGTATAATTTAGTAGGGACGTTGACCGTGACCGTTGTCCGTTATATTTTACGGACACGTTAACCGGACACGGATAACGTTTTGTGTGCTGATGCCATGATCCCGGAAGACATTAAGATAAAAGAAGCCATTCTGAATTTTCTCAAAACAAAAACCGAAAGACCCGTCAGCGTCAGGGAGCTAACGCAGGCCCTGAAGTTTCACAAGAGAGAATCCGGAGCGATAAAGAGGGCACTCAAGTCTTTTGTCCAATCGGGGGACGCCGTTAAGACCCGTTACGGTCTTTACGGCCCCGCTGAAAAGATGAACCTCACCACCGGGTACTTTGAGGCGCACAGGGACGGATTCGGTTTTGTGATCCCCGACAAGCGCGGCGCGCGCGACCTTTTCATCCCGCCCAGGAGAACGTCAGGAGCCATGTCCGGGGACCGGGTTGTGGTCCGGATAGAAAGTCCCTCAAAGAGGGAAGGCCGCATCATACAAGTCCTTGAGCGGGCGCAGAAGAAAGTTGTGGGGAGGTTTTACCATGAAGGGAATATCTTCTATGTAAAACCCAAGAGCAGGAAAATACCCTTCGGCATATTGATCAGTCCCGGCAGCAGGGCGGGGGCCAGGAACGGCGATAACGTAGTCGTCGAGATTTCTTCCTACCCGACTTCCGTAAAACCGGCTGAGGCAAGGGTCTTAAAAATCCTGCCGGATATTATTGAGCCGGGCGTAGAGATAGACATGATCGTTGAAGAATATTCGCTTCAGCGCAAATTCCCGCCTTCAGTGCTTTCGGAGGTAAAGGAGCTTGGAGGAGAGATCCCCCTGCGGAAGAGAGTTGACTGCCGGAAGCTTTTGACCGTTACAATTGACGGAGAGACGGCGAAAGATTTTGACGATGCTATATCGATAAACAGGACGCCGGACGGTTTTATTCTTTATGTTCACATTGCGGACGTGAGCCACTACGTGCCGTGGGATTCCGCTGTCGACTTTGAGGCGAGGCGCAGGGGCACGAGCGTGTATTTCCCGGGCAGCGTAATCCCCATGCTCCCCGAAAAGCTCTCAAACGACCTGTGCAGCCTTGTGCCGCGTCAGGACCGGCCGACGTTTACCGTCGAGATGCGCTTCGACAACAAGGGGCAGATGCTCAGGAAAGACTTTTATCCGAGCGTCATACACAGCAACGAGAGGATGACCTACACCTCCGTCAGAAAGATACTTGACGATAAGGACCTGGAAGAAAGGAAGAGATACGAATACCTCCTTGAAAGCTTCGAGCTGATGGAGGAGCTTTGCGAAATACTCAGAAGGCAGAGGATAAAGCGGGGCAGCCTCGATTTCGACCTGCCCGAGCCGGAGGTGCTCCTGAACATACAGGGGATGCCGGAGGCGATAATCAAGGCTGAGAGAAATCTCGCCCACATGATGATCGAAGAATTTATGATAGCCGCAAACGAGGCGGTCGCTTCACATCTCGAGAGCCTGGAATTCCCGTCGATATACAGGATACATGAAAAGCCGGACCCTTTTAAGCTTGATGAATTAAGACCGCTCTTCGCTTCCTTCGGCATGCACTTTAAAAAGGCGGAAGCGAATACCTTTCAGGCGCTCTTAAAGAAGATAAAGGGAACCGTCGAGGAATCCCTGCTGAACATCCTCCTCCTGCGTTCTCTGAAACAGGCGAAATATTCCACCGAGAACACCGGGCATTTCGGACTCGCGTCGGAAAGCTACACGCATTTCACCTCCCCGATAAGAAGGTATCCCGACCTCGTCGTCCACAGGATACTAAAAGACGCGCTGACCAGGAATAAATTTTCAAAGCAGAAGCGTGAGCATCTTGAAAAACTGCTGCCGGATATAGCCGCCAATTCTTCAAAGACCGAACGGGTTGCCGATGAAGCCGAGAGAGAGATAGTCAACGCCATGAGGGTATGGTTCATGAAAGACAAGGTGGGCGATGAATATGCGGGCCTAGTCTCAAACATCTCATCACACGGCCTGAAGATACAGTTGAAGGACTTTTTCGTTGAAGGCTTTCTGCACGTATCGTCCATGCCCGACGACTATTATGTGTTTGACGAGAAAAGCTACAGGCTCATAGGCCGGCGCAGGAAGAAGACGTTTACCATCGGGAAAGAGGTAAACGTGCGGATAGAGCGGGTTGATATTGAAGAGCGGGAGATTGTGTTGGGGCTGGTTTAAGGTAAAGGATTAATTGCGATAGATAAGGTCTTGGATGTGCTTCTTGATGGTGAACCACTGTCAGTAACCGTTATGGTAAATGGATATGTCCCCGCTACAGTCGGCGTTCCGGAAATTTCACCCGTAGTTGCATTTAAATTTAAACCCGTAGGCAGACTGCTTCCTCCCGCCAACGCCCATGTATATGAAGGCTTTCCGCCTGAAGCACTCAGCGTAGTGCCAGGATATGGTTGATTAACAGTGCAATATGTCAGAAACTCCGTGGTGATCCTCGGATCATTCGGGTTTATTGTAATGGAAAGACTCTTTGTTGCCGTCCTGTTAGGAGTTTCGTTGTCTGCAACATTAACTGTAAAATTAAAACTGCCGTCCATTGTCGGCATTCCTGTAATACATCCACATGGATTGGATAACGTACATGCGGCAGAGCCGCAAGTCCCCGAGGTTCTATTTTGCAATGATAGTCCCGAGGGCAACGAGCCGGAAAGTATGGACCAGGTATATGGCGTGGTCCCGTCTGTTGCCTCTAAATTAGAGTCTGGATATGCCGTTTCTTCCGTTCCCGTCGGCAGACTATCCGTCACTATTTTAAATACATTGCAGATCTTGTCCCTGATGGCGTTTATGTCCTGGTACATTACTATGTCGTCATAGAAGGCATTGGGATCCGAGCCGTCCACGCATGCCGTTACCGTGTCCTGGACGGCAATGGCAAATGGAGAAGCAACGCCTGTCTGATTGCACCTGTTCTCCCCTTCGCCTAATACTATGAATGCAATATCGGTTTGTGTCGACATCGTTCCGCTGCTGTTGTCGTTGACGGTTATGTATGTGCCGGTGTTTGTACAGAGGTTGGCGAAGGTGATCGCATTGTAAACCAACGGTCGGTTATATGCATCAGTCGTTCTTACTCCAAGAGACGCTAAAGTAGCGGGTAGATTTTTGTTCCTTGCCGCATAGCCCATTAATGATTCATATACGCTCTTGACGATCTCCCTCGTTTCATGTAACTTCGCCCTTTTTGTTAAAGGCCCCATCATGCTTGCGCCCAGTCCGACCAGCATGCCTACTATTACGAGGACGATTGCGAGCTCTATGAGGGTGAAGCCGTTTGGGACAGTGACGAGTGACGAGTGACGAGTGACAAGTTTTTTAATCTTACCGTTCATGTTCTAATCGTCATTCCCGCGAAAGCGGGAATCCAGTTCCTTAAATTCCATTTCACCTTCTATAAATGGAATATACCACCATCAGTCCGCCGGATAGATTCAGCACGATGGCATATCTGGTCCTTGTCATCACCTCACTCAACCCGGTCTCCGGCGGTATCCATAGCAGATAATAAGCGCTTAACACAAGCAGCAAACCGGTTATGCCGGTCAGCTTTATGAGTATCGTTTTGTACATTATTTATATCAGACCGGCATAAGCTTTCGGCTCACAAATGAGAATAAAAACATCCCCCCTTTGGAAAAGGGGGGCATTGACTACCACAAAATTTCTTAATACGGCTTGTCAAAGAGCCATACGGCGGCCCTTTGCGTTCCGCCGGACGCCCATGCAGTAGCAACGCCTGCCGCGGTCTCATTTACTCCCGTCACGGCTATGACCGCCGCAGCGGCTCTGCCGGTTGCCGTAGTTCCGGCGCCCGCAAGGCTGACCGCAGTGGCAGCCCTGACCTGTCCCAGTCCTCCGTCTGCGGCGCCGTCTATGGCTGTATCCACGGACTGTATTATGCGCACCTGATCAGCGGTGAAAGCGCCGGCGGCGCCGGCGGCGCAGGTTGCCGTAACGCATATCACCATGACGTTCCTGTTAATTCCGCCGGGGGCGTCATAGCCAAGGTATACCCAGAATGACTGCCCGCCGATCGCAACGGGATTTAGAGGCGCATTTGACGTTGCATTCAGCGCGGTCAGTTCTCCGATAGCCGATCCCGCCGTAGTTTGCTCCGTCGCTGCTACGTCACCGATAACTCCATTCCCGCTGACGTCGCCCGGGAAGCGTCCCATTCTGTCCATATAGGTCCAGGTAAGCGCATTCCATGCATTTAATGTGGATGAGAGTTTTTTCGCCTTTGCGCTCTCGAGCAGGTCCTGGCCCTTGAGCACTGCGCCCAGGATGATGCCGATGATGACCAGCACTATCGACAACTCGATGAGCGTGAAGCCTTTTTGATTTAAATCTTTTTTCATTTTTACCTCCTTTTCTTAACTTGCGGATAAGTTAAATTTACATTCCGAAATTTTTTGTTTAATGTTTAATTCATCCCAATAACTTACCACCTCCCTGTGGAAATTCAGACTGTTCAAATAAAATGTTATTCCCAATAGGTTCGTTAACTACATATCGGAAATAAATAAAAAGAACTTTAGGGGAGGAGGGAAGGAGTGATGAGGTGAAGGAGTGAGGGGTGTTTAACCTCTTTTTATTGCGTCTGCGATCCTGACTACCCTGACCATTTCTTTCACGTCATGCACCCTGACAATATTGGCTCCGTTGTATATCCCTACGGCAACGGCTGCCGCAGTGCCTTCGAGTCTTTCAGTTACCGGCAGATCGCCGAGTATCTTGCCGATGAAGGATTTCCTTGAGGGGCCTAAGAGTATGGGCTTTTCAAAGCCGGTGAATTCATTAAGCCGTCTTATGATCTCGAGGTTATGCTCAACGGTCTTCCCGAAGCCGACGCCGGGGTCTATGATAATTTTGTCATCGGCGATCCCGGCATTTCTTGCAAGCTTTAGCCCGCCTCTAAGATAATCCATAATCTCCGGGATGAGGGCCTTGTAGGCCGGATTCAACTGCATGTTTTGGGGCTTACCTTTAATGTGCATTATTACAACCGGGACTTCGTGCCTTGCCGCGACTTTCGGCATCTTGGGATCAAATCTCAATCCGCTGATGTCGTTAATAACGGAAGCGCCGGATGAAACAGCCGCTTCAGCAACGGCGGATTTGTAGGTATCAATCGATATTGGAATCTTAACCTTGTTTGCAAGGGCCTCGATGACGGGAGCTACGCGTCTGATTTCTTCTTTAACCGAAATCTTCTCAGCGCCCGGTCTTGTCGATTCCCCGCCGACGTCGATAATATCGGCGCCGTCTTCCTGCATTTTCAGCGCCTGCCCGACGGCTCTATCTTGATCAAAAAACTTGCCGCCGTCGGAAAACGAGTCGGGCGTGACGTTCAATATCCCCATTATGTAAGCACGTTTCGAAAAGTCGAAGCTGTAATTTTTCCAGGTGAGTTTCAATGAGCCTCCTTAACCATATTACCCTCTTTATTACCCTCTTTTAGAGGTATTACCTCTTTCCCTCCATGGAGCGCCTGGGCCTCGACCGACGCACTCAATATCTTTAATATCCTGCATCTCTCTAAGCACCTTTCGTATCATGTCCCTGCTGACACCCGGACAAGCGTGTTCCAGATCAGACAGAGTAAACTCGCCGGGAAACGAATTGATTGCAGATTTGATCATCTCCGTCTTTGCGCCTTTCGGCGATCTCAATTGTCCTACCCGATCCTCAAACTCACGATAGGCAGTTTTGAGCGTAAAGAGTACGTAATTGATATAAGGCCAGGGATCATTTTTGCCTTTATGCCAGTCTTGAGAGCTTTGCTCCAGAGTTTCATAATAACGGTCCTTGCTCTGTTCTATAATCCGCTCAATGCTGATGTAGCGTCCGACTTCAAAGCCCAAATGATAACTTTGAAGCAATAGAAAAAGCCTTGAAACCCTGCCGTTCCCATCACGGAAGGGATGAATGCACAGAAAATCAAGGTTGAATGCCGCAAGTGCGATCATGGGATGCACCCATTTTTCGCGGAGGCACCGGTTCCACATCTCAAGCAGCTTTGTCATATATTCAGAGGTCCTGTCAGCAGTCACTGTCTTAAAACGTATCCGGGATGTCCCGTCAGGATATTTTTCAATTATATCGCTGTCCTGTTCTTTGTATTTCCCGGCATCCCATATCTGTCCCCGTGAAAGTTTGTGCAGTTTGAGTATGGTATGCTCTGAAACCGGGAGTTTGATGCCTTGCTCATGAATCAGTTTAAGAGCGTTGCGATACCCTCTTACTTCTTCCTCATCGCGGTCGCGTAAATGTGATTTGCCGAGTATGATAGTTCGTATGCGAGACTGTTCAACCTTCACGCCCTCTATACGGTTTGATGAAACAGCACTTTCTATCAGGGCATGTTCACGCAAAACTCTTAGCCTCTGAGGAGATTGTTTGGTAAATAATTCCTGCTTGCCACGGGCTTCACCAAGATCAGCAAGGTACCAGGATGTGACCGCCGGTATAGTTTCCGGCTTAGATGAAAATTGCTTCAACGTCATCATATTTGTTATATCCGCTCATTGAATAACGGGCTTTCAATAATCTGACCTTCTCGAAACGGGAGATTGTTCATTTAACCAATAAAAGCCTGCCTTTCAGAGAATGGAATATTATATATTAAACGCGGAAAAAGAGAGTTAAAACCCGATAGTCAGAGTTTTTCTACGATTTGATAAAAAGAGGAAGAAGGTTATTACCGAGTGACTAATCAATCACGAATTTTTGCGTTTGCAAATCAGAATTCCCGGGCTTAATCTACGCCGACGTTTCCGAGGCGACGGTTGCGTCTTTCTCCGCCTCCGTCTTCGGCATATCGCCGTCCGTGCCCCGGATGATGGCTTCTATTTCAGGGCCGTCGAGGGTTTCTTTATCAAGCAGCGCCTGCGCGAGTTTTAACAGGGAAGTCTTGTTTTCGATGAGAAGATGTTTTGCATATTCATATCTTTCCTTAATGATAGCCTTCACGTCTTCGTCTATTTCTTCAGCCGTCTTCTCGGAATAGTCCTTATGTCTTGTGATCTCCTTGCCGAGGAATATCTGCTCTTCGCGCCTTCCGAACGTGAGAGGGCCGAGCTTGTCGCTCATGCCCCATTCGCATACCATCTTGCGCGCCAGATCGGTGGCCCTTTGCAGGTCGTTGCCGGCGCCTGTGGTCATGTGTCCGAGCGCGATCTCTTCCGCGGCCCTGCCGCCCAAAAGGACTGCCAGCGTGTTTAATATGTATCCTCTGGAATAGGTGTACCTGTCATCTATCGGAAGCTGCTGGGTAATGCCAAGCGCCATTCCGCGCGGTATGATGCTGACCTTGTGAAGGGGGTCGGTTCCGGGCGTCAGCTTGGCGACCAGGGCATGCCCCGCCTCGTGGTGGGCGGTGTTGTTTTTTTCCTCCTCGGACAGGATCATGCTCTTTCTTTCTTTGCCCATCATGACCTTGTCTTTTGCGTCCTCGAAATCCGACATCTCGACTTTTGCCTTTGATTGTCTCGCTGCATGGAGCGCGGCTTCATTTATAAGGTTGGCGAGGTCGGCCCCTGAAAATCCGGGCGTCCCTCTTGCAAGCACTTCAAGATTTACATTTTCATTAAGCGGTATTTTTTTGATGTGGACCTTTATTATCTCAAGCCTGCCTTTTACATCGGGGTGCGGTACGACTACCTGTCTGTCAAACCTTCCGGGCCGTAAAAGCGCGGGGTCCAGCACGTCCGGTCTGTTGGTGGATGCGAGCACGATGATCCCTTCGTTCGGATCAAAACCGTCAAGCTCGACAAGCAGCTGGTTCAGCGTCTGCTCGCGCTCGTCGTGGCCGCCTCCGAGACCGGCGCCCCTGTGACGTCCGACCGCGTCAATTTCATCAATAAAAATAATGCACGGGGAGCTCTTTTTTGCCTGCTCAAATAAATCCCTCACTCTCGAAGCGCCCACGCCGACAAACATCTCTACAAAGTCGGAGCCGCTGATGGAAAAGAACGGTACGCCGGCCTCGCCTGCTATGGCCCTTGCGAGCAGGGTCTTCCCGGAGCCGGGGGGACCGACAAGCATGACGCCTTTTGGTATCTTCCCGCCGAGCTTCTGGAATCTCTGCGGGTCCTTTAAGAATTGTATGATTTCCTGCACTTCTTCTTTAGCTTCCTCAATGCCTGCCACATCTGCAAAGGTTATTTTTATGCCTTTTTCAGATACGAGTTTGGCCCGGCTCCTTCCGAAAGACAGGGCCTTGTTGCCGCCTGTCTGCATCTGCCTCATGAAAAATACCCATAGAAGGACCAGCAGGATCACTGGTCCGAAATTAAAGAGGATATTCATGTACCACGGAGTGTGCTCGGGTTTTACGGAGATCTTTACGCCTTTATCCCTCAGCTCTTTTACGAGATCGGGATAATCCGGCGAATAGGTCTTGAACTTGACCCCGTCTTTCAGGGTTCCGACAAGCAGGTTTTCAGGCTTTTTTATGGTTACCTCCGTTATTTCGCCCTGCTGCAATTTAGCCGTGAAGTCGGAAAATACCATCTCGTCGTCGGGTTTCGATGTTTCGATAAGGTTGAAGATCAAGATCATCATCAAACCGAACAAAATCCATATGACTATACTTTTATACAAATTGTGTCCCTCCTGCAAAGACTATACCAATAAGATTAACATATTTGCTTTTGTATTGCCAACGGCGGAATAAGTTGAAAGTTGAGAGTTGAAAGTTTAAAGTGAAAAAAATTCCTATTACATTGTCTTTAAAACTTTTAACTCTTGACTCTTAACTCTTGACTCTTGACGTTGTCTTTGACACCTTTAAAGAATGTCGATTATAATAACTTGCATGATATCCGTTTATGAAATAACGCTGCGTCTTCTTCTGGGGGCGATTATCGGCGGCATTATCGGCTTTGAGAGAGAAGCTCATGGAAGAGCGGCGGGCTTCAGGACGCAGTTGATTGTCTGTTTGGCCGCCGTCCTCATAATGGTCGTATCCGAAAACTATTATTTCTACATTCGCAGCCTCGACCCGACCCTGCGGATCGACCCTGCAAGGATTTCCGCAGGCGCCCTGATCGGAATAGGCTTTTTGGGAGCCGGCGTTATTGTAAAGAGCGGTTTTGCGATACGGGGGCTGACGACCGCCGCGTCCATATGGATTGTCTCCGCAATAGGACTTGCCATCGGGGGAGGCCTATATTATGAAGGACTTATAACTTTTGTAATCACCATCATCGCATTAATGGCGCTCCGGGCCGTCGAGAGGAAGATTAAGTTTTTGAGGTATAACATCATCACGGTTTCAACTCCCGCCGCGGAGGATAAAGAAGATATGATCATATCCATGCTGTCGGACCTCGGGTTTCAGATTCATTCCATCAACTATGAGAAGGAGCGGTCAAAAGGCGAGATTGAATATAAATTCACCGTCTCCACAAGAAATAAGGATGCAATAAAACAAATATTTACAAAATTGAGCTCGCTGGATTTTGTTGCTACTCTGAGAATCAGCGGGTGAAGGAGGCTGAACGCCTCATAAACACAATGAATCGACGATTAATTGAAAGGGCAAAACCCCGTTTTGCAAAATAAATCGTTATGGTTCATATTGCCGGCCTGATTGGGAATGCTCGCCTCTTTTTTTTAAAGGAGTCGTCATTGTATTTATGAGGCGTTCAGCCTCCTTTTTAAGGTAAGGTTATTGAGTGGCTATTGGGTGTTTAAGAGCTTATTATAGGGATATCTTCTCAAGAACCCCATAAATTGCTCGACCGTATGCGAAGGCTCTTTGGATTTACGGAAGACAAGCGCAAAATCTCTTACAAATTTCTCTTCCTTGAAGACCGCGGTCTTCAGGCTGCCGTAACGGCATTCCTTCCGGGCGGCCCACTTTGACATTATTGCAATGCCGAGCCCTTCCTCAACCGCGCTTTTTATGGATTCCGTGCTCCCCATTATGAGGGATATTTTCAGATTCTGCTGCGTTATGCCGTGCTTTGTCAGGTACTTTTCTATCGCCTCTCTCGTGCCCGAGCCTTCTTCCCTGAAGATTATAGGCTCCTTTGAAAGCTCCATAATGGACACGCTGGCTTTCTTGGCTAAGTGATGATAGGGCGACATTATCAAGACCATTTCATCGGGAATGAGTTTTTCCAGGAGCAGTTTTTGTTTGTTGACGTCGCCCTCGACAAGCCCTATGTCAACGCTGCCGGCGTTCAAATAATCAATTACGGCTTTGGTATTGCCGACGTGGAGATGGACGCCGACCTTGGGGAACCTTCTCTTGAAATCGGATATGACGGAAGGCAGGACGTAGTTGCCTATGGTTGAGCTGGCCCCTACGGTTATGACGCCCTTTACGAGACCGGTGATCCCGCCTATCTCTTTTTCGGCGGCCTCATAAAGCGAATTAATCTCTTTTGCATACTTATAAAGCATCTCTCCGGCCTGGGTGAGGGTGATAACGCAGCCGGAGCGGTTAAAAAGCTTGGTGCCGTACATCTCTTCGAGCGCTTGAATTTGAAGGCTGACGGCAGGCTGGGTAAGGCGAATTATCTCTGAAGCCCTTGAGAAGCTTTTAGTCTCCGCAACTATGCAGAACACCTTTAATTTGTGGTCGTCCATAATGGTAAGTAATTCTAACTGTTATAAATTGTAAAAGTCAATCACCCCGTTCAGCTCAACTTGACAATCTTTCCGCAGCGTTCTAAAATGAACGGTGATTCATATGAACCGTCGTTCATTTAATAAGATGCCTAAATCAAAGGTGCTGAAATCCGCCCTGGAGCTGTTTTCCTCAAAGGGCTATTCGGAGACTAAAATGGCCGAGATCGCCCGCGCCGGCGGCTTGAGCGTCGGGGCGCTTTACCTGAGGTTCAGGAACAAGGAAGAGCTTTTTATGGAGCTTATCAAAGACCAGACAGGGGATTTTGTCGAGCGGGTTGAAAAACTGCCTGCCGAAGATCCTCTTGAAGCCCTGAAAAAGTATATTGCCCTGAACCTTGAGTGCTCGTTCCGGAAGAGACAACTGCTCTCCATATTCTTTAAAGAGCACACCCTCCCGTTCCTGCAGCCGCTCAGGAAAAACTTTTTCAAGACGCAGCACGGGATAATAGCTGATATACTTATTACAGGCATTAAAAAAGGCATTTTCAAATCCACGGACGTCAAGGACACGGCGGCTGTGATTTTTGCGAGCATCAGGGGCGCGGTTTTATTAAAATTGATTTTCGGGATCGGCGACGTAAAGAAGATGAGCAATTCTCTTTTTCAATTAATCATTCACGGAATAAGAAAGGATGTGAAATGAAAAGAGCAATCTTGATTTTATCTGCCTTATTGAATTTTATTCCCTGCATGACGTTTGCGGAAGAATATTCGCTTGAAGACCTTTACCGGCTGGCCCTCGGAAGAAGCGAGACTGTGAAGATAGCCGAAGAGGACGTCTATATCTCGGAGCGTGAAAAAGACCGTGCGATGGCAGTCCTGATACCTAAGCTTTCCGCCTTTGGAAGCTACACGGAATACAGCAAGGAAAAGACGGGAGACATTTCCATAATTCAGCCGGACAACAGCACTTCCTGGGGGTTGAGCTTGAACCAGTCTTTATCCATGAGCGGCAGGGAATTGACCGCGCTGAAGATCGCAAAAGAAACAATAGTGAAAAGCAGGTTCGATGCGGACGGCGTAAAAGAGGAATATCTCTTGAACGTTGCGTCTGCATATTATGATGTGCTCAAGGCGAAGAAGGCTTTGGAGATTGCGAGTGCAAACGTGGAGAGGCTGACAAAGCACAGGGACGCCGCAAAGATAAGACTGAAGGTCGGCGAGATAACGAAGACCGTGCTCTTAAGGGCTGAGGCGGAGCTTTCAGGCGCTCAGTCGGAATTGATAAGAGCTGAAAATGCCTTGAAGCTTGCCAGGACGGTGCTGGCAAGGACGGTTGGAATCAGCGGCGATTACGATGTTAAAGAGTCAGGAGTCAGGAGTCAGGAGTCAGGAGTCAAAGAAAATAATCCCCCCTTTGAAAAAGGGGGGCTGGGGGGATTTCCTGCCGGCTGCGGACTTCCGGTTATCGATTGCTTGAAACAAACCGCTCTATCCGAAAGGAGTGAAGTAAAATCCACCGGCCTCCAGAAAGAAATTGCGAAAAAACAGATTAAATACACAAGAGGATTCTACTGGCCGGATATCTCGATTGAAGGGGTTTACGCCAGGAAAGAGGACAGCCCGGATTCCGCTTTCGCAAACAGGGAGAGCATTTACGGCGACATAAAACTTAATTTCCCGTTTTATGAGGGCGGGTTAAGGAAGGCCGAGGTCAGGCAGGCCGAGGCAAGGTTCAGGCAGGCGGACTACAGGCTTGAGGATTTGAAGAAATCAATTAATGTGGAGGTCGAAGACGCATATTTGAATTTGATTACAGTTGCCGGAGTCATAGATAATTTGCAGGCTGAGGCGGCATACGCAGCCGATAATTACAACGCGGTGTCAAAGCAGTTCGAGTACGGCCTCGCCAACAGCCTCGACGTCATGGACGCAAACAACCTGCTGGTTACTTCGGAAAGAGAGCTTGCGAATGCGAGGTACGATTATCAATACGCGGTTCTGAAATTGGGACGCGCAACGGGAACGCTGTTGAAGACGGTTATCGGTAAATAGACGGTAGGGGCGGGTTTGAAACCCGCCCCTACATAAAACATATCAGGAGAATTTAGATGCTTAAAAGATCATACATAATTTCCCTTTTTTTACTACTTCTCATACCGCGTTATCTACATGCTCAGGAAAAGCCGAAACAGCAGGCCATGCCTCCAGCAATGGTAGTTGTCTCCGGGGTCACCTCGGGACTCGTTGCGCCGGTGAATGAATTCATCGGCACGGTTTATTACCATGAGGTTTCGGAAGTCGCCTCCGAGGTGAGCGGGCTGGCTGAGAAAGCAGGTTTTGAAGAAGGTCAGAGGGTGAAAACGGGGGACGCGCTTGTCGTAATAAACAGCGAGCTTCTGGAGAAGACCATTCAGTCGACAAAGGCGACTTACGAGCAGGTACTATCGGACCTTGAGAATGAGAAGAAAAATCTTGAACGCACCGGGAGCCTTTATAAAGAGGATCTGATTTCCGTTCAGGCATATGATGATCAGAAATCTAAAGTAAACGGCCTTGAAAAAAAGGCCGCATCCTTAAAGGCGGACGTGGAGCGCATTGAGGTTGAGCTGGGCAAGAAGGTCGTTAAATCCCCCTTTAACGGGATAGTGATAAAGAAGTATATTGAATTAGGCGAATGGCTTTCTCCGGGCGGCGCTGTCGCCTCGATAGGCAGAGATGATTTCATGGACGTTGTAGCCGAGCTGCCCGAACAATACCTTGCGCATGTGAAGAAGGGCATGGATGCAAGGGTGATAGCCGGCGGCATGGAAATGACGGGAAAGGTTTTTGCCATTGTCCCCAAAGGCGACGTATCGACAAGGACTATCCCGGTCAAGGTGAGGATAAAAAGCTCAGCGGATCTGGTTGAGGGCATGGAGGCACGCGTGCTTCTGCCTGCAGGTCAAAAGGAAAAGGCATTGATTGTCCCGAGGGACGCGGTCATTACCGTGTTCGGCAATACGGTCGTGTTTGTTGTGAATGATTCACAGGCAAAGATGATCCCGGTGAATGTGATTGCTTACACGGGAATGAATGCCGGCATTCAGGGGCTAGGACTCAGCGAAGGCATGAAGGTGGTTGTTAAGGGGAATGAGAGACTGCGGGATGGGCAGGCAGTGAGTGTGCAGAAATGACAAAACAAATAAATAAAAGGCACAAAGTGGCAGAGGCACAAAGGCACAAAGTTATTTATACTCTGTGCCTCTGTGCCTTTGTGCCTTTGCGCCCCACGTTTTTTTAATGGACATCGTTCAAACATCAATCAAAAAACCGGTAACCGTCATAGTCGCGGTTATCTTTATTGTCCTTTTCGGGATAATCGGGCTTTACAAGATGCCGTATCAGTTAAGCCCCGACGTAACCGAGCCGGAGATCGAGGTCAGGACCGTCTGGAGTGGCGCGACTCCATATGAAATAGAGCGCGACGTAATCGAGGAGCAGGAAAAAGTCCTGAAGGGCATCCCCGGACTTATCGAAATGGAAAGCTCCGCATTCAACGGGCTTGGGACGGTCACGCTCAGATTCAAGGTCGGCACGGACGTTGACGATGCGCTCCTCAGGGTGTCGAACAAGCTCAATGAAGTCCGCTCATATCCTGAAAATGTAGATAAGCCCGTCATCAACGCCACAGGCGCGGCCACTTCGCCCGTAATTTGGATGATACTAAGAACCTCCGAAGGCAATCCAAATCACGTTTATTCCTATAAGACGTTTTTTGAAAATGAAGTCCGCCAGCATCTTGAGAGGGTCGAGGGCGTGGCAGACCTCTTTATAGGGGGCGGCACCGAGAAGGAGATGCATATAATCGTGTCTCCTGAAAAGTTGGCCGCTCACGGTCTCACTATAAATGACGTAGTCAATGTGCTGAGGGCGGAGAACGTGAATGTCTCTGCGGGAGTTATGGGCGTCGGCAGGAGGGATTACAGGATAAGGACCGTCGCTGAATTACGGTCACCGGAGGAGATAAAAAATATTGTAGTACGCTCAACGGGGCAGAGACGCATTATGCTTTCCGATCTGGCGGACGTGCAATTCGGGTATGAAAAGCGCACGGTCGCAATGATACACAACGGCAAAGACGGGATGGCCGTAGGCGTTAAGCCCGAAGCGGGAACGAACATCCTCGACCTGACCAACAGGGTCGAAGCGACCGTCAAGCGGCTCAATGAAGACAAATTGAAGCCTGAAGGCATCTACTTAGACTGGGTGTATGACCAAAGGCCGTACATTCAGAGCGCAATCGACCTTGTAAAGAAAGACATCCTCATCGGCGGGGCGCTGGCGGTTGTGGTGCTTCTGATATTCCTCAGGAATTTTTCATCAACGATCATCACTGCGTCGGCAATACCGATAAGCGTCATCGGGACGTTCATTTTCATGCAGGCCATGGGGAGGAACCTTAACGTCGTGAGTCTCGCCGGGCTTTCATTTGCAATCGGCATATTCGTTGACAATGCCATTGTCGTGCTTGAGAACATCGACCGCCACAGGAAGATGGGCAAGTCGCCTTATGACGCCTCATATCACGGCGCAAAAGAGGTATGGGGGGCGATAGTGGCCTCAACGCTGACGAACGTTGCGGTCTTCCTGCCGATTGTCTTTGTGAAGGAGGAGGCTGGGCAGTTATTCAGGGACATAGCCATTGCCATGACCTTTGCCACACTGATCAGTCTCTATGTATCCATCTCCGTCATCCCGATGCTGTCGGAGAGATTTTACAGGATATCGGGAGAACAGAGAAAAGAGAGATTCGTCATTCTCGGCAGCATCGGAGACCGGCTTGTGGAGTGGATGATGAGGATCGTGAACCTGTCGATGAAGAACACACTCATGCGGCTCACCACCGTTTTGTCTCTTACGTTCCTGTCGGTTGTTATTACCATACTCATGCTGCCCAAGATGGAGTACCTCCCTCAGGGAAACAGGAACCTCGTAATAAACCTTCTGATACCGCCGCCCGGTCTGTCCTATGAAGAAAAGATGGATATTGGGAAACAATTTTTCAAATCCGTCGAGCCTAATTTCAAGAAAGAGAGCAACGGACTTCCCGGGATAAAAAATATGTTCTATGTCGGCTCCGAGCAGATCATGCTGTCAGGCGCGATAAGCACACATGAGCAGAGGGCGGGAGAGCTTGTGCCGCTGTTCATGCAGAAGATAAATTCCATACCCGGCATGTTCGGCGTAAGCAGCCAGGCCGGTATTTTTCAGACGAGACTCGGCAGGGCCAGGACTATCGAGGTCGATATAAGCGGCAATGATATTAACCGGCTCATCAGGGTGGCCGGCACGATGTTCGGCATAATCAGAAACGAGATCCGGGACGTGCAGATAAGACCCGTCCCTTCGCTTGAACTGCTATTCCCTGAGGTAAGGCTCCTGCCGGAGCGCGACAGGCTCAGGGCCTCGGGCATGAGCGCGGATGATTTCGGCGTTGCCGTAGACGTGCTTATGGACGGCAGAAAGATCGGGGACTTCAAACAGGAAGGCCAAAAGAAGATAGACATGGTGGTGAAGGCAAATGAAGAAGATATAAAGACCCCTGAGGAATTATACAATGCGATGATCTCAACCCCCGGCGGAAAGGTCATCCCCGTGTCTTCAGTATCAACGCTTGAAAGGACTACCGGCATCACCGAAATAAGACACCTTGAGAGGAACCGCACGATCACGCTTCAGGTCACACCGCCCTTTTCAATGCCGATAGAAGAGGCGATGGAGCTTATAGACAACAAATTCATCCCGATGCTGAAAGATCAGGGACTGCTCCAGGGCGTCAACGTAAGACAGAGCGGCGTGGCGGACAAGCTCACGGAGTCGAGAAAGGCGCTCCAATGGAACCTGATACTTGCCGCGGTCATTACCTACCTGCTCATGGCCGCGCTCTATGAAAATTTCGTCTACCCTTTCATAATAATGCTGACCGTGCCCCTTGCAGGAGCCGGCGGCTTTATCGGGCTGAAGCTTGTCAACGTTTTCATAGCGCCGCAGCCTCTCGATATACTCACGATGTTAGGCTTTGTAATATTGATCGGGGTGGTCGTCAACAATGCAATACTTATAGTCCATCAGACACTTCACAACATCCGTGAATACGGAATGGAGCACAGGGAAGCCGTGCTTGACGCGACAAGGTCCAGGCTGAGGCCGATTTACATGGCTGCCTTCACCAGCATCTTCGCCATGCTTCCTCTTGTAATCGCCCCCGGACCGGGCTCCGAGCTTTACAGAGGTCTCGGCAGCGTCATAGTCGGCGGGCTTGCGCTATCAACGGTGTTTACCGTCTTTGTCATCCCGGCGTTGCTGATGTTTGTTATAAAGATGGAGAAGGGTGTTGGAGTTAAGAGTTAAGAGTTAAGAGTTATGTAGGGCGTGATTTCCCCCCTTTAGCAAAGGGGGGCGAGGGGGGATTTTTGAATCATAATATAAAATTTCCACTTCCCGTTGCAATGCTTCACAGCAACGGGAGCCCGGCCCCTCTTTCCAAAGAGGGGAATTAAACAACAATGCAAATGAAATCGATCATATTAATAATTCTATTGCTCCTCATCACCTTCAACGCCGAGGCCGGGGAGCTTATCAAAAAGGGCGAGGCGCTCAATCTCGAACGATGTATCGAAATAGCATTAACAAAGCATCCGAACATCGTATCCTTTGCCAATACCGTGAAAGTGAATCAGAGCAGGGTCGGAGAGGCGGCAGCGAATTATTATCCCCAGATCGACCTGACGTCGGGTTACAGCAGGATATCTTCATCAAGCCGTTCAACGTCTGACTTGTCTACAGACATCGACAATACCTTTGATGAATACACAGGCAGCGTCACGTTGAAACAGAATCTCTATGACTTCGGCAAAACAGCGGCGCAGGTGCGGGTACAGGATCTCAACCTCGATTCATCACGCGCCGACCTTGAAAATGCATCCCAGCAGATAGTCCTTAACGTCAAGCAGGCATATTACGGGGTATTGAAGGCAACCCGGGACAGGGACGTTGCGGAGGAAGCGGTAAAACAGTCTCAGCAGCATCTTGAACAGGCAAAGGGATTTTATGAGGTCGGCACGAAACCGAAGTTCGACGTCACAAAGGCGGAGGTCGATCTGAGCAATTCGAGACTTAACCTTATCAGAGCTGAAAACGCCCTGAGGATCGCAATTGTGACCCTTAATAATGCGATGGGCGTTCCCGAGGCGCCCGAATTCGATATTGAAGACAACCTTTCTTTCCAGGTCTACGTGATAACATTTGACGAGGCGATCATGAAGGCGTATAAAAACAGACCCGACCTCGAATCGATAATTTTCAAAAGACAATCCGCTGAAAGCTCCGTCACGCTTGCAGAGAAAGGATACTATCCCGCGCTGACCGGCAGCGCGTCTTACAGCCGCTCAGGAGAAGAATTCCCTCTCGATGAGGGATGGAATGCGGGCGTGACGTTATCGTTTCCCATATTCAGCGGCTTCCTTACGAAACACCAGGTTGGAGAGTCGAGGGCGAATCTCAACGTCCAGAGGGCGAATGAAGAAGCGCTGAGGCAGAATATATTTCTTGAAGTGCAGCAGGCGTATCTTAATCTCAAAGAGGCCGGGGAGAGGATCCCCGCCGCCGGGATCGTTGTAAAACAGGCGGAGGAAAATCTTGAGCTTGCAAACGGCAGATACAAAGCAGGCGTTGGAAACCCTATTGAAGTTACTGACGCGCAGGTGAGTTTGAGCAGTGCAAAATCATCCTACATACAGGCGCTCTATGATTATAAAACCGCACACGCAAGCCTTGAGAAGGCGATGGGAGAAAGAAGATGAAAAAGATACTCGGAGTGATCATAATCGCAGCGGGCATCGGCGTCGCTGCATTTTTCATGTTCAGAAATAAGAATGAAGATCCGAAATTCAGGACCGAAAGAATCGCCGGAGGCGACCTAGTCGAAGCGGTCACCGCCTCGGGCACGGTGAACCCGGTGACTACGGTCCTTGTGGGCACGCAGGTGTCGGGCACCATAAAGAACATCTATGTCGATTACAATTCTCCCGTTAAAAAAGGGCAGATGATAGCGATGATAGACCCCGCGACCTTCGAGGCGCAGGTAGAGCAGGCGCGGGCCAACTTAATGTCGGCAAAGGCGAGCCTGGAGAGGTCTGAGGCTGCGCTTGTCGATGCAAGACGGACCATGGAGAGGAACAGTGAGCTGTTTGCAAGAAATCTTATCGCGAGAAGCGAGCTGGATACTTCGGTTACAAATTATGAAACGTCAAACGCCCAGGTAAGCGCGTCAAAGGCGCAGGTCGCACAGGCTGAGGCGGCTTTAAAGGTCGCGGAGACTAATCTGAGATACACAAAAATACTTTCCCCGGTGGATGGGATCGTCGTCTCAAGGAGCGTGGACGTCGGGCAGACGGTTGCCGCAAGCTTCCAGACGCCGACGCTTTTTACCATTGCGCAGGATCTGACGAAGATGCAGATAGACACGAACGTCGATGAGGCGGACATCGGCAAGGTGATTACCGGGCAGGAAGTTGAATTTACCGTTGACGCTTATCCGGATGTGGTTTTTAAGGGCAAGGTGTCACAGGTAAGGAATGCCCCTATCACCGTTCAGAACGTTGTCACGTATGACGTGGTGGTCGGGGTGGACAATCCTGTAAAGGCGAACAGCAATTCACCCCTGCTGAAACCCGGCATGACCGCAAACGTCTCGGTTATCCTATCGGTTAAAAAAGACGTCCTGAAAATACCGAATGCGGCCTTGAGATTCAGCCCGTTTGATAAAGGCAATGCGCGCCAAAAAGGCAAGGGTGTATGGGTAATAAAGAACGGGAAGCCTGAGCGGATAACGGTTTCCACCGGCGTCAGCGACGGCAATTATACGGAGCTTGTTGCAGGCGAAATAAAGGAAGGACAGGAAGTGCTAGTCGAGTCCCTCATTAAACCGAAAGAAGCCGTCAGACCCCCGGGTCCGAGGATGTTCTGAGGGAGAATCGTGAACCGTGACCGGTTAACGTGACCGTGGAAAAATCGTAAGGCGTGTCCGTGAATCGTGACCGTGAAAGACAAAAAACGGACACGGTGGACGGACACGTTAACCGGTCACGGTCTACGGAAAAACCATGCCGCTTATCGAGACAAAAGACATTACAAAGATCTACCGGCTCGGCGACATTGATGTGAATGCGTTGAGCGGTGTATCCTCCGCTATTGAAAAAGGAGAATTCGTCGCCGTCATGGGGCCGTCAGGCTCAGGGAAATCGACCTTTATGAATATCCTCGGCTGTCTCGACAAACCGACGGACGGCGAATATCTTCTTGAAGGACTCAGCGTCGGCAATCTCAAAAGGGACGAGCGCGCGGGTATCAGGAACAAAAAAATAGGCTTTGTCTTTCAGGGCTTCAATCTCCTTTCCAGGACGTCTGCGCTCGAAAACGTCGAGCTCCCGATGCTCTATGACGGACTGCCGATTGAAGAGAGGCGGCGGCGGGCGGCGGCCGCGCTCAAGAGCGTGGGGCTTGAAGGCAGAGAACTGCATCACCCGAACCAGCTTTCAGGCGGCCAGCAGCAAAGGGTCGCCATAGCAAGGGCGCTTGTGAACAACGCCCCGATCATACTTGCGGACGAGCCTACGGGCAACCTTGATACGAAGACGAGCGCCGAGATAATGGAGCTTTTTGTGAGGCTGAACAAGGAATCGAATATCACAATAATACTCATAACCCACGAATCCGACATCGCCGCATACAGCAGGAGGATAATAAGATTCCTCGACGGCAGGATCGTGAGCGATGAGAAGTAAAAATATAAATGATCTCATCCGCAGATTACACAGATTTTTTTAATCTTTTTTGAATCTGTGAAATCTGTGGATAGAAGCTAAGATGATCAATTTACCTTCAACATTTAAAATCTCCCTCAGGGCGCTTAGGGCGAACAAGATGCGGTCGTCCCTCACCATGTTAGGCATCATCATAGGCGTAGGCGCGGTTATAGCGATGCTTGCGGTCGGCACAGGCGCGAGCAGGCAGATAGAGGCCCAGATCTCGAGCATAGGAAGCAACCTCCTGATGGTGCTTTCCGGCGCAACCACGGCAGGAGGGGTCAGGATGGGCGCAGGGACCCGGGCTACCCTGGTCCTGGATGATGCATACGCCATTGTAAAGGAAAGCACCGCGGTATCGAGCGCGGCCCCTATCCTCGGAGGCGTCGCACAGGTTGTTTACGGCAATCAGAACTGGGCCACCGGCGTGACAGGGACTACGCCGGGCATGCTGACCATACGGGGCTGGTCGCTGTCGGCAGGCAGGGCTTTCACAGAGCAGGATGTAAAAAGCGCTACAAAGGTATGCCTGTTAGGACAGACGGTCGTGGACAATCTCTTCGGAGGGCTGGATCCGGTGGGACAGATCATCAGGATCAAGAAAATCCCTTTTACGGTCCTCGGCGTCCTTGAAAGCAAGGGCCAATCCCTGACAGGCCAGGACCAGGACGACACCATCTATGTGCCTGTGACAACCGCCCAGAAAAAACTTTTCGGCTCTGCCATACCGGGCAGGATAAGCATAATCATGGTCCAGGCAAAAAGCACGGATGAGCTCGCATTGGCGGAGGAGCAGATAAAAAATTTGATGAGACAGAGGCATCACATCGGCCCGAAGCAGGATGATGATTTCACTGTCAGGAACCTCACCCAGATGATGCAGGCTGCGGAGGAGTCCTCAAAAGTCATGGCGGTGCTGCTCGGGGCCATAGCGTCGGTCTCCCTCCTTGTCGGCGGCATCGGGATCATGAACATCATGCTCGTGTCGGTTACCGAAAGGACCAGAGAGATAGGGATACGCATGGCGGTAGGAGCAAAGACCCGGGACATAAGGACGCAGTTCATTATCGAGGCGCTGACGCTGTCATTGATCGGCGGCGTGGCCGGGATCGCCTTCGGCGTGGGCATATCGGAGCTCCTGTCGCTCCTTATGGAATGGACGACGATCATCGAGCCGTACTCAATTCTTTTAGCCTTCGGCTTTTCAGGCCTTGTCGGGATATTCTTCGGATTCTATCCCGCCTACAAGGCGTCCCTGCTGGACCCGATAGACGCGCTGAGGTATGAATGATTGTACGGGCGAACGGCCGTTCACCCGTACCGTAGGGGCGTATCGCAATACGCCCTGTTATTTCCCCTCTATCAAGAGGGGATTAAGGGGTGTGTTCTCCTTCTTTTTGCCCTTTCCTGCTTTCGCCTGCGTGCATATTTTTTTTACGTAACAGACGAACGAGAACACCTTGACCGTATTTCCGGTATTCGGTATGATAAGTAGTAATACCGGGAGGTGAATATATGAGTAAAGCAAAAATCGCAATAACGCTTGAACAAAATTCTATTAGTCGTTTGGACCATCTTGTCCATGAAAACATCTTTTTAAATCGTAGCCAAGCAATTCAGACAGCAGTTAACGAGAAGATAGAAAGATTAGAGCGCAATCGGTTAGCGAAAGAATGTGCCAAATTGGATCCAGCTTATGAGAAAGCGATGGCTGAAGAAGGATTAAATGAAATAATCGGGACATAACAACGCGCTGCAGTGAAATCGAACCACATGGCGCTTTTGTGACAGTCAAGATTTATGTGCGCACACTCAAAAGTTCTCTTTCTTATCACACAATCTCTTTGATAAAAAACAATAATTAATTTTACTCCTTCTTGGCATTTTTATTGCTACCTAAATTGAGCGATTCTTTTTTGTCATTCCGGCTTGTCCGGAATCGATTTGCAAGAAGGATTCCCGATCCCGAAGCTTCGGGAGGAATGACAACTCAAATAGCTCTTAACCCGTAACTGAAGGGTTACTTTTATTGCTCATTCGTCATTGCTCATTACATCGGGTATAATAGTTTCACGGGAAAAGGATAATAACAGGAATGCTCGTATTTTTATTTTTTTCAACGGCCTACGGCTTGGCCAATCTGTACGTGTTTTTCAAGCTGTCGAATATATTAAGCGCCGGCGCCGCCGTAGATATTCCCCTGGGACTCCTGCTGTTGTTTATGGCTTTATCGCCGGTGTTGATACATTTATACAGCCTGAGAGGGTCGGAAAGATCTGCAAGGCTTTTTGCCTACATCGGTTATATGTGGGTTTCGGTCATCATAATCCTCTTTCCGTTGGCCCTCGTCGTTGAAGCGTACAATCTCATCGCGCAGCACGGCGGCTTATGGCTCGGGAAAGATTTAACCTCGACGGTGATATCTCCTGCATATACGTTTTTCATGCCTCTTTTCATTGCCGCGGCAATTAATGCTTATGGATTATTTGAGGCAAGAAGCCTGCGTGTAGAAAAATTGACCGTCAGGACTTCAAAACTTCCTGAAGGCCCGGACAAAATAACGATTGCGCAGATCGCCGACCTTCATCTCGGCATAATCGTAAGAGATAAAACTCTGGATAAAATCATCAGAGAGATCGAAAATGTAAAGCCGGACTTGATAGTTTCCACGGGCGACCTCGTGGACGGAGTGGTCCATCACGTCGACCGCCTCGCGGGTAAGTTGGAAAAGCTCCACGCAAGACTGGGCAAGTTTGCCGTAATCGGCAACCATGAATTCTACGGAGGGCTGAAACGCTCCGTGAAATTTATCGAAGACTCCGGCTTTGACTTGCTCAGGGGGCGCGCGGTCACCCCGGGAGGGATTATCAATATCGCAGGCGTGGACGACCTCCTGGAGTTTGGCAACGGGGGTTCGAAGAATTTAACACATAAGTCGGAAGAAGATATCTTATCCGGGCTTTCTCCGGACGTTTTTACCGTATTGTTGAAGCATAGATCGAATGTAAACAATAAGAGCCTCGGGCTTTTAGACCTTCAGCTTTCGGGGCATACGCATAAGGGGCAGATTTTCCCCATTAACCTTATTACTCCTTTTATATTCCAGCATCATACGGGTTTTATAAATCTGCCGAAAGGCTCCGCATTATACGTCAGCCGGGGAGCGGGCACCGCCGGGCCGCCCGTGCGCTTCCTTTCCCCGCCGGAATTGACGATAATTGAAATTATTTCCGAAAACAGTCAATCAGTAATTCCCTCTCCCCTTGCGGGAGAGGGTTAGGGTGAGGGGGATTAGCAGATGAAAAAACGTATAACGGTTATTCTGATAATCGTGCTGTCAATCATCACGGGAGTAATCGTTTATTCTCTTCTTAACGAGAAACAAACGAAGGCAATTAATACGACGGGCGTCGTTGAAGGCACAGAGGTGAATCTTGCCTCAAAGATATCCGGCAGGATTTCCTGGATTTGCTGCAAAGAAGGGGATACGGTTCAAAATGATGCCGCGGTCATCCGGATTGAAAGCGATGAGCTCAGGGCTTCAGCGGATCAGGCCGCAGCGGCATTGGAAAAGGCGAGGACGGATGCAAAGAGCGCCGCCGCTCTCGTAGAAAGCTCAAAGGCCGGGGTGAAGACGACCGAAGCCGACGTAAAAAACGCCGAGGCCGACGTCGAGAAATCGAGGGTCCAGATGGAAGAGGCCAAAAGGCAGATGGACAGGTCGGTATCGCTTTTTAAAGAAAATCTGTTATCGGATTCGGATAGAGACAGGGCGGTTGCGGCCTTTGAGGCTTTAAGGGCCGCATACGAGTCTTCAAAGGCAAGATATCATGCAGCCCTTGCGCGCGTCAACCAGTCGCTAGCTCAATTGAATTATTCACAGAGCCAACTGGTATCCGCCCAAAAGAATATAAAGGAGGTAGAGGCCGCGCTTTTACTACAGAAGGCGAGGCTTGACGACACGGTGATAAAATCGCCCATTTCAGGCGCCGTCGTTTTTAAGGCGTTGGAGGCCGGTGAGTTTATTTCACCCGGGGTTGCCGTCCTTACCATAGTCGATATGCAGAATCTGTGGGTGAGGATCGACGTTGAAGAAAGTCTGATAAGCCGTATAAGCATTAACGGCAAAGCACATATCACCGTTGACGGATTGCCCGGCAAAGAGATAAAGGGCGCTGTATCAAAAATAGGTAAATATGCGGAATTCGCCACCCAGAAAGACGTCCGTCACGGTGTGCAGGACATTAAAACCTTTCACGTGGAGATACGTGTCGATGATCCTGAAAAAATATTGAAACCGGGCATGACGGTGAACGTCGAAATTCCAAAAATGTAGGGGCGAGGCGGGGCCTCGCCCTAAATAAACAGCCATGCAGAAGACAAACGCCATAGAGGTTTCAAATCTAACCAAAAAGTTCGGTGAGATCACGGCGGTAAATGATGTGAGCTTTACTGTTTCGTCAGGCGAGTTCTTCGGATTTTTGGGGCCTAACGGCGCGGGGAAGACAACTCTCATCAGGATCCTTACCACACTTCTGAAGCCTTCAAGCGGAAAGGCGGTTGTCGCGGGATTGGACGTAACCAAAGCCCCCGACAATGTCAGGCAGAGGATAGGCGTTGTGCCTCAAGCGTTGACCAGCGATCTTGATCTCACAGGCTATGAGAACATGGATATCTACGGCAGGTTTTACAACATCCCGCAAAAAGAGAGGAAGCAGCAGATACCCTATCTGCTTGAGATCGTGGGGCTTGCAAACAGGTCCCACGATCTTGTGGCGACATACTCCGGTGGAATGAGGAGGCGTCTTGAGATCGCCCGCGCCCTCGTCCACACGCCGGAGATCCTGTTTCTGGATGAGCCTACGATAGGCCTGGACCCCCAGAGCAGGCGCGTCATCTGGGACTTCATCGAGAAATTCAGAAAGAAAGATTCACTCACCATTTTACTCAGCACGCATTATATGGAAGAAGCTGAAAGCCTCTGCGACAGGGTAGCCATAATAGACGCGGGAAAGATAATCGCCCTTGATTCGCCTGATAATCTCAAGGCCCGGATACCGGGCAACGACATAATTTTCCTCAGCCTCGCCGACACTTCGAAAGCGGACGCGGCGCAGGCGGCAATTGCAAAGATCCCATTCGTGCACAAAGTTCAAATGCATGAAGATATCCTGAGAGTATACGTCGATAACGGGGCGCAGAACCTTCCCGTCCCTGCTCGAGGCGGTCAAAGAGACGGGCGTGACAGTCAGCTCCGCAAGCATACATCAGCAGTCGCTTGAGGACGTTTTTATACACTATACCGGCAAGTCCATCCGCGAAGAAGAGGCAAAAAAGGTGAGCTTCCTCATAGGCGCCGGCATTCCTCGGAAGCTGGGGAGATGAGTAGGGGCGAGGCGCGCCTCGCCCGTACAAATTTATAAAAAAGATAATAATAGCATGATACGTTTACTCGCAATCATAGAGCGCGACATAAAAAAATTCCTGCGCAACCCGGTCGTTATAATGATGAGCCTCGTAATGCCTCTGCTGTATCTCGTCATCCTCGGCAATTCCTTTCAGGGTAAATTCAAAGGCATCCCGGTGGTCGTCGTCAATCAGGATCCGGGCGCATACGCATCGCGCGTGATTGAAAACCTGAGGGCGATAGAAGCGGGCGCAAAGACCTTTTCCCTCGTGCAGTTGAAAGACCGGGGCGCGGCCGTTCAGGGCGTAAGGAACGGCATATACAAGGCTGCTTTGCTCATCCCCCCGGATTTTACAAAGAGGGTCGTGCTCAATAAAAAGCCGGAGCTCGGTTTATTCATCGACAACACGGACAACATCTCGGCAGAGACGATAAGAAGCGCAATAGACGGAAGCATAAGGGCGGTCAGGCAGGAATATACGCCGGTAAGAGAGATGCCGGATGAAATTTACCTGAGGGGCATTGACTTATACGGCATGGTCGATTACTACCAGTCCCTCGTCCCCGGCGTAGTAATTATGGCGATCTTCATGGGCACAATGACCTCAGGGGTCTTCAATCTCGTTATGGACAGATTCCTCGGGACCAATGAAAGCTACCTCCTCGCCCCCATATCGCGGGGCGTCATTGTCCTGGGGCTTATCATCAGCGGCCTGATAATCACCACGATAACGGCGCTTGCCGTCTTTGGAATAAGCATGTTAATAACGGGCATCCCTTTTTTACGCGGGCTGGATCAAGGGATATCGATTTTCCTGATAGTCATTCTTACGACGATGGCGCTTCTCAGCATGATGTTCGTGTTTTTGGGAAGGGCTAATCATCCGAGGGTGGTCGGCATATTCAGCGGATTTTTAAACGTCATATTCTTCTTCCCCAGCGGCGCCGTATACCCCATTGAAAGCTTCCCCAACTGGTTAAAGGCCTTTTCCAAAATAAATCCGGAGGCGTATGCCGTGCACGCGCTGAAGTCCATCCTGTTCAAAAATGCAGGACTCAAGGTCGTCAGCGGCGATGTAATTTTTCTCATCGTGTTCACCGCCCTGATGATGGGATTGGCGATAACGACGTTCAAGAGGACGCTGTGAGATTTCAGATCGTCTGCCGAAGCGGATAAATATGAAAAGATACGAGCAGATAGACACCTCGGGAGACGTCGGCCTCAGGATATGGGGCGACAGCATGGAGGAGCTTTTTGAGAATGCTGCAGAAGGTTTAAGTGATCTCATTACAGACGTTTCCGGTATAAAAGAAGCGGAAAAAAAACAAGTTGCGCTGAACGCCGAAAAGAATGAAGATTTGCTTATTAATTGGCTGAATGAGCTTATCTTTTTGTTCGATACGTATGGATTCATAGGGAGGAGATTTGTTGTCAATATTTCACCCCCCCTGCCCTCTCCTGCTAAGGGGGGGAAAGAGGGGATTACACTCACATCAAAAATCTCCGGTGGCATCTTTGCTCCGGAAGTGAACGAAAGCAGGCTGCTCATCAAAGCCGCCACGTATCACAACCTGTCGGTCAAAAAGGTCAATTCAGGGTGGGAGGCTGTGGTAATATTTGATATATGATTAGTGTCTGCTTTAAGCGCTTTTTCGTCATTCCCGCAAGCGAAGCGCGTCGGGAATCCTTTTGAAGAAAGATTCCGGACCAGCCGGAATGACAAAAAAGAGAAAGTTAAAAGAGGTGAAATTATGACCATCGAAGGCTTGCACAGGATTGACGGAACACGTCTTGAAGTCCCTAAGGGATACAAGGCCGGCATGCGCACAAACGGGATTATTTACGTCGATGAGACTCTCGAAAGGGATCTCGAAAAAGGCTCCGTCGAACAAGTCGCCAACGTCGCCGCGCTGCCGGGCATTGTCGGCTCATCCCTTGCGATGCCGGATATCCACACGGGTTACGGCTTCTCCATCGGAGGAGTTGCCGCATTCGATTTAAAAGAAGGCGTTATCTCTCCGGGAGGGGTCGGTTATGATATCAACTGCGGGGTCAGGCTCCTGCGCACCGGCCTTGCAAAAGAAGAAGTCGCCCCGAAGATCAAAGAGCTTATCGAAGGCTTTTATAGAGATATCCCTACGGGCGTGGGCTCGAAAGGCAAACTGAAGTTAAATTCCGAAGAACACAGAAAGGTCCTTCTTCAAGGTGCGCGCTGGGTCGTGGAGCAGGGCTTCGGCGGAAGGGAAGACCTCGAACATACTGAATCTAACGGATGCATTGAAGGCGCGGAGCCCGATCTGATCAGCAGCAAGGCATATGAGCGCGGCAAATCCCAGCTCGGCACGCTCGGCTCAGGGAATCACTTCACGGAAATTCAATGCGTGGACGAAGTGTATGATGAGGAAATCGCCGATGCGCTCGGCTTATTCAAAAATCAGATTACCGTGATGATCCACACGGGCTCGCGCGGGTTCGGCCATCAGGTGTGCACTGATTTTCTCGAAGTAATGCAGAAGGCCGTTCAGAAATACGGCATCAACCTTCCCGACAGGGAGCTGGCCTGTGCGCCTTTTGACAGCCCTGAGGCGAGGGATTATCTTGCCGCAATGAGGGCCGCGGCGAATTTTGCATGGGCCAATCGACAGTTCATAATGCACTGGGTGAGGGAATCATTCTTAAATGTCTTCAAGGCCGGACCGAAAATGCTCGGGATGAGTCTGATATACGACGTTGCGCATAACATTGCAAAGGTGGAAGAGCATACTGTTAACGGTAAAAAAATGAAGCTTGTCGTACACCGCAAGGGCGCAACAAGGGCGTTCCCTCCGGGACATCCCGAGCTTCCCGACGCTTATAAAAATATCGGTCAGCCTGTTATAATACCCGGCGATATGGGGAGGGCCTCCTTCGTCCTCATAGGAACGGACAGGGGGATGAAAGAGTCCTTCGGCTCGACGTGCCACGGCGCAGGAAGGCTGATGTCGAGGCATGAGGCGATGAGAAGGGCTAAAGGACGCGCCATCTGGAGAGAAATGGCGGACCTGGGAATAATCGTAAGGGCCACGGGAAGGGGAACGCTTGCAGAAGAGATGCCCGAGGCGTATAAGGACGTCTCCCGTGTCGTGGACGTCGTCCATAACGCAGGCCTGTCAAAGAAGGTCGCAAAGCTCAGGCCGCTGGGAGTGATAAAGGGGTAATTTACAATTTAAGATTTGAAACTGAATACGGTAGTTAGCCACGAATATACACGAATAAACACGAAGGGATATAAAAGAATTTGGACGCAGATAAATGCAGATTATCAGGATTTAAAAAAAACGAACTTACCTGTGTATGTCTGCGAAAATCTATGTCCTGATTTTATTCGTGATAATTCGTGAAACTTCGTGGCTAAAAGGTTTTTAGGTTGAAAAGTTAACGGCATGAAAAAAACAAAGCTCAAAATCGGGAGGATCCCGTATGCAAACCTTTTCCCGATTTTTTATTATCTCGAAAAAGAGTGCAGCGGCTCGGCGTATAAATTTATCAGGGGCGTGCCTTCAAAGCTGAATAAAATGCTGCGCAGCGGTGAGCTCGACGTCAGCATATCCTCTTCCATTGAATATTTGAGGAACAAAGACAAATACCGCATTCTCCCGTGGTTTTCAATAAGCTCGTCCGGCGCTATAAAAAGCATCCTGCTTTTTTCAAGGCTGCCGATAAATGAGCTCGGCGGAAAGAAGATCGCCCTGACTTCGGACTCCGAGACCTCCGTCGTCCTTTTAAAAATAATCCTCAAGGAATTCCTGTCGCTGAAATGCAAATTCACGCCGGTGAACCGGCAAAGCGTTAAAAACATCCTGTCTTCTTTTGACGCAGTCCTCCACATCGGCGACACCGCGATGAGGGAGGCGAAGAAGATAGTTAAAAGTTGTAAGTTGAAAGTTAAAAGTGAAAAACCAAAAACAAAACTTAATTCTTCACTTTCAACTCTTAACTCTCAACTTTATATCTACGATCTCGGGGAATTGTGGGATAAATACACCGGGCTTCCCTTTGTATTTGCGCTGTGGATCGTGAGGAAAGAGACCGCCGGAGAGAAGAAAGAGCTTGTCAGAAAACTCTCATCCGATTTGGTAAGCGCCGGGAAATATGCAAAGAGAAAATACCCTTTAATCGCCAGAGAGGCGCCGCAGAAGAAGTGGCTGAGCGAGAAGGAGCTGGTCGGCTACTGGAAAATAATATCTTACGACTTCACCGAAAAACACCTCGAAGGCCTGAAGCTGTTTGAGAAGTACGAGAAGAAACTGTAATTTAAAACGCAAACGTCAGGTTGGCTACCCCGACAATAATCTGTGTCTCACTCTCCGGGAATACGGCCTGGACCGAATCGTCCCTCTCTATATCGCTCTCTTTCAGCTCAATGAGAGTGTAGCTGCCGCCGAGATAAAGATTTACGTTCTTTATAAGCTCACGGGCAATCCCTGCTCCCACGTCAAGGCAGGCGCCGGTCGTGTCAAATGTAAACTGCGACAGGCTGCTGTTTCTTACCTGCCCTCTGGGATAATAAGCATAGGCCGCTCTCCCGTCCAGCGCCCATTTGTCGAATTTGTAACCTGCGCCGATTCCCCCGCCGGTTCGCCATAAGCTGAAATTTTCGGTTACGCTGCCGCTTTCAGGCCTCCCGCTCACTACAAAATTATCCCTGCTGAAATGTATTCCGTCCCAGCCTCCCGAAATATACGCCCTGTAGTAAAAGCTGCTTATGCTGTTTTTGTAACCGAACCTGATATCATAAAACTGCCCGAAGATCTCCAGGTCGTCTGTCTGGATCTTTACCCCGTTCTCCTTCCAGTTCTCCCTGTCTTCCAAGCCGAAGGCCCAGTCGGTAGTAATGCCCGCAAAAAAATTATCCGGCTTTTTCAAGGAATACTCTCCGGATACGCCGAAGAGCGCTGTATTGAGCACAGCCTTCGATTCGACCTCATCTCCGAAGGCGGATGTATTCTCCTCATATTTAATGACGCCGAAACCGGCGTGTGTCCCCAGGCCGAAACCTTCGGCATATGCTGAACCGCTTGAAAAACTCTGAAGCAAGACGAGAAAGAAAACGATTTTCTTGAACAATTCAATCCTCCGTTGACAGTTTTAATCTATAAGCGCCGACATCGCTTCGGCGACCGCTTTGTGCGTGATTTTCCCGTTATAAGTATTAAGGGCTGTTTTTAACGTCTCATTCTCTTTTACAGCTTTTTCAATGCCGCTGCTTACAAGGATTTCAACATACTCAAGGGTCTTGTTCGTGAGGGCGAGCGTAGAAGTCCTCGGGTATGCGCCCGGCATGTTTGCAACCGTGTAATGGATTATCCCGTCAACCGTATAGACCGGGCTGGAGTGCGTTGCGGGTCTTGTGGTTTCTATGCACCCCCCCTGGTCGACTGAAACGTCCACGATTACAGAGCCTTTTTTCATCCTTGAGACAAGAGCCCTCGAGATCAGCTTCGGAGTCTTTGCGCCCGTAATATAAACTGCGCCGATCAGCACGTCCGCCCTCAGCGTCTCCGCCTCTATATGCTCCTTTTCCGCCGGAGCTGTTTTTACCATCCCTTTATACAGCTCGTCTATCCGTTTAAGCTTCTCAACGCCCCTGTTTAAAACAACCACCTTTGCGCCCATTCCGTAAGCGACCTTTAAGGCGTTCATCCCGACCACACCGGCTCCCAGGATGACCACCTGCGCAGGGGGAACGTCTTCCGCGCCGGTCAGAAGCAGTCCCAATCCGCCGTGTATTTTCTGCAGGTAATATGCCGCCACAACGGGGGCCATCCTTCCGGCGATCTCGCTCATGGGCGTGAGGAGCGGCAGGCAGCCGTTTGCCTCAAGCGTCTCATAAGCGAACGCGGAGATGTTTTTTCTCAATAAGATTTTTACAAGCTCGGGATTGGAGGCGAGGTGGAGGAACGTAAACAATGCCTGCCCGTCGCGAAACAGGTCGTATTCACCCGGGACCGGCTCTTTTACTTTTACGATCAGTTCGGAATTGCCGAATAAGCTTCCCCTGTCCGTTAGCTCAGCGCCCGCCAGGAGATACTCTTCATCGGAAAAACCGCTTCCGAGGCCGGCTGCTTTTTCAACGATTACCCGGTGTCCTTCTTTTGCAAGCTCTCTTACCCCGAAAGGCGTGATCGCAACCCTGTATTCATGCTCCTTGATCTCTCTTGGTATTCCGATTATCATCCGGGAATATATTACCTAAAACAGACATCTAATTTCATCAAGCGGGATATTTTTTCTGGCTCTTTCTCATAATCCTAAAAAAAGCATTTATCCACAGATTAGCGCAGATTATCACAGATTTATTAAAAGCTTAACTGACTTTTGCCTTTCACCTTTTGGGTGAATATACAATATGTGCCTATCTCATTTATATCATTGTCTTTATCTGTGAAATCTGCGGATGTAATGCCGTTTTT
>JACRHB010000017.1 GCA_016217725.1 Nitrospirota bacterium | reverse complement strand
TCGTAGCTTTTAAGGTCATCATTGGTGAAGCTGAAATGTTCTTTGATCGTGTGTTTTAAGAGAGCGTCGCCTTGAGCGATGTTAAAACCTGCGATGTCTTTCAGGATAGGATCAAGCAGGGCGGGAATCTTGACCGGTGCGGTATCGGCTGGTATAGCCTTGATGCGTGTTTCAAGAGCGGTTATTTTATCTTCGGAGAGGATCGTCTCGGCCTGTGTCAAAGGCTTAATCTTTACATCAAAGCCGTAAACATCCTTTGCGAGGCGCAATGTCTCTGTGAATTTGTCACCCCTCAAGCCTCCGGCAACCGCTTCGTTACACTGGAGCACGCCTTCCAATACCGCAATCAACGACAATGCCCCACCACCAGTGCCACACCTGAAACAATGCCAGACGTTCTTTTCCGGATGCACCACGAAGTTATTATTATTCGTTGAGCCATGCACCGGATGACCACAAACAAGTTGGCCTCCGACATGGTGAAGCTGAACGCCTTTTTTATTGAGGACGTCAATAACGCTGATGTTTTCGATTTCTGTCTCAGCGTCTTTTTGCGGAAGCTCAAGCGGAATGTATTCGATAAACTCGGAGAAGATTAACTCACGGCTTACCTCTGCAATCTCTACGTCCTTGATAACCTCATATTCCGTGCCAGTGTCCGGATGAATTGACCCGGGCCCCACGACTTGCGAGCCTTTGGCGATAACCTCTCCGAAGTGGTCGTCTTTCTTTTCGGGCGCATCTTTCTTTAAGACGATCTTTTTGTCTATGCTTTCACAGAAGAAATAATAATGAAAGCCCTGTCTGGGCGTCTTGACTGTAAGCGTCTCGGGGAATTTATTTGTCAGAATGTCGACAATTTCCGGCTTGTCAGCGTCAATAATGACAAGCCTGCCATAACCACCCTGAACGCCGTAATTACCACCCTGATCAATCCACGCCTGAATCTCGGTGAATGAATAAGCTTTATTCTGCCAGTCCTGCTCGAAAGGGATTTTTGTCCGGGCTTTCAGCATCACAAAGCCGAAGCCGTCTTTTTGTAGCTGTTGCGGAATTTTACTTTTTACAATCTCCATATCAATATGCTCCTTGTCTTATACATTAAAGACCATCGTCTTTAAGTCTTGAATGGCGCTCTTAAACGCCGTAATGTTTACCATGCCGTCATTAAAAAACTCTTGAATTAAATCCTTACGGTCTTGCCGGTCATCAAAGATAAAGACGAATTTATTACCGTCTCGGCGTTTATCCAGCAACCGCAATCCTTTGGCTTTCAAATAAGCCGACAGATACAGGTCGCTTGTTTTATACGTGTTGTCCGACACATTCACCTTCCTCTATCGCTAAGACCTCATCAGCCAAAGCCATGCCATGCCGGGCCAGATATTTGCGGGCGATTATCCGTGCGATGATGCGAAGACCGTCGTGAATGTCATCCACATTGTCATTGGAAATTATTTCGACCTTATAACCGTTCTTCATCTGTTTGTATTTCTAATCCTAAAAATCTTATCAAAATTATTTTCATCGAGTTTTAATACCGTCAAAAGTCTCTCCCTCAATAACGGAGAGGGGTTACGGATACCCGACATAAGCTGAGACATATAGCCACTACTTACGCCAATGCGAAAGGCAAAAGCGTTTTGCGACATGTTCTTGCGGGCGAGTATCTTTTTTATTTTTTCCTTTCTCAACGCTACTACCATTGTATTATCTCCTTTCTTGCAGAAATTAAGCATATTGCTATACTATTAGTATAGTTTGAAGATGGGATTATGTCAATCTAAAAAGTAAAAATAATGCTTGCAATTGTGTAGCAGTTATGGTATATTCTTTTTACGAAAGGAGAGTGACCTATGGGACAATTTGGAAAGTTTTTAAGAGAACTGCGTGAGGATAGGAAAATGACCTTGCGTGACGTTGAAGAAAAGATACACATCTCCAACGCCTACCTGTCGCAGGTCGAAAGCGGTCAGCGTAGTATTCCAACAATGCGAATACTGTCTAAACTGGCCGAGTGCTACGGATGCAAAGTAGAAACTTTGACAAATGCGGCAGAGGCCGAATTGAGACACTCGAAATCAACATTGGATGAACCTCCGGCCCCGGGTGCAGAATTTATTTGCCGTGGCTATGAAAACCTGAACGAAGGAAACAAGCAGGCCCTTAAAAAATTCCTGCAACATCTCCAAAGGGAAGAAAAAGAAAAGAAATGAAGATCGCACTTGAAGATTATCTTGGCTCTCACCCTTTCCTTTATGGCAGGGATTTAATCAAGCGCATGGGGATCAAAGGACACTACGTTGACGAACACGATGTAATCGATTTTCTGGGGTTTGAGATTAAGAAAGTAAAGCCTGCGGAATACCCGGAATACGCTGACGCTCTCGGCGATATTTTCGATGATGAAACTCCAGCGGTAATGATTAGGGACATGAATTTAATCCTTCTCGCAGATAATCTCAACCCGCATCGTGAAAGGACAACACTCGTCCATGAATCTGGCCATGAAATTGTTCCGTGGCATCCGAAATTTAATCTAAAGCTGATCGGAAAAGACATTGACCTCGCCGTCCAAAAGACTATCGAACGAGAGGCATTTCATGCCGGATCGGAAATCATGTATCCGATAAAACATTTCGTCCCAGATTCTTTAAGCCTATCACTTTCATTTAACTCCGTAAGCCGTCTTGCCAGCCGGTATAACGGCTCATTTGAAGCAACAAGCATCCGTTACGCCCTCACCAACCGTAATATAATGGCAATCGTTGTTGTAAAAGAGAATGACTTAAATGGCCAACTGGCATTCGCCTTTAGTCACTATTCAAACGGAGAGCGTTTTTTATTTGATATGCCCGCTATACCTCGGATAAAACCACAGTCAACCGCTCCCCTACGGGTGCAATACTGCTCTCATTCGTGCCTATTTCCTAAATTCATCAAGTCCGGCACGGAGATCGAGAAAGATAATATCATTTACGAGTGCTGGTCTAAGAAACAGCGTAAACAAGGCGAAATTCCGGCGTCCGTC
>JACRHB010000172.1 GCA_016217725.1 Nitrospirota bacterium | reverse complement strand
TTCAGTGAAGGGTGGATTAGATAATTCCCCTCTTTGGAAAAGAGGGGTTAGGGGAGATTTTATTGAATAATTATAGAGTCATATAAAAATCCCCCCTCGCCCCCCTTTGCTAAAGGGGGGATATTAGAACCCGTAACTGAAGGGTTACGTTTATGAGGTGTTTGGCCTTTTCAAAAAAATTTTCTTCTGATAAAATGTGCTATGCCGAATTATAACCTGGATAAAAGACTGCCTCTTATACAGGATGCCGATCTCAACGGAAAGGTCGTCCTCGTCAGATTTGATCATAATGTCGTTAAAAAGGGCGTCATAAGAGACCCTTACAGGATCGATAAGACCATCGGCACCCTTTACTACATTGTCGCCCGGGGAGGCCGCCCCATCCTTATGACCCACGTCGGCAGACCCAAAGATAAAAAGACCGGAAAGATCACGTGCAGCCCCGGCGATTCCGTGGAGCCGATCGTCGAATACCTGAAGCGCAAGCTCCATACCGATTTTTACGTCCCGCAGTGCGAGATAGATGCCGAGCTCGGCATAGCGGGATTATGCGACGAAATATATGATGCCATCGAGGAGTTAAAGAACAGAAAGATCGGCGGCGTCTACCTCCCGAATACAAGATGGTTCCGGGGCGAGGAAGGCGAGGGGTTTTTCAGAGATAATTTTGCCGTGCAGCTCTCCGACCTTGCGGACGTCTATGTCAACGACGCCTTCGGCTCCTGGCAGCCCCACGTTACAACGTATGATATCACCAAGTTTATCCCTTCATACGCCGGATTTCTGATGCAGCAGGAGATAGCAAACCTCGAGCGCGTCATGAACCCTGAAAGACCGTTTCTCGCGGTTGTCGCAGGCTCAAAATACGATACCAAGATCGGGCCTCTTTATGCGATCTATGAAAAGGCGGACTACATAATATTAGGCGGAGTTTTATATAACGGCTATCTCTGCGCAAAATATGATATCTCCATCCAGGGCGTTGCGGAAGAAGACATAGAAGCCGCGAGAAAGCTGGTCCGCATTGATGAAGAAAGGCAGAAGCTGATCGAGCTTCCTTACATAGTCGAATCGGACACAATGGAAGGAAAGCTCGAGGGCAAACACAGAACGATATCCATTGACGACTTCCAAAGCGGGAACAAGTATGGATACATACTGGACATTGACCCCAGGTCCTTCGTAGACGGAGAAATTGAAGAAGTCATACTCAATGCAAAAACCATCTTTGTAAACGCGGTGATGGGATTCACCCCTCACTTCACCGAAGGCTCAAAGGCGCTGGACGAAACCATAGACAAAAACGAGAATGCGTTAAAAATGTACGGCGGCGGCGACACCCTCCAGGAATTTAAAAACCTTTGTCCCGGCCTCTATCTTTCCATACTCGACAATACGAAGTACTATTTCTTTACCGGCGGCGGCACCGTCATTACAGCAATTGAAAAAGGCAGTCCTTACGGACTAAAACCAATCCGGGCTTTGATGGAGAACAAGGAAAGGCTGGGGAAGGGCGCACAGTGAGAAAAATATGCGGCGCTGTTGCACTTTTTATTTTATCGCTTATCCTTCCTTTCTCCGCAGCTTATTCTTTTGAAGGCCCCCTGCAGGTGAACAACCTTTATCCCCTCTTCCTGCACGCCGACCAGCCTTGCCTCGAAAAGGCTGCGCCTGAAAGCTCCATGTCATACAGCCTGTCGCATTCAAGCACATACACCGTTGAGAATTCGAAGGACTGGGTTATCAACCTCGACATGGAGATCACCGAATTGAATTTCAGATATAAAAGGATGATAAAAGACATTGTTGAATTCGACATGGACATTCCCGTCCTGATAATCGGCGGCGGGTTTATGGACGGTTTCTTGGAAGGCTATCACGATACGTTCGGCTTCCCTGATTACGGCAGAAGCCAAAGGCCGCATAATGAATTTCTTTACGAGGTTAAAAGGGACGGCAAAGCGATCATCGATGGCAAAAGCGGGACAAATATCGGAGACGTCAGGCTGGCCCTGAAAAGGTCTCTCATTTCCCCGGATGGATTCGGACTGAGTGTGAAAGGGGACGTGGAATTGCCTACCGGACACGCGAAGACGGGTTACGGCAGCGGCAGCGTGGACGGGGGAATAGCCTTTCTGCTGGATAAAAAATTTACGGACGGCATCATGACGTACTGGAATTTGGGAGCCGTATTCCCGGGAGCCGTGCGCGGAGAAGAAAAAATAGGGTTGAAGAATTTCATCTACGGCGGAGCGGCGGCAGAGGCGGCTTTAGGGGAAAGTCTGAATTTTCTTATCCAGCTTCAGGGGCAGTCCGCCATATATCCTGAAACGGATATTTCAGCCGTTGACCGGGAGGCCTGGCTCCTTGTTCTCGGCGGCAGATACAAAACAGGCAAAAGAAGCTTTGAGCTTTCGTTGACGGAAGATGTGAATACCTCGGGCGCTCCGGATTTTATTTTAAATTTGACGTATAAGATGAAATTGTAGTATTTTGCCACTGACGGACACGGGCAAAATAAAGTGGGAAGTTAAAAGTGAGAAGTGAGAAGTTAAGAAAAAAACATTTTACTTCTTACTTCTTACTTCCCACTTCCTACTTCTTACTTAAAATAAGTCAGTGAAAGTCTGCGGCTGAATTAAGAAGCTATGAAAAACGAAAAATTGATTCACGACTGGATGGTCTCCTATCTGAAGGATAAACTCTCACGGGATTACAATGACGTCAGGATCAATCTTGAGGAGAAGAAAAACGAATTCAAGGGGCATCACCCCGATTTGATCCTCGGCAATCACGGCCTTGTCCTCGCGATCATGGAGGTTGAGACCGAAGGCAGCATCACCTCCGGGAAAGCGGATGAATGGAAGACTCTCACGGGTCTCGGCGCAAAATTGATCCTGATGGTCCCAAAGACTTCAAAGGCAAAGGTTGTCGATTTTCTCTGGAAAAAGGGGATGGCCGACAAGGTATCCGTCGGAAGCTACGAGCTAAGCGTAAGCATGCCGTAGAGCTCGTGAACCGTGACCGTTGTCCGTGTCCGTTATTTTTACGGACACGTTAACCGGACACGTTTAACGTATAGCATTATGTAACGTAGAGCCTAAAATTTAAGAAACAGAGGCTTGTGAGGTTTTCTCTTTTTCCGTTTACACTTCTTCACCGGATGCCTGCACACCCTGCACCTTTCATCACTGCACCACTGGCAGAAGTTACAGTCGGGACACGGGTTTTTCTTCTTTTTGGTCTGTCTTTTCAAAGGCATGTTTTCCTAAAAAAAGAGCAAAAGTTTAAAAGACCGTAGCGTCGGGGTTTACCCCCGACGTTTTCAAAACCGCCCCCAATAAATGAGGGCGCTACCTGCTGGTTCAATCTTTGCAGATTGAACCGAAAATTTTATGATATCTCCTCTAATATCTTAACCGTATTCCCAATAACCTTTTTATTCCACAGGATCGTTATGTGGTTGGCGGATACATTATAATGGTTTGACGCCCAGGGAAGCTCGGAGCTTTTTGCGGAGACCAGGAAATCTCCTTTGCCGGTTTTTAACTCATCCGGCAGCTTTGAAGACGGCAGGATCTTCAGCAATGAATCGGGGATTGTTAATAGCGGGGTCGGATACGGCATTTCATCATGCCGCCTTTTCCACGTGTAAACAGTAAGCAATTTTGTCTTTGTCCCGCCGAATGACATATATTTTACTCCATCGGCAGGAACGTCTTTCAGGCTTTTGAAGAAATCCGAGCCGGGCAGAAGCTCTCTTGTTGCATTACCTTCGATCAATTCACTGAACCTTTTCAAAACCCCTGAAAGAGTGCCGTGGGCATCCTTGGGCAGAATTACTTTGAGGGGGGGTGACAGGGGTTTGAGGTATTTGCCGAGAAGGGCTAAGGAGCTGCCCGAATGGGGCGTCGAGATGGTTATGAGGGCCGTCACTTCAGGCGGCTTTGCCTCCATAAATTTTCTTGCGATGAGGCCTCCCCGGCTGTGACCGATGAGAGCGACCGGCTTGCCCGGAAAGGATTCCCTGACGATTTCCATGATCTTTTTCAACTCTTCCACTGCGGCATCCATCGGGCCTACGGGTCTTCTCTGGCTCCAGCATACGAGATTGAATCCCCTGTCCTTCAGCGCAGTCCATAAGCTGTCCACTTTTTCGGGGATATCGCCGATGGTGAGTTTGCCGTTTAAGTACCCCCCCTTTTTTAAAGGGGGGCACGGGGGGATTAATGGCCTGGGGAGTTTTGCCGCAAATATCTTTATCGGGACGTTTTTAGCAAATATCTTCGTGTTCAGGGGATTGAGCCATATATCTTTATCAATTCCGAGGCCGTGTATGAAGATTACGACCGGTTTATCTTTTTGGCCTTTATGGATTGTTACATCCGGTTGCATACGAGGTATCCCGACGTTTCCCAAACCGCCCTCAATAAATGAGGGCGCTACCCGAAAACGTAGCGTCGGGGTTTATCCCCGACGATGACCGCCACCAGATTAACGGGGGGCGCTACACGGCTAAAATATCTTCACCTTCTGCAGCGTCCCGTCGTTGTTCAGATATACTACCTCCGCGATCTGCGCGTTTCTGATCATCCGGTCACACAGCTTGCATGGTTTTCCGTTTGCAAAGCTTCTATCCTCTTCAAAACCCGCAATGTAAATGGTCGCTTCCTTCATCCTGTCAGGAGGGGCGTTGATGATCGCGTTCTGCTCGGCGTGCACCGCTTCGCATAATTCATATCTTTCTCCGGACGGGATGTTGAGCTCTTTCCTTGTGCATTTTTGCGTATCTATGCAGTTGACCATCCCGCGCGGGGAGCCGTTGTAGCCGGTGCTTACTATGACGCGGTCTTTGACGATGACGGCGCCGTATTTTCTGCGCAGGCAGGTAGCCCTTGACGATACGACTTTTGCGATCTCCAAAAAGTAATTATCCCAGTCAGGACGCATCAGCTATTTTCTTTTTGCAGGCTTGCGGGCGTTTTTTTTCGGGGCAGTTTTTGCAGGTTTTTTGGAATTCTTCCCGGCCTTCGGAACCGGTTTTACGGCCTTAACCGTTTTTGCCGCGGGCTTTTTCTCTACGGGTTTTATTTTTGTTTCTTCCGTCTTTTCCAAAAGGGACTTGGGAAGGATCTCTTCGAGGAGGGTCTTTAATTCAATGGCATTCTTCGGCGCATATGCAAAGGCGTCGTTGTTAAAATAATAATATACGTCTTTGCCCTCTTTCAGATATTCTTTTATCTTCTTTGCATCCTGCTTTAACTGCTCGGTGGTGTAATTCGTGGCATAGCTGCCGCCTTCGCCGTGTCTGCGGATATATATAAAGTTTGCCGTCGAAGGCAGGTCATTGATAAAGTCAGGCCAGTCGGCCATGCATAAGGCCATATTTGAGGCGGCCAGGAGGTTGAAGACCTTTTTGGTAAGCCAGCTTTTGTGCCTGAATTCAAAGGCGTGACGCACGGGAAACTGTTTAAGGGTTTCTACAAAATCCTCAAGGTTCTTTAAATTGAGCTTCAGATTGGGCGGCAACTGCCACAGCACGACGTGGAGTTTTTCAAGGAGGGGGGCCGTTGCATTGAAAAAAGTCGAAAGCGGCAGCTCCACGTCCTTGAGCTTCTTGACGTGAGTGATGAAGCGGCTCCCTTTCAGGCAGAATACGAAATCGGGCGACGTTTCCTTATACCATCTTTCAAAGGCCTCTTTTTTCAAGAGCCTGTAAAAAGTGACGTTAAGCTCGACAGTATTGAGCTTTTCCATGTAAAAGGACAGCCATTTTCTATGCGGAAGGTCTTCCGGATAAAAGGCTGCTTTCCATGAATCGTATAAGAATCCGCTGCATCCTATCTTGTATTTGGGCATTTTGAATTATAAGTATACAATGAAAATCTAAAAAATAAAACAGAAAATTTTAATCGGGACGTGAATCTATTATCCCGCCGCCGATTACAACGTCGTCATCGTAAAACACGGCGCTCTGTCCCTGGGCCGGCGCCCACTGCGGCTCATCAAACTCCACAATAACGCCGCCGCTGCCGTCCGGCTGTATTGCTGCGGGCATTTCCTTCATTGTGGAGCGTATCTTTGCTTTTACATTTAAAGTTCCCGGCAGACCATCTACTGCCAGCCAGTTCATCTCCTTTACTTTAAAGCTCTTTCTCATTGCGCCTTCCCTGGAGCCGACCATAATGGCATTGCCCTTTCTGTCAATGTCAACAACGTAATGAGGACTTAAAGAGGATATGCCGAGTCTTTTCCTCTGACCGATGGTATACAATGCGATCCCCTTATGTTCTCCGACAACCTTTCCGTTTATATCGATTATTGGTCCCGGCTTCAAGGACTCAGGTGAAAAACTTTTTATGAAATCCACATACTTGCCATCGCCGACAAAGCATATCTCCTGGCTTTCCGGCCTTAAAGCGGTTACGAGATCAAGCTCTTTAGCGATCTCCCGCGTCTTTTCTTTTGTCAATTCGCCGAGGGGGAAGAGGGTTTTTCCAAGCTGCTCCCGCGTCATCACGTACAAAACATACGACTGGTCCTTCTTTGCATCAACGCCTTTGAGTAACAAGTGACGAGTAACGGGTGACGGGTTCATACTCCCCCCTTTAACAAGGGGGGGATGGGGGGGTAACTCCTGACTTCTGACTTCTGACTTCTGACTCCTTTTTGTCCTCGCATAATGACCCGTGGCGACAAAATCAGCGCCCAATTCTTCAGCCTTTTTAAAGAGGAAATCGAACTTGATGAACTTGTTACACAAGATGCACGGGTTAGGCGTTGCTCCTTCAATATAAGAAGCGCAGAAGCTTTCAATCACATTAGTGTAAAAAGCGTCGCGCACGTCAACCGTGTAATGCTCTATCCCGAGTTTGCGCGCTACTGATTTTGCGAGCTCAATGGTCTCAATAGAGCAGCAGACGCTGGAGGCTTTAATATCCCGCTTGTCCCACAACTCAAAGCTCAGCCCGATCACGTCATGTCCTTCTTTTTTAAGCAGATACGCGGCAACGGAAGAATCAACGCCTCCGCTCATGGCAACAATGACTTTCATAGCTTTTTTATTCTATCACAAGAATTAATTTGGACGCAGATGAATGCAGAAAGGACAGGATTACCGCATCCTTTTTATAAGGATAACCTAACCTGCGTGTTACGGTTCCCTATATTTTTTTCTTTACAATTATCCTATAGGTCTGGCAAACTTACTTATAACTATCCTTAAAAAAATCATTTAGCTACAGACTCAAATTTATGGTGGGGAGTATTACATGGGCGGAAAGTCCCCGGCAGCATCTACAGATTATCAAAACATTGTTGAATATAAAGGCGATATGTGTCGCCTTTTCGGCTTTTTATAATAAAATTCTGATTCAGAGGGAGGAACAGGGTGATGAAGGAGAAAACGGGGAGCTTCAGCAGGGAATGTAAATCTGCAAGGAGTTATTTGTTACGTAACAGCACTTCCCTTATCTTCTCCAGAAGCTCGGTGGGCGACACGGGTTTTGAGATAAAATGCAGTCCTTCCCCTAACAGCCCCTTTGAATGCATGATATCGGCTGTATATCCGCTCACAAAAAGCGCCTTAATGTCGGGCCGTATTTCTTTAACCGCTTCATACGCCTCTCTGCCGTTTTTCTTCGGCATTACCGCATCGAACAGAAGTAGATCGATCCGGTCCTTATTTTTTATGAACTTGTTCACCGCCTCCTCTCCGTCCTTTGCCGCTATCACGGAATAGCCGAATTCGGTAAGCAGCAGATTCATGATCTCTCTAACGGCCTTATCATCCTCGGCAATCAGAATGGTTTCCAGCCCTGCTTTAAAGGCGACGGGCATCTGGGGCGTTTCCGCTTCTTGAGGTTTTACCGTCATCAGAGGCAGATAAATTTTGAACGTCGTACCTCGTCCGGGTTCGCTGAAAACGTCAATGTAGCCGTTGTGCTGCTTGATTATGCCGTATGACATCGCCAGCCCGAGACCGGTCCCCTTTCCGACCTCTTTGGTTGTAAAGAAGGGATCGAATATCTTCCCCATAATATCTTCGTCCATACCGGCGCCCGTATCGGTAAAAGATATCACGGCATAAGCTCCCGGGATGATATAAGGATGCGCGCTTACAAAATCACCATCTAATTCCATGGCCCCGGTTTCTATGATTATTTGCCCGCCTCTCGGCATTGCGTCCCTTGAATTTGTCGCGAGGCTCATTAAAACCTGCTCAATCTGCGCGCCGTCCGCCAGTACCGTTAAGTTGTTTTCCGTCAGCTTCGTCCTGAAATCTATATCCTCTCCGATGAGGGGCAATAAAAGCTTCTCAATGCGCCAAACGATTTCATTCAAATCTACCGGCCTGGGGATTATTAATTGCTTCCTGCTGTATGCAAGAAGGCTGCGGGTTAGATTAGCCGCTCTCTCCGCGGAGGCGATTATTTGATCGACGTTGGCTTTCATCTGATCGTCTTTGCGCATCTTCATCCTTAAGAGACTTGCATAGCCGATTATCGCGGAAAGAATATTGTTGAAGTCGTGCGCGATGCCTCCTGCCAATTGTCCCACCGCTTCCATCTTGTGCGCCTGGCGGAGATGCTCTTCGAGCTTTTTGCGCTCCTCTACGGCCTTTTTGCGCTCGGTGACGTCGCGCACTATGCCGTCGTATGAAATCAGGCTTCCGTTTAAGTCATGATGTGGCACAACGGTGCTTTCCACCCAGCGCAAGACCCCGTCTTTTCGGATGATGCGGTGCTCTATCGGTTGGGGAAAATGACCGGAAAGGACCTGCTCGATCTGCTGCCGCACAAGGTCATGGTCTTCTACGGCCACCATGCGTATCCATAAATAGGGATCTGCGGCAAATTCATATTTGGTATAGCCGGTCACGGCGAAGCAGGCCTCGCTGTGCGTTGTTTCCACCGGCCTTCTTTCTTCAACGCGGACGGTATAAATGTAATCGGTGATCGCCTCGGTGATGCGCCGGTACCGCTCTTCGCTCTTCTGTAATATCTCCTCCGCCTTCTTGCATTCGGATTCCGAGGCCTCAAGCTCTGCAAGACGGCGGCGCATCTCCTTCAATTCTCCGATAAGCTGCTCTTTTGTCTTGTCTTCGTCTTTCATGAAGAAGCGACGCTATAACGCGATAACGCTCTACGCTGTTGGTATAATAAATTATTATCCTAAAAAAAGCATTTATCCACAGATTAACGCAGATTATCACAGAGTTATTAAAAGCTTAACTAACTTTTGCCTTTCACCTTTTGGGTGAATATACAATATGTGACTATCTCATTTATGTCATTGTCTTTATCTGT
>JACRHB010000171.1 GCA_016217725.1 Nitrospirota bacterium | reverse complement strand
GCGTTAATAAAGCAGGAGATTCTTCGTCGCTTCGCTCCTCAGAATGACAGGTGACATCCCGTAACTGAAGGGTTACATGAGTGGGTAAATATAAGCTTGTCTTTTTAAAAAGAGGATGGGCGGGTTAAGAATTCCCCTCTAAAAAGAGGGGTGCAGGGGTGTGTATTAAGAAGGCTTCGGAAGACATTAAAGGCAATGTCAAAAAGATTGAAAATAAACACACCCCTTAATCCCCTCTTGATAGAGGGGAAAAAAAGACAGTCAGTCCAAATCGGAGAATTTACCCGCTTGAGATGAGAAAGAATTTTCTCATCTTCCCTGATCGTCAGGAACATTTTTTTACCGACGGCATTTTCTGTCTTTTCGGAGGCGTCGCCGTAGAATTTTATCGCATCCGTCTCCATCTTTAATGCAATCTCAATAGCGTTCATCTTTAAGACACCTCATAAACATTCAATAGCTTCACCCTGAGCTTTTTAAGATATTCGACATGCTTGACTTCCTGCTCCATCATCCCCCTGAAAACGACCCTTGCATTTCCGTCTTCCGCGCTCCCGGACAGCTTGCGGTAAAAATTATAGGCCTTCCCTTCTATCTCCATCGCCAATGCAAGGGCTTCTTTCTGATCCATAAATTTATACCTTTCGATCTTTGCTTCAAGGTCTTTTACGGGAATGCCTGCCTCCGTCATGGGAGCTTTCGCACTTTTTTTGAACTCTTCAAAGCTCCTTACCTCCTGGTCCCCGTTTATCGACTGATATAAAAACTGTATGTAATCCATATGCTTCCCTTCCCAGTCGGAAAGCTCTTTGAACGTCTTTTGCGCTTCATAGTCCGCCGATCTTACGGAGGCCTGAGAATAAAACTCCCGTGTGCCCTTCTCCATAAGAAAGGCCTCTATCAGCGCCTGAAGCAGGTCCTCTTTGCCCGTTATCATTTTATTTATCCTCCTTCCCGGGCCCCAGACCCGGTGATCGTTTCTAATGCGCCCTCAAGCTGATATCGTAAGGTGCTTTCCCGACAAAAAAATCACCCCATGCGATCATCGGGAAGGGTTGATCTCAAAAACCAATCCGCGGCGGGCACGGCCTTCGCCGTAAGCTCCGCAATGAGGATATGCATTAATTCAAAGGGCAGTTATGATTTAAATCATACCGCTCTCTTTTTACGCAAATTTTATCACACCGGGAATAAATGTCAATTACTGTAGGGGGGAATTCCAATACATTCTAAGACACAAGCTTCATGCTCACGTCTGCGGCGGGCGCGGAATGGGTAAGCGCTCCTATGGAGATCAGGTCAACGCCCGTTTCTGCGATTGAACGTACGTTTTCCAAAGTCACATTGCCTGACGCTTCGATAATTACTTCAGGGTTTTTGCTCCGGATAATGCTTACCGCTTTTTTCATCATATCGACAGGCATGTTGTCAAGCATGATTACGTCTGCGCGGGATGAAAGGGCCTCTTTTACTTCAGGAATATCTTTCACCTCGATCTCTATCTTTAATAAATGCTGGATTTTTGAACGGGCCATTCTTATAGCCTCCCCTACCCCGCCTGCCGCTGCTATATGATTGTCTTTGATGAGCACGCCGTCAAAAAGACCGTACCGGTGATTATGTCCGCCCCCTGCCCTTACCGCGTATTTATCGAAATACCTGAGGCCCGGCGCCGTTTTCCTTGTGTCCAAGATTTTAACATCGAAGTCTTTCACTTGTTGAACATATTTATCCGTTAGAGTGGCAATTCCCGAAAGCCGTTGAAGGATATTGAGAGCCACCCTTTCAGCTATTAGGAGGCCCCTCGTGCTGCCGGAGATCTTTGCGACGACGCTTTTCGCTTTAACGCGGCCGCCCTCTTTTTTAAGAGTCTTGAATTTCACGTTTCTGTCTATTAAATGAAAGGTCCTCTCCGCAAAAAGAATACCGGCAAGGATCAAATCGGACTTTGCAATGATCTCCGCATGAGAAACATGGCTTTCCGTGATCAAGGCGGACGTCGTCACATCGCCGTTGCCGACGTCTTCATGCAGGGCGTTGAGGAGGATTTTGTCTGTGAGGTTTGTATCGATCATAGTTTTAATTGCAAACAATAAAGTTGTTAGTTGTTAGACTAAAACTAACAACTAACAACTATATTATTTCTTCGACAACAATTTCATCAACCCGAACACCCCGCCGAATACTGCGCCGAGGGCGAGGGCCGAGCGCCAGTCCAGGATCGTCCTTACATTGCCCTGAACATTTTTTGCAACCATTATGAAGGACGCGCTGTTTTCCGCATTTATAGTATTTGACGCCATTACGCCTACTGCGCTTCTGCTGACGTTATTTATGCTTTTCCCGGCCGCCGTTACAAGCGAACATGATGACTCAAGAGAAACTTCTTCGCCGACTGTCACCATGCTGAAGCCGTTGTTCAGACTTATTTCATTTGCTCTCATAACGCATGAGGCGCTCTGTGAAGCGTCCACCTTTTCACCGTCGACTGTCAAGGCGCATACCCTTTGCATCTCTACGTGGCCTCCTTCAACCGCCCTGACCTTGCTCTGTTTTATGTTGATGAATTCTCCTTCAACTATCCTGGCGTCACTTTTTTCCAATTCCAGGGCCTTGTTACTCATCGGATTTCCTCCATTTATTGATTTTGTCGATGTTATCCTGAATCGATCTTAATTTCTCCTGGTATTCATTATACTTGGTTTTATTCGCTTCAACCACTGATGCAGGGGCCTTACTGATAAAATTCTCATTTGAAAGCTTCTTTCTTACGAATTCCATATCCTCTTCAATTTTGTTCTTCTCTTTATTCAGCCTGCCGATCTCCGCGTCAATGTCGAACAGGCCTTCGAGAGGGACGAATATCTCCATCTCCGGTTTTATGGCTGATGCTGAATTGTGAGGCGGGTGTATATCTTTGCCGATCTTGATCTCCTTTGTCTTAGCCAGCTTTGCAAGATAGGCAATGTTTTCATTCAATATCTCTTCAGCGTTATTGGACGTCCTGATCAAGGCCTGAAGCTCCAGAGACGGTGATAAATTCAGCTCGCCCCTGATGTTTCTGACGGCTGTTACGGCGTCCATCACAACGTTCATCTTTTTCTCGGCGCCTCTGTCTTCAAGCCCGTCTTCAGGAGAAGGATACTCACGTACACAGAGGCTTTCACATCCTCTTCTAAACGGAAGATTCTGCCAGATTTCCTCCGAGATAAAAGGCATGAAGGGGTGAAGCAGCGCCAGCGATGTTTCAAAGACATGCACCAGGGTGTTTATTGCCGACCTCTTTGATCCCGGATCATCACCGTAAAGCTCAGGCTTGATCATCTCAACGTACCAATCACATAATTCATGCCATACGAATTGATACAAGGCGCTTGCGGCGTCATTGAACCTGTATTCTTCAAGCGCATTATGCACTTCCGAAATGACGGATGAAAGACGGCTCAGTATCCACCGGTCCGCGAGGCTTAACTTCTTAACCTTTATCGCGGCGGTTATCTCCTCTCCCTCCTTTACGTTCATGGATATGAATCTCGCCACGTTCCATATCTTGTTCAGGAAAAGCCTGTACCCTTCGACCCTCTGCTCGGAGAATTTTATGTCCCTTCCCTGCGCCGCATATGCCGCAAGCGTAAACCTGAAGGCGTCGGTGCCGTATTTCACCGTCATCTTGAGCGGGTCTACGACGTTGCCCTTTGACTTGCTCATCTTCTGCCCTTCCGCGTCCCTGATGAGGGCATGGATGTAGACGTGCCTGAACGGTTCTTCTTTCATGAATTTAAGACCCATCATCATCATGCGCGCCACCCAGAAGAAAAGGATGTCGAAGCCGGTTATTAGAACACTGGTAGGATAAAATGTCTTCAGATCATCGGTTTCATCCGGCCAGCCGAGAGTGGAAAACGGCCACAGCGCAGATGAAAACCATGTGTCGAGGACGTCTTCATCCTGCCTTAATTCCCTGCTCCCGCATTTGCATTCCAAGGGAGTATCCCTTGAAACGATCACCTCTCCACAGCCTTCACAGTACCACACGGGAATTCTGTGTCCCCACCATATCTGACGGGAAATGCACCAGTCTTTAATATTCTCCATCCAGTCAAAGTAGCTGTTCTCCCAGCCGATCGGGATGATCTTCACCTGTCCGTCCTTCACCGCCCTGATAGCTTCTTCGGCAAGCGGCTTTATTTTCACGAACCACTGTTTGGAAAGATACGGCTCAACTATGGTCTTGCACCTGTAGCAATGCCCTATCGCCATCGCATGGTCTGTAACCTTTTCAAGGTGTCCGATATCTGCAAGGTCCTTCAAGACATTCTTCCTGCATTCAAACCGGTCCTGTCCTTTGTACGGGCCGGCTTCTTCCGACATCCTGCCGTCGCCGGTCAGGATGTTGATGAATTGCAGGTTGTGTCTTTTCCCCATTTCAAAGTCATTGGGATCATGAGCCGGGGTCACCTTTACCGCGCCTGTGCCGAAAGAGGAATCGACAAACTCATCCGCTATGATCGGGATTTCCCTGTTGATTATCGGCAGCCTTACCATTTTACCTATAAGGTGTTTGTATCTTTCGTCTTCGGGATTAACGGCAACCGCCGTGTCGCCCAAATAGGTTTCAGGCCTTGTTGTGGCGACGGTAATGTGACCTTCGCCGTCAATAAAATTGTATTTGATGTAATAAAGCTTGCCCTGCTTGTCTTCATGCTCCACCTCGAGGTCGGACAATGCCGTGTGACAACGCGGACACCAGTTGATGAGATATTCACCCCTGTAAATGAGTCCTTCTTCATAAAGTCTTACGAATACCTCTTTTACTGCTCTCGAAAGCCCTTCATCCAGCGTGAACCTTTCCCTGCTCCAGTCGCATGAGGCCCCGATGCTTTTCAACTGATTGATTATCGTGCCTCCGTAAAGCTTCTTCCATTCCCAGACCTTCTCAATAAACTTTTCCCTGCCGAGCGCATGCCTGTCGGCGCCTTGTCTTTGCAGCTCCTTTTCGACAACGTTCTGAGTGGCGATGCCCGCGTGGTCGGTCCCGGGCAGCCATAAGGTATTGAATCCCGACATCCTCTTCCAACGTATCATTACGTCCTGAAGCGTAATGTCAAGTGCGTGTCCGATGTGCAGGGAGCCGGTAACGTTCGGCGGCGGAATTACAATGCAGTAAGGGGGCCTGTCGCTTTTTGACTCGGCCCTGAAATAGTCCTTTTCAATCCAGAAATCGTACCACTTCTTTTCAATGTCTTTCGGCTCGTATCTCTTTTCAAGCATGTCTGTGTGTTTGTCTCCTATTAATAATTCCATCTGTCACCCTGAATTTATTTCAGGGTCTGATAAATGGATGCTGAAACAAGTTCAGCATGACAGTCCGATGCCGTCAATGCTTCTAATTATAGCACCAAAATTCGAGAGATAATTTTGACACGTCGGGGATGTTTATTTCAATAAGCGAGCATGCCGTTAAAAACAGCCGAGGTCGCAGTTTTTTATTTTAATATTTAATTCATCAGCCGCTTTCCCGGCCGCATTGTAGCTCACACCCGTCTCTTCCGCGATTTTCCTGAGTCTTGAGCAGGTTATTTTCCCTCCCGCAGCGGCTTCCGTAATGCGGCTTTTCAGCAATCTCTTCTTAGCGGCAGGTGAAGCATCCTTTGATCCGGCTTTGCTTTTATACATCAAAATGAATATTAGCAGACGGACGCCGGAAATGTCATTACCGGGATGAAAGCCATTTTTTGCTTGATATAGCTCCCGCTTTTTTGTACTATGTCGAGAAGACGTTCAACAAACAAAAAGAAGGAGGGAATATTATGGCAGCAAAAAAACTTCCGAAGATGTACACAAGCATCAGAAAGAGGTATGAAGAGCTTTCACAGGCCGTTGAAAATCTCGGGAAAACGGCAAGGACCCTCGGTCCGGTAGATGAAAAGACCTCTCATCTCATCCAATTGGCAGCCGCGGCGGCAATCCGCTCCGAAGGCTCCGTGCACAGCCACGTCAGAAGGGCGCTTGATGCAGGCGCAAAAAAGGATGAGATATATCACACATTAATTCTCCTGACAAGCACGATCGGTTTTCCCGCCGTCTCTGCAGCAATCAGTTGGGCGGATGATGTAGTAAATAAGGGATAAGTTTTGATGTTGCGTAAACAGATGTGTATTTATTCCGTCATTCCCGCTTGTCGGGAATCTTTGTTCAGAACCGAGGGAAGGACTCCGGACAAGCCGGAGTGACAGATCGAACATTAATGATTAAGTTAATTATAAGGCTTCAGATAGTTACATTACTTTTTTGTCTTGCAGCGGCTTTTTCTGCATTTGCAGAAGAAGTCATAGTATGCGCTTCGACAACAAGCACGCAGAACTCGGGGCTGTTTGAGCATATCCTTCCGGTTTTTGAAAAGAAGACGGGGATCAAGGTAAAGGTCATTGCAGTCGGCACAGGCGCGGCGCTTGAGATAGGGAAGCGCGGGGACGCGGACGTGGCGCTTGTGCATGCGAAGGACGATGAGCTTAAGATGGTGCAGGAAGGTTGGTTTGTTGACCGTCATGACCTTATGTACAACGATTTCATTATCGCCGGTCATCATTCCGATTCTGCGGGAATAAAAGGGATGACGGATGCGCAAAAAACATTCGTCAAGATCGCGGAAGCAAAGGCGTTGTTCATTTCACGCGGAGATCAGTCCGGAACACACAAGAAGGAGCTCAGCCTCTGGAAAGCCTCCGGTATAAACCCTGCCGAGAAAGAATGGTACCTCGAAGTGGGACAGGGAATGTCAAAGACCTTGAGGATTGCGCTTGAGAAGCAGGCGTACACCCTGACCGACAGGGGGACTTATCTTTCAATGGAAGACAATGTGAGGAATGATCTGAAAATACTTGTTGAAGGCGATCCCACGCTTTTCAATCAGTACGGTGTGATGGCAATAAATCCTCAGAAGCATCCTTCCGTGAAATACAAAGAAGCCATGATATTCATTAACTGGCTCATTTCTGAAGAAGGACAGAAGACGATTGCTTCGTTAAAAGATGCAAAAGGGAACCAGTTGTTTTACCCAAATGCCCGGTAAGTAGGGGCGTATTGCAATACGCCCCTACAAGCTCCTGGATTCCCGCTTTCACTGGAATGACAAAATAACTTATGGACTTCATATTTAACTCAATTGCAAAAGCATTCAATCTTATCATTGAGCTTAACCCCGAGCTGCTCGGCATTGTTTTGCTTTCTTTCAAGGTTTCAGGACTTGCCGTAATAATTTCTGCAATTATGGGAATTGCTGTTGCTCTGTGCCTCAGCATCAGGGACTTCACCGGCAGGAGCTTCATCGTTACGGGGATCAATACGCTGATGGGATTGCCACCGATCGTTGCGGGTCTATTTTTGTATTTATTGCTTTCGAGATCGGGGCCGCTCGGATTTATGAAGCTTCTCTACACACCTTCTGCAATGGTCCTTGTACAGGCGATACTTGCCGCTCCGATAGTGGCGGGACTAAGTTACGCTGCGGCGATATCCGCTGATCCCTCGATAAGATTCACCGCCGTCACACTCGGAGCAACTCCGTTTCAGGCGGCGTTGAAAACAATGAAGCAGGTGCGGTATGCGATCCTCGCCTCAGTCCTTGCGGGACTCGGAAGGATCATAGCGGAAGTCGGCGCTGTGCTGATAGTCGGAGGCAATATTGCCGGATACACAAGAGTCATGACTACTGCAATTGCCCTCGAGGCGGACAAGGGCGATTTTGAGCTTGCGGTGGCGCTCGGAATGATCCTTTTGCTGATCGCGTTTGTGCTGAATGGAGCGCTCTTTTACGTGCAGAGTAAAAACAATTTCAAAAAAACATCGGTTCCACAGAGATGACTGTTAAAACGGAATCTATCCGCAGATTGCACAGATTACGCAGACTAAAAAAAATGATAAATATGTTTTAAAAAATCTGTGTAATCTGCGAAATCTGCGGAAAATATTATTCTTTTGAAGATGATCGAAAAGATAGAAGCGCACAACATCATAAAACGCTATAACTCAAGATTCACGCTTGAGTGTTCTCTGGATATTCAAAGAAACGCTCTTTATGCAATCGTCGGCCCCAACGGCAGCGGCAAATCCACACTGTTGAAAATAATCAGCCTGAATGACAGGCCCGACAGTGGAAGCGTTGATTATTTCGACGGCGACTCGCCTGTGCCGAATCCATTCAACAATATCTCCCTGCGCAGGAAGGCTGCGCTGGTCCCGACACGCGCCGCACTATTCAAGGAGACGGTTTATGACAACACCGCCTACGGGCTTAAGCTGAGGAAGGTTGCAAAGAAGGAAATGCGGGAGCGTGTCATACAGGCGCTTCATGTGGTTGGACTTTCGGAAAAGGCCGACTCCGATGCGCACGAGCTTTCCTCCGGTGAAGCGCAGAGGCTTGCGCTCGCAAGGGCGCTTGCACTGGACCCGTCTGCGCTCTTTATTGATGAACCGACTGCCTCATTAGATCCTGACAATACCGGGATAATCGAAGACATTATCAGTAAGAGGGTAAAGAGCTCAGGGAAGATAACGGTCATGGTCACCCATAACCTCAATCAGGCAAAAACCCTTGCCGATCTCGTCATATTCATGTACAAGGGGAAGATCATTGAGCTGTCGGAAGCGGCATCTTTCTTTAAGGGGCCGTCAACCGAGATCGCAAAGAAGTTTGCCCGGGGTGAGATATATTGATTCGCAAGACGGCAAGGTTGACGCCGATGCATATATTGAGTTTCTAACCCAGTTCAACGAATTCATAAACCATGCCCCAAAACCTTTTCGGCCGATGATTGATAAGGATATGAAGCTGTAAGAATCTATTTCAACTTTTCCATCAGCATCTCTTTAATATGCGCTGCTATTGTCCTTTGATTTAAGGGCAGGAACTTCCCAAGGTCTAATTTCAGCATCTTTTGGTCAAAGCTTCTGATCTTGCTCAATACATCTTCACGTGTTACCTTTTTCTTGTAGAATGCCATCTTCTTATCAGCCATTTTCCAGTCGATTTCTATTCCTTTTGACAGCAGATACCAGATATCAAAAAGGTCTCTGCCCTTTGCCCTATGCATTAACGCCCTGATTTTTTCTGCAAGGATTTCTTCCCATGAAAGACATTTCACAACAGGATACGGGCTGACAGGGAACAATGTCTCAAGGACAGCGTCTTTCTCTGTCAGGGGTTTTTCCCTCAAAGAGAACTCCAAATGGATATTCAACGGGAATTTCATTTCATCGGTCTTGTATCTCAGAAAACCTGTGAAGCTGTTAATATTGGTTTTGACCTGCCGGAGCTCGACGCTTGGCACAATGAGGTTTATTTCCCTGATAACCCTGGCAAGGATTTTTTTTAACTCATCCGGGGTCCTCAAAGAAGTAAAGTCCAGGTCTTCTGAAAATCTGAAGGAGTTAAGCAGCAACCTGAGGGCGGTGCCGCCCTTGAAATAAATCTTTGAACTCTCCTTTTGTTCATAGAGCGCCGACAGAAAGAGAATCTGCAGATACTCCCTGATAACAGAAAATTCATCAATGGCAAATTTCTGCGCTAACTCTTTGATCTGTCCTTTACTGATCATATCTTTAACAGATGTTTAACGATTTAAAATAATTCCTGAATATCCTGCTCTCAATCTTCTCCGATAGTTTTTTCAATCTTTTCTTATCAATGCTGGTCAACACCCATTCCTCGGGATGGATCACTGTCCTGCCGTAACCGGCAAAGAATATGGTGTCAATAAGCGCCTTCTCAGGCGTTGCAATAATAAAGCCCTGCTCCCTGATATAGCCGGAATAATACTTCTGATCCAGATGCGAATAAGTGAATTCCCTGTTCCCTGCATGAATCTTCTTTGCCCTTTTGGGCGTGACAGAGGTTATCGTCAGAGGCGTCTGTATCAAAATACCGTAGTATGCCAGCGCCGATTCCAGGGAAATGTATGAAGGCTTATAAAGGAAGTTAGCCGTCTCAAAATCACCGGGCCTGGTGTCTTTCAAACAATAGATTCCTTTGGTTATTCTCCCCAGGATGCCGTCCGATGTCAACCTGTTCGCCTGTACATAGGCGGTGTTGTTGTTTTCAATCCGCAGGAGTTTTTTCAGGTCGTTCAGGCTGAAGATATCCCTTTTGGATTTCTGCAAAGTCAACAAGACTTCCAACTTTTTCATTGGTCTACCTTACAAGCAATATTCTTATCAAGATTGTAAAGGATATTGGATATATAGTCAAGGAGTTGATGCTGATGCATAGATTGAGTTCCTAAACCAGTTCAATGAATTCATAAACCACGCCCCAAAGCCTTTTCGCCCGATGATTGATAAGGATATGAAGCTGTAAACCTCCAGTTGTAACGTCTCACAATAATCTGACCCAAAAATCTCACAATCAATTGAATGTCTCAAAATAGAGTGACCGGTAGGGTGATGATGCTACCGGTCATCTAATCTCAAATGATCTCGGTGGAGGCTTTTCGAACATGCTCTGCG
>JACRHB010000170.1 GCA_016217725.1 Nitrospirota bacterium | reverse complement strand
TATGATAAAATGGGTCGGGTGACAATGGAGACGAAGCAGATAGGCGATCTAAATTACCGGACGGAATACACGTATGATCTAAACGGGAACGTTCTAACAATTACATATCCAGGCGGAAGGGTTATTGCCTACGGCTACAATCAACTAAATAAAGCTGTTTCATCTGCCGAAGAATATATAGGAGCGACAAGTACCTTGGCAAACAACATCACGTATCAGCCGTTCGGGGATATTGCCTCTATGACATACGGCAATGGAATAACTACTGTCAAAGCCTACGACAACAGAAATCGTCTTGCGAATCTTTCAACTCAAAACTCACGGCTCCAAACTCTTAACTCGTATTCGTACACAAGAGACAATACCGGCAATATCACGGCAATAACCGATGACCTCAATCATGCGAAAAATAAATCCTACACCTATGATCCCCTCAACGGATTGACAATTGCAGCAGGTCCATGGGGAGCGCTCACGTACTCCTATGATCCGGCCGGAAACAGAACATACGAGACGACAGACACGGGGAATACGACTTACAATTACAGCGCAAATAAACTGACCTCCTCCTCCGGAGAAAAGGTTTTAAATTTCAGCTATGACAATAACGGTAATACAACGGCAGAGAATAACAAGCAGTACATCTACAACCAGGATCAAAGACTGACACAAGTCACCGACAGTAACACTGTATCGGGAGAGTACGTTTACAACGGCAAAGGGCAGAGGATAAAGAAATGCACGGAAAACGGAACGCGATGCGCGGTTTATCATTATGACCAGAACGGCTTGCTTATCGCCGAATCAACAGATACCGGGACCATCACGGCAGAATACGCATATCTCAACGGACAGCCGCTGGCAAAGATGGACACCACGATTTCAGGGGCTGCCTACAACTACCCTGAAGCCCCCGGTTTTACGGCAAACTTATCACTGAATGTCAATACGTCATCACTCGCAGCGGGACATATTAAATACCTGTTCAAGAGGATGTCCCTGACAAACACAACCGTCACCGGCTTGTCCATAACCGGGAAAACCGCAACAGTTACAGCCCTTGGGACAGTGAACAACATAGGCCGTGTACTGAAAGAAACAATTCCGGGATGCACGATCACAGTGACAATAACGGACGGCGATCCGGCAAGCTCATTACCGGATGCAATGGGCATAGAGATCCGCAGACCGGACGGGACGCTTTACTACAGCGCAGGGTTGAAAGCTGTGGTTAAAGGGAATTTCACCATAAAAGACAACGTCTACTACTACCACAACGACCACCTCGGCACGCCGATGTTGATGACGGACAGTTCAGGAAAAACTGTCTGGCAGGGAGAGTTCAAACCCTTCGGGGAGCCGTTATCGGTTAGCGGTTCAATAACAAACAACCTCAGATTCCCTGGGCAGTATTATGATGCTGAGACGGGATTGCATCAGAATTGGCATAGGGATTATAAGGCGGAAATTGGGAGGTATGTGGAAAGTGATCCGATTCTGCAGCCGATGGTTTCAAAAACAACAAAGACAAGTTGTGTTAAATCGACTGTTACATGGCGTGTGCCTTTGCTTATATCTAATCCTCAGGATTTGTACTCGTATGTTTATACGAAAGCAAATCCAATCAACTTGATGGATCCATCGGGACTTGTTTGTGGTTCAGGCTGGACGGACAAGATTGTTCCAGATTCTTATGGGAATTTTGACTTCACGAGGCCATGTGAAAATCATGATAAGTGTTATGATAGTTGTGGAAAGTCAAAACCTATCTGTGATGTCCTATTTTTTAATAATATGATGCAAGAGTGCAGCAAACTTACGTGGAATCCTATAAGTCAACTCGGTTGTATTGAAACTGCAACAATCTACTATACTGCTGTTGTTACATTTGGCTATCCTGCATACAATAATGCACAAAAAGGAGCTTGTTGCAAAAAATAGATATTAGCGAAATTATTGATTGAGGCAAATAAGATATATGAAGAAAAAAACATTTAGAAAAGCAAAAGCTATATCACTTCTCATGGGTTTTATTTATATAGGAGGATTAATTTGGTTTGGTGAGTATTATTTATCACAGCCATTCCACTTTATAGTTTTTTCTATATCCACTGTTCTTGCACTACTTATAACTCCTTTGCTCTCAGATGCATTGTTGAAATCGATTGTTATTCGTATGTTGGGAACATTGCTTGGAATTATAGGTATTGTGAATAATGTATATACTATGGTTGTAGATTTAACAATACCAAATTCCCCTGATATTCCAGCTTTCGTAATACGGATTGTCATCTTATTTGTGCTTATAATTATGATACTCAGGATAATTAATCCTCAATTAGAAGACTGATTTCTGACGTCTGTAAATAAAGAATAGGGGACACACCCCTTAATCCCCTCTTGATAGAGGGGAAAGAAGGAGGATTGGGCGATGAAGACAATCAGAGTTTTGACGGCGTTATTCTTTGTGGTGAGCATATTAATGCTCTCATCGGCCGCGTTTGCGGATGCGGGCGCGAGCATATGGTATTATGAGACGGATTTGAAAGACGGGTGGTGGCGGTATGATTTTACTTTCTCAAACACATCCACTGCAGGTGAGTACCTTTACCTCGTCACACTCGATTTTGTGCAGGAAACAGCGTTTGCAGGTCTGGCAATGCCTGAGGGATGGGAAAATTTTACGGACACGCCCTCGACCTCATTTGTTACGGCAAACAGCGCTACCCCTGATTATGACATAGCTCCCGCAGCTTCCCTCGGCGGGTTCAGTTTTAAAGTAGACCACCGTGCAGGCAGTCTTCCTTTTAATGCCGAGTTTGAGGACGATGAGGGAAGATTCCATTCGATAGCAGGCGCTACCGCTGGAGCGCCCGAGCCTGTAAGCTCGATACTTTTCATAATCGGCGTCGTAACACTCGGAGCGTGGAGAAGATTTGCCGCTTCTCACTTCTCAACAAAAGCAAGGGGGCAGCCCTTGAAAGAATAATTTAGCGGAAAAGACCTTCCTCCCTTGCCCTTTCATGCCGATTTAGGGGAGGCGTGACAGGCGGGGAGGTGGGGTCGCGTCTACACATTTCACAGGCTACCGATATCCTGTGAAAGTTTCTTATAAAAGAGTCTATTTTTCGGGGACATGGGATATGGCGAGACCGTTACGCATAGAGTTTCCAGGAGCTTATTACCATGTAACGTCAAGAGGTAATGAGCGTAAAGACATTTTTCATGATGATCACGATAGGAAACAATTCATTTTCTATCTGAAATCAGCGAACCTTCGGTATAAGGCAGTGATACATATATATTGTCTCATGAGCAATCATTATCATTTCCTTATGGAAACACCAAAGGGCAATCTTTCACAAATCATGCGTCATATAAATGGCGCATATACCACCTATTTTAATATCAGGCATCGACGTGCGGGGCATTTATTTCAGGGGAGATATAAAGCAATTCTCGTAGATGCTGATGCTTATGCCGGAGAACTCTCGCGCTATATTCATCTCAATCCGGTTCGGGCAGGCATGGTCGATATACCGGAAAAATACGGCTGGTCAAGTTATGCGTATTATATCGACAAGAAAAAGAAGCCGGACTGGCTTACGCTTGATTTTATTCTTAGGTATTTCGACGGAAAGGGCAAGTCACCGCAGAAAAGGTATAAAGTATTTGTAAGTGAAAAGATTAACTGCAATTACGAATCCCCTCTGCAAAAAACGACAGCTTCAACAATTTTGGGGAGTGATAATTTTATTAACACAGTTCGCGAGAAATATATAAAAGGAATAAATGACAATAACATTGACCGGAATCTGCCGGCTATAAGAGAGTTAAAAACAACCTCGGATATTAATGAATTGTGCGAGGCAATTGATTCATTAATTGACGCTGACCCTGCACTTTCAAGAAATGTATCATTATATTTATGCCACAAATATAGTGGGAGGGCATTAAAGGAAATCGGGAATTACTTCGGGATAAAAGAATCTGCCGTGTCGCAGTCGAGCATACGTTTTTCACATAAATTAGACAAAGACAAAAAGCTGAAGAAACGAGTTGATTATATTTTAAAAAAACTGGATTTGTGAAATGTGTAGACGCGACCCCATGCGACCACGTTACAGCTTCATCTTCGTTATCTCTTTCGTCAGGAGGGTCGCCTTCCTGGATTCCATCATGCCTATTACGAGTCCCGCCTTCTTGCTTTCCATTCTCAGCAGTATCTGAACCGCCGTTTCATTATCGAGACCGGCGAGTCTCTGCGCGGCGTCTTCAGGGGCCATCGCCTCATATGCCTTTGCCACGTGTCTCAGTCGTTTGGCGCCCGCTTCATCCGCGAGCTGAAGGGATTTCTCAATCTGCTGAAGTAGGTTCGAGTATCTTGCGATCTCGTCTTCAACCTCTTTCTTCAACGCCTTAAGCCGCTCCGTCTCCTGTTTTATAAGCTCTTCCTTTTTTGCAAGCTCCAGCTTCTGCTTTTCGACGGAGCCCGCCGCGTCTTCCTGCGCGTATGCGGTGAAAGTAAAAAACAGCAGCAGCAAAAAAATATAAAATATTAACCCGGCATGTAATATCTTGAATTCCGTCATTCCGGCTTGTCCGGAATCTTTCTTTGTATTCAGCATATTAAGCCGTCCGATTCCCGACAAGCGGGAATGACGTCTTATAGTATTTAATTGCCGGTCTATTTTCTTCATCCTGTCAGTTTTCATTTCAACCTCCTTGAGATAGCAAAGAAATCATTCTCTTTCTGTTCTGAATCCAGCCTTTCCTTAATATCTCTTTTAATGATCCTGTCATGCAATATCTCAATTATCTTCTTGTCTTTGTGCGCGTTGACGAGCGTGTCTCTCAGACCTGTAAGCTCTGCCTGACACCGGGAATGGACCTTCTTCTGCTCATTTATCTTTCCGTTGATGCGCGAGAAAAAATCGTAGCATGAGATAAGATTGCCTGCATCCAGGGAACCCTCGGCATGTTTTTCATTAAAGAAATCGAGGGTGTCGTTAAAGTCCCTCTCAAGCGCCTGGAGCTTTGAGCGTTCTTTATCAACCTTGTCCGAAGCCCTCTTTACCTCAAGCTCGAGCTCCTTCTTTTTACTTTCTTTTAATTTAAGAATCTTGGATATCGTCTTGCTCTTACGCATTTTCCCTCCCCGTTTCATCGAATATGAAATATAATCCCTGTATGCTGTCTGCGTAATCTATCCTTTCATTCATCCCCTGCTTGAGGTAGCTCCTCAGTTTGTCTATCGTCTTGATCGAGTAGTCGACCTTAAAGTTTGAGCCGTGCTTGTAGGCCCCGAGGTTTATCATGTCTTCAAATTTCTTATACGTCGACAGCACGTCGATAAATTTTCCCGCGTATTCCCTGTGCCTATCATCGATAACGTGGGGCATCACCCTGCTGATGGACTGAAGTATGTCAATCGACGGATAGTGGTTCTCCATTGCAAGGTCTCTGGAAAGCACGATGTGCCCGTCGAGCACGGACCTCGACATGTCCGCCACGGGCTCCAGCATGTCGTCGCCTTCGACGAGCACGGTATAGAGGCCGGTGATGCTGCCTTCCCCTTCGGAAGTGCCAACCCTTTCGAGCAGCTTCGGAAGAAGGGCAAAGACGGAAGGAGTGTATCCCCTGTTCGTGGGAGGCTCGCCTACAGCAAGGCCTATCTCCCTTTGCGCCATAGCGACACGGGTCAGGGAGTCCATGAGAAGCAGCACGTCGTTTCCCTTGTCCCTGAAATATTCGGCGATTGCGGTCGCCGTAAAAGCGCCTCTCACCTTCGCAAGCGGAGTCTGCTCCGATGTTGAGACTACGACGATGGATTTCCTCAAACCTTCCTCGCCGAGGTTCTTGTCGATAAACTCACGCACTTCACGGCTCCTCTCACCGATCAGCGCTATGACGTTTACCGCGGCCTCGGAATATTTTGCGATCATTCCCAAAAGAACGCTTTTCCCCACGCCTGAGCCGGCCATAATCCCGACCCTTTGTCCCTTCCCGCACGTAAGCAGTCCGTTTAAGGCCCTTATGCCTATATCCATCGGCTCTTCTATCATATGTCTCGTGAGGGGATGCGGCGATAATGAATTAAGGAGGTAATCCAGGCCTTCGATGCTTCCCTTGCCGTCTATAGGATGGCCTGCCGCGTCAAGGACCCTCCCTATAAGGTCGTCGCTTACTTTTACAGAGATGTTCTTGCCGAGAGGCAGCACCCTGCTGCCGTGTCTTATCCCCGAAACCTCCCCTGTAGCCATGAGAATAACCTGTCCTTCCTTGAAGCCGACCACTTCAGCGTCAATGGAAGGGGCGTTGTCCGTATAGATCTTGCAGGATTCGCCGATGCTCACATCGACCCCGGTAGCCTTAATGGTGAGCCCGGTTATCTCCGTTATCCTTCCGTAAACCTTCAGAGGCTCCGAATTTTCAACCGCCGTTATGTATGGAGTAAGATCGATGCTGGTCATTGAAGTTTTTAGTTTTTAGTTGTTAGTTGTTTTTTGTCATGCCCGAAGTTTTTTATCGGGCATCCAGTTCCTTTGTCTTCCGGTTCCCCGCTTTCGCGGGGACGCTGTCTGGATTCCCGCTTAAAGACTGCGGGAATGACGGCCAAATGTAAGTCTGTCCATGCAACATAACTTTTAACTCTTACCTCTTACCTCTTACCTTTTAACTCTTTTCTGTTTTTCTGCTGCCTTTTTTATCTCCTCCATAACGTTTGCGAACAGTGAATCAATGTCCATCACGACTTCCTCGGTTTTGCTTATTACAAGAGGCGCCGTGACCGGGATATTAGAGATGACGTCAAAGGCGATATCCTGATGTATGTCGATCAATTCAGGCTTCTTCTTCATAAACAGCTCTTGAAGGGCGGGATTGATCCTGATCGTGATAACGCCCGTCCGCTGCAATCTTTTTAAAGACTCTTTTACTATCGTCACGATGACTTCCGGTCTTGTTCTGATCTCCTCGGTGATTATCTTTTTAGCTATCGCGGTAGAAAGCTCGACGGCCTGACTTTCAAGCTCTTCCACGAGACCGGCCTTTATTTCCGTTATCTCGCCGATGATCTTTTCGAGCCGCTCCGCAAGCAAAAGCGCCTTTTGCTCTCCTGCGGCATAACCGGCTTTCTCGCCCGAGGCAAAGCCTTCTTCATAGGCCCGCCTCTGTATTTCTTCCGCGCTGAGGGCTGCGTCTTCGACGCCCGTCAGTCTTTCGTCCTCAAGAGAAGGCATATTGAAAAGGACGGCTTCAGCGTTTTTATGGCTCCTTCCTTTAAACAAATTCCTCTTTGCCCCTTCCTGCGATCACTATCCTGCCTTCCTCATCAAGTTTTCTCGCAACCTTGACTATATTCTGCTGGGCCTTCTCAACGTCGGATACCTTTACGGGGCCTCTCGTCTCCATCTCCTCTTTTAAGATCTGAACCGCTCTCTGCGACATGTTTTTGAAGATCTTCTGCTTCAACCCGTCAGACGCCGTTTTCAAAGCCAGGGTCAGGTCCTCCGTGGTTATTTCTTTCAGGATGAGCTGAATGCCCCTGTCGTCCACCTTTTCAAGGTCGTCGAATACGAGCATAAGCTCTCTTATCGAATCCGCCATCTTCGCATCCCGGCCGTCTATGCTGCCGAGGATCTTCTGCTCCGTGGTCCTGTCGCAGTGATTGAGTATCTCCGCGATGACTTTCGTGCCGTGAAAGGCTTTCCCCTGACTGCCCTTCCCCATGTCAAGCTGGACTTTGAGCACCTCTTCAATCTCTTCCAGCGCGCTTTCGGGTATCCTCTCCGTCGTAGCGACTCTCAGGGCGACGTCGGACCTGATATGCTCCGGCAGCGTCTCTATGATCGCCGCCGCCTGCTCGGATTCAAGGAGGCATAAGATAAGCGCTATAGTCTGGGGATGCTCGGTGACAAGGAAGCTTGAGAGCGTCTTCGGGTTCACCCACTTTAGAGATTCGAGAGGACTAACCTTGGACGCCATCTCGAGGATCCTCTCGGCGTCTTCATTGCCGAGCCCTTTTGTCAATATCTTTTTAACGTACTCTTCGCCTCCGAGATGCTGAATGTCGCCGCTTTTCACCAGCTCCAGCGTTTCCACAAAAACGCTCTCGATCTTGACGCGATCGCCCTTCTTCATCCGGGCCATATATGATGTAATCTTACCTATGACTTCAGGGTCCAGACCTTTTAATATCTGCGCCGCCGTCTCCTCGCCGACGGCGCTTAAAAATATCGCCGCCTTTTCATAGCCGTTGATCCCCATTTATTTTTCCTCCAGCCAGCCCTTTACCAGCGCGGCAGCCTGCTGGGGGTTCTTGTTCGCCCAGTCGATGACCTGTTTTTCAACCGGCAGCTCTTTCATCTGTATAATGCCTTCTCCAGACGCGCCCATCCCGGATGAGCCGGCCTGAACGGTCTGCGTCCTTCCCGGCATCGATGAAAGCGATTTCATCATCGGACTCACGACAAACAGGAAAAACAACACCGCAGCAACGACCGGCGCCAGGTATTTCAAAACGGTCAGGATGATCGGGAGATATTCCTTCGGGGCTTCCTGTGCGCCCTCTGCTTCCATCTCCCTGAACGGCATTACCTTCACGCTTATCTCATCTCCCCTGTCGGAAGTGAAGCCGACGGTCTTTTTAATGATGTCTTCATAAAACCTTACGTCCTCTTCGGAGCGCTGGACGTACTGTTTTGCATTTTCCACGGAGCCTTGCTGAGACTGCAGGATGCCGTCGATCAATATCGCCACCGTCTGCCTTTCGAGCGTGAACGGCGTTTCCACCACGTGCGTTACGGTCTTGCTCGTCTCGTAATTTATCGTTTCATCCTGCTTCTGCGATTGTCCCTGTGAGCCGGAGAATTGCGGTCCCGCGCCTCCGGGCAGATTCGATGCGACGCCGGGTATGCCTGCAGGGGCTCCGGCCGTCGATTTCTCCGAGCTCTTCTGCTCGCTCCTTACGACCACTCCCTCGGGGTCATATCTCTCTTCCGTCTTTTCGCTCTTTTTAAAGTCGAACGTCGCCGACACCTTTGCCTTCACTTTCCCTCTTCCTACGACAGGCTCAAGTATGCCGACGACCTTGGACGCCATGTTCATTTCATAACCGTGCTGAAATTCCATCTGGGAGCCGCTCATGCCCAGCATGCTGTCGTCATTCGGTTTTTGAAGGAGCTCGCCTTTGTTGTCGACGACTGTGATGTTCGCCGGGTTCAGTCCTTCTACGCTGCTCGCTACGAGATGTATTATCCCCTCCACCTCGCCTCCGGCAAGCTTCCTTCCCTGTTTAAGGGATATGAATACCGCAGCCGTGGTCTCCTGCTTGTTATCCTGGAACGCGAATACGGACTTGTCAGGAACGACAAGGTGCACCCTGCACTGCTGCACGCCCGCGAGAGAGCGTATGGTCCTCGACAGCTCTCCTTCAAGCGCCCTCCTGTAGTTGAGCTTCTGGATGAATTCGCTTGTAGTGAAATTCGTATTGTCGAATATCTCAAACCCCACTCCTCCGCCCTGCGGAAGCCCTTGCGACGCAAGCTGCAGCCTGACGTCGTAGACCTTGTCCGAGGCCACGAGGACCGAGCCGCCGGAGCCGGCCTTATACGGGATTTTCTTTTCCTGTAATTCCTGTATTATCCTTCCCGCGTCTTCTTCGGAGAGGTTTGAATACAACACCTGATAATCAACCTTCTGCATCCAGGAAAACAGGAGCACCAGTCCCGCAATGCTTATCATCAAGACCGCTAAAGCAGCCGTCATCTTCTTTGCAGGCCAGGCCTTCAAATTTGCAATAATGTTGTCCATCGCCGCCATATTTTCGTTCCTCGTCTCTCGTTATTCGTTGACCGTTATCCGTTCATTGTTCACCGTTATCCGTTCACTGTTAACGGTCAACGGTGAACGGTTGACGGTGAACGTTTTTCTAAACCTGCATCCTCATGATCTCCTCATAAGTGCTCAGGAGCTTGTTCCTTATCTCCACCATTAACTGAAACGACATATCGGCTTTTTCAACTGCAAGGATTGCGCTCGTAACGTCGCCGCCTTTCGCCAATTCGCCCACTGCCGTGTCGACGTCGTTCTGCACCCGTGAGACCTTGCTTAACGCCTCGTTGATGACGTCGTCAAAACCGCCCCCTGAAGCGTTATTCGCTGAATTTTTCTGCGCGGCGCCGTTGGTTGTAATGCCGCCGCCGATGTTTTTAATCGCCGTTATATCAGCCATCATAACCTCCCGAGCTCAAGGGCCTTCTGGAACATGCCCTTTGAGACGTTAAACGCCTTGACGTTGGCCTCATATGCGCGCAGCGCCATCATCATGTTAACCATCTCCTCGATAACGTTTATGTTGGGCATCGTTACAAAGCCGTTTTCATCCGCGTCGGGATGCCCCGGATCATAAAGCGTTATAAGCGGTTTTTTATCCTCTACGACCTCTTTCACCCTTACCCCTTCAAGCCTTTCATCGGCCTTTGCATTTACCGGCATCGTCTCAAACACGACGTCCTTCCTTATATACGGGCCGCCTGATTCAGTCTTTGTCGACTGCGCGTTCGCCATATTGGAGGCTATCGTATTCATCCTTATCCTCTGCGCCTCGAGGGCCGTTGCGCTTACTTTGAATATATCCATCGTTTACCTCTCCCTTGCATTAATTCTCCGTGTCTTACTTTCATCCTACCTTCCCCTGCTTATTGCGATCTTGAACATCTTGATCTTAGCCGCCAGCAGCGTAACCGCCGTATCGTGCAGCAGGGCGTTCTCCGTCATCTTGGCGACCTCGTTATTAAGCTCGACGTTATTGCGGTCTTCCCAGGACAGACTGCCTTCCACTTCCTCCCTGGCGCTCACCTTTTCGGTCCCGCCGACGTGTTTCTTATCCGTGGTCAATAGATTCATTTCCTTTCCCAGGAGGTTGCCGAATTTCACGTCCTTTGCCTTGAAGCCCGGCGTATCCGCATTGGCGATGTTGGAAGAGATCACCTTCTGCCTTATATTGGCCGCCTGAACCAGCCTCTCAAGAATCCTGAATCCCTTGTCCATACTTTCTCCTGAACCTTTCATTCAAAAAACATGCCAATCCTTAATTAGTCGTCTGTGTATAAAGTCGGTTTAGTTGTCATTCCGGCTTGTCCGGAATCTTTTCCCGGAAGGATTCCCGACGCGCTTCGCTTGCGGGAATGACAACTACTATGGCTCTATTCATAAGCTCTTTTTCACTTCATCCTTCATCCTTCCGTCACGCAGTAGGAAAATTTTTCCCGTACTCGTGAAGTTTATTCCTTATGGTCCTTACGCTCACGCCGAGGAGCTTTGCAGCCTTTGTCTTGTTGCCGTTTGTTTCCTCAAGGGTCTTTAGTATCAGGTCCATCTCCATACCCTTTAAACTGCCGCTGCCCGAATTACATGGGTCCGGTTTATCCTTAAGCATAAAGTCATCCGCTTTTATCAAATCCGATCTCGCAATAAGCACCGACCTGTGAATTGCGTTCTCAAGCTCCCTGATATTCCCCTTCCACTGTCTTTTCACAAGCAATTCCTCAGCCTCTTTTGTAAAACCCGACATGCTCTTATTGAGCTGTATTGAAAATTTTTTTGCAAAGTGTTCCGAAAGAAGCATTATATCTTCCGGCCTTTCCCTTAAGGGAAGCAGTTGAAGCGGGAAGACGCTCAGCCGGTAGAAAAGGTCCTCCCTGAACCTTCCCTCTTTTATTTCTTTCTGCAGGTCTCTGTTGGTGGTGGCTATCACCCTCACGTCCACGGGCACGGGCTGTTTTCCCCCTACCCTATCTATCTCTCTTTCCTGCAGCACCCTCAGCAGCTTCGCCTGGAGCGTATACGACATCTCTCCTATCTCGTCAAGCAGTATGGTGCCGCCGTGGGCCAGCTCGAATTTTCCCGTCTTTCTTTCGAGCGCTCCCGTAAAGGCCCCTTTTTCATATCCGAAAAGCTCCGACTCAAGGAGATTGTCCGGGATGGCGGCGCAGTTTACCGCTATAAGGGGCTTTTTACTCCTGCGGCTCGTCTTGTGGATATATCCGGCTAACAGCTCCTTCCCGGTGCCGCTCTCGCCGAGGATAAGCACCGTGATGTCGCTCAGCGCCACGTCGTGCGCCAGGTGTATCAGTTTTTTCATCCCTTCATTATTAGTTACTACTTCTCTGCCGCCGTGCGAAGCATTCGTCATGACGGATTCGATTGTCTTTGTAAGCGTATCGAAGGAGAAGGGCTTCATAAGGTATTCACACGCCCCTTCCTTCATTGCATCGACGGCGTTTTCAACCGTTGCAAAACCTGTAATGACAAGAATGGGCAGGCTCCCGACTTTTTTCCGGGCCTCTTTTATAAAGGCAACGCCGTCCATCCCGGGCATCTTCATATCCGTTACAATCATAGAGACGGAGGTCTCTTCAAGTTTTTGCAATGCGTCAAAAGGGTCCCCGGCAGGCACAACGCCGTAGCCCATTCTCGCAATAGCCTCCTTTAAGGCGGACCTCATATGCTGATCGTCGTCGACTACGAGTATTGATTTCATATTAAAATCCCCCTCTCCCTAACCCTCTCCCGCCAGGGGAGAGGGGACTTCCAAGTTTCCCCTCCCTTGATGGGAGGGGATTTAGGGGAGGGTGAATTTTTAAATGAGTTTCTTATCTGCTTATGCATAATTCATCCTTCTGTTTGATGTTGGTTCCATTCTTATTCTTCGGGAAATAAAGGTGGAACGTGCTGCCTTTATCTTCATTTGCAAACGCCTTTATGAAACCGTCGTGGCACTGCATTATCTTGTGAGCGATAGTCAGGCCGAGCCCCGTGCCTTTGTCTTTTGTGCTGAAAAAAGGATCGAATATCTTCTCGAGGTTTTCAGGACTGATCCCGTCGCCTTCATCGGCTACTGCGACTGTTGTGAATTCATCATCGGATCCGGTGACGATTTTCAGTCTGCCGCCGTCCTCCATAGCCTGCATTCCGTTTATAATTATGTTCATAAAAACCTGTTTAAGCAGCTCCGCGTCTCCGGTTATGATCTCATCCGAAAGATTCACCTCAAGGTCTATGTTCCTTATGGCTATAAGGGGCCTCAGCATGTTTATCGAAGCTTCGACCGTGTCTCCGAGCTTCACGTCTCTGAAAGACGGCTTTTGCTGTCTGGCGAAGAGAAGCATGTTCGTCAGAATATTATTCAGGCTCTTTATGCTTGTCGATATGCCTTCCGCCATCTCCGAGTGCGGCGTACCTTCAAGGTCTTTTGAAAGCATTGTGGAAAACAGCTCTATGCTGCATAGCGGGCTCCTTATCTCATGGACGATCTTTGCAGCCATCTCACCCATTGCGACAAGTCTGGCGTTCCTCTCGCTCTGCCTCTCAAATTCCTTCAGCTTCGTATTCTTCTTCTCCAGCTCCTGCGTCAGGTACTGCACCTTCTCGCTCAGCTTCGCGTAGCAGGTCTCAAGGCTCCTTGACGCCTGTGTAAAACTGTAAAACGCCTCATTCAGCTTAACGGTCTTTTCCAATTATTGATACACCTCGTCGATTTTATTAAAGATGCTTATCCCCTTGAGCTTTGTCTTCGCCAGACGGCCTAACAGCGTGTCTCCCTTTTGGAGCTTATCCAGCATCTCATTCTCATCCGCCGGCCCTTCAATGCTGCCTATCCTGTACATAGCCCATTCATCTCCGGGGTCTTTCTCATAAGCGGCCTTGTAGTATTCAAGGGCCTTTTCGTCTTTTTCATTCTCATAATAAATGTCGGCTAATATGATGTAATCTTCAGCCTCTCCGTCATACTTCTTTATCATCTTTTCATACAAGGAGACGGCCGTCTGCGCGTTCCTGGACTGTGAGGCTTTAAGGTCGTTTATGATCTTTCCTAAAAGTTGAAAATCCTTATGCTCGAATTCTTTGACCTGCATGAGGTTTTTTAAAGCCTGCTCGATCTCGCCGTTTGCCTGTTTTATCCTCGCTTCGATCCTGAGGACGTCGTCCCCGGCTTCTCTGGTTTTTGAATCCTTAAATATAGCTATGTACTGCCCGGCGGCCGGGATGTTTCCCATGCCGACGTAATAATCCGCAAGCTCAAGCGCAGCCCTGGTCCTGGCCTTTCCGGAAGTATTTTCAACAAGCCAGGAGCATAATTCCAGAAAAGGCCTGCCTTCGGGTTTCAGCCTTTTTGCGATCTTAAGCAGAAACTCCTCCCTCGCGGGGTCGAGCATCCACTGGCCGACCTCTTTCCATAAATCCGTAAACCGTATCGTGCCTGCAGCGTCAAGGCTTGTCTTTGCGCTCGCCTCAAGCAGGATCGCCTCCAGTTCGCTGAAGGCCGCGGCCGGCGGTTCTTTCCCGTAGACAAGCTCTTTCAGCAAGGATAGGGCTTCGTTATATTTACCGTCTTCCTTATAAAGCTTTGAAAGCACGAGCAGGGTCTCCTTGTACCTGTCGGAGGAATCGAAATATTTATGCCTGATCACCTCGAGGTTCGCTATCGATTCCTTCAGCTTTCCTGCTTTCAGATATGCGAGGGACAGGTTCAGCATAGCCTCCACCTTTAATTTTCTGTCTTTCGAATAAGACGCCGCTTTGAAATATTCTATCGCCTTCTCATTATCGGACTCATCCATCGCGATAAGTCCGAGACTCATGTTTGCGTTATCTCTGAAGGGACCGCTGTTGATCTCGGACAGATGTTTTTTTGCCTCCCGGGTCCTTCCCGTCATGCGCATATTCTCGCCCATGAGGTAATAGGTTTCAGGGGATTTTTCGATATAAGCCCTGTCGAAAAGAACGGCATTGTCATAGGCCCTCTTTGCCTCTTCCGTCCTTCCGAGCTTTTGCAGGGCGTCGGCCATGCTGAACATGACGTCAGCCCCCTTGCCCGCATTTTCATAGTGTTCGACGGCTTCCGAAAAGGAGCCGGTCTCCAAGAGGCTTTTTGCCAGGCCGAGATGCGCCTTTGCTATATATTTTGAGTACGGGAACTCATTGATAAACACCTGATAGTTGACCTTTGCTTCGTGCATGCGCCCGAGCTTCTGATAAACCCGGGCCCTTTTTATAAGCGCCAGTTCTCTCAAGTCCCCCTGAGATGAATATATATATGCCAGCCGGAGCTGCTCAATGGCCTCGAGCTGCTTCCCTGCAGCGCTCAAGGCATCTCCGTAGATGAAGTGATATGCTGCAAAATATTGCCGGTCTTTCGGTTTATCGGCGGAAAGCTCTTTTATCACTTTGTACGGGTTATTTTCCGTCTTTAAAGCCGTCCATGCTTTTTTATATTTTTCCGGAATGAAGCCCTCGTCGGCAGTATTGTCAATATCTCCGGCAGAAGCCCTGTTCTCCCCTGTCTGACCCGAAAGCGGGTGACCGAAATCGCCGTCGCCCTCTTCCAATCTTTGAATCGGAGAACGGGAGAGTGGGCGAAGGGGAGAATTCAATTTCCCAGTTTCTCCGCTTCTCCGCTTCTCCGTTTCTCCGTTTCTCCGCACCTTCGGATATGCGTCAATAACGAGACGGCCCGGATTATCGAGAAAAAACACCTTAAGATCAGAGGGATTGCCGAGGGTAAATACGACTGCATCATCGATTTTCCTGTAAGGAACCGGAAGGCTTTGCTGAGGCACATCAAAATTCATGTCCGGGAAACGAACTGATATCTCCCTGGCTTTCTGAATCACCTTCCATCTGGATATTAAAGCGTCCGGCCCTTCTAAAACTATTCTAAAAAATTCGGAATGATTGCCCGCCCTTATCCGGAGTGAAAAGGCGTCATTGTTAAGTAACGCTCCTTGCAAATTGCCGGTCGGTGAAAAGAGACCTGCCAGGATCGATAGAATAATGACGCGCAGGACATTCATGTCCTGATAATGAGCAATTAGTGTGCCAAATTTAACTGTCGGATTTTAAAGAAAATCAGAATTATGAAGGTGTCAGCAAAATGACGGACACGTTCAAGCATTGAAATGCAAACGTGTTTATTCACTATATGTAGAAATTTCAGGTTGCGAGAAGCCTCTTTTTTTTAAACCTGTGCAGCCAGGCCTGAAGCTGAAGGAGCTATGACCGGCTCGGAGACAAGCTCCCAGGAATCCCTGGATGAAAGTATCTTCTTGAGTAATTTTACGTGTAAGGTATGTCCTGACTTATTTGCAATAATGTGACCGTAAATCGGCAGCCCCATCAATGAAATGTCGCCGACTGCGTCAAGGATCTTGTGCCTGACGAATTCATCCTTGAACCTGAGCGCGTTTCCGTTTATGACTTCCTTTTCGCCGAGCACGATCGCGTTCTCCAGCGACCCGCCTTTCGCTAATCCTTTGGCCCTCAGCATCTCGACGTCTCTAAGGAATCCGAAAGTCCTTGCAGACGCAAGCTCGCGAACAAACTTCATTGTTGTAATGTCAAGGCCCAGCTTTTGCTCCCCAAAAGCCGGATGCGTGTAAAAAAGCCTGTATGTTATCCTTGTGCCCTCATACGGGGTAACGGCAATCTGGCTCTGTCCTTCGATAACCACTACCGGTTCCAGGATCCTTAAAAAAGATACGGCCCTCGCCTGTTTTGCGATACCGGCTTCCACCAATTTATTAACAAAAGGCATGGCGCTTCCATCCATTATCGGCACCTCGGGCCCGTCAAGCTCAACATATACGTTATCTATGTTAAGACCCGCAAAAGCTGCTAAAAGGTGTTCTACCGTGCCCACCTTAACGCCTTCGGAAGCAAGGGTAGTGGCAAAAGTAGTGTCGACAACGGAAGTTACGCTCGCTTTTATTTTGATATTACCCTTATCGGTCCTTATAAAGATTACACCGGTATCCCTCGGCGCCGGCCTGAGTCTCATTTTAATGTCATTGCCTGTATGAAGGCCCTTGCCTTTTATCAGGACCTCTTTTCTTAAGGTATTTTGTAATCTCATTTTAAATCCGAACATGCTATCTATTAAAAAAATATAAAATTTTAACTTAATATTTAGCGGAAAAGCTGAAAGGCAAGATCCTTATCCTGTCAACCCGGGTTTTTTTACACCCTCTCTCCGGTTTTCCGGCAAAAAATTAACATGTAATGCCAAGCAAAATAGATACCAAAAGCAATATTCTTTAAAAACAAGGAGTTTACTTCGAAAGATGTATCATAAATACATCTATTATGTTTATATTAGGCACAACTCAGACCTCGCCGCCGACAACCATCTCCGGGATTCTTACGGTGGGCATTGCGTCGGATACGGGAACACCCTGGGCGTCTTTACCGCAAGTGCCGATGGAAAAACCCAGGTCGCTCCCGACCATATCTATGGATTGAAGCACTTCGGGTCCGTTGCCGATAAGCATAGCCCCACGCACAGGCTCTCCTACCCGTCCTTTTTCAATCATATTTCCCTCTGAAACCTCAAAAACGAATTCGCCGGTCACCGTGTTGACCTGACCGCCGCCCATTTTCTTAACGAAGAAACCTTTATCAACCGAGCGGATAATGTCATCCGGATTTCCATTTCCGGGCACGATAAAGGTATTGCTCATCCTCGGAATAGGACGGTCCTTATAAGACTGTCGTCTTCCGTTCCCCGTAGAAGATATTCTATCCCTCATCGCAGTTAACCTATCGTACATATAACCCTTCAATATCCCATTCTCCACCAGGACGGTTCGCTGTGAAATTACGCCTTCATCATCAAATCTGTACGACCCCCTTTTATTGGGCAGCGTAGGATCATCGATAATAGTAACCAAAGGCGATGCGATTATCTGACCGATCCTGCCTGTGTAGACCGACAACCCCTGCTGCGCGAGGTCGGCCTCCAAACCATGTCCGACGGCCTCATGTATCATGGTCCCTCCCGCCTCGGAGGATATCACGACCGGCATCCTGCCGCCCGGGGCTTTTCTTGCGCTTAACATTTTTACCGCCTTTTCCGCGGCGGTAACGGCCGTCTCCTCTAAGGGGTTTTCATCAAAGAGCTCAAATCCGATAAGCCCTCCGACAGGCTCATACCCGGTCTGCAGTACATCCCCATCTGAAGCAACGACCTGAACGAGTGCGAGAGTATGGATGCGCTCGTCCTCCGCAACCGTCCCGTCCGACGTTGCAATGCGTACCTTCTGTATTGCGTCCCTGTAGGTTATGGATACCTGTTTAATCTTCGGGCTGACGCCTCTTGCAGCCCGGTTTGCATTTTCCACAAGCAAAGTCTTCTTTTCCATCGCAACCTCGCGAGGATTAAGCTTGATCATAAAATCAACGTCGGGATTAACCTTTCTTAAATCAAAGACCGCGTCTTTTCCCTTGCCCTCTTTTACCGCCCTGCTGACAGCCTCGGCGATGGCGAGCAAGGACCCTTCTGAAAAATCATTGCTGTATGCATATGCCGATCTATCCCCGTATATGACCCTTACCCCTACGCCTGAATCGACGCCGGAGACGATCTTTTCTATTTTGTCGTCTTCAAGCTGTATTGACAGCGGCCTCAAGTGCTCTTCGAATACATCCGCATAATCCCCGCCGTTAGAGAGCGCTTTCTTGAGGATCTTTGATAATAAGTCTTCCGGAATATTTACCATAGCTTTATTAGTTGTCAGTTGTCAGTTGTTAAGCTAAAAACTAACAACTTTACTCTTTCCCCCCTTGCATCCTTTCTGCCAATCTGACATTATTATTAAGTTTTTATTAAACCCCAAAGGAGGATATTATGTCAAAGCTCGGCGTGATCGGCGGAAGCGGATTGTATGAGATCAAAGGTCTCGTCCCAAAAGGCGCGAAGAAAATCACCACCCCTTTCGGCAAACCGTCCGGTGAATATTTAATAGGAGAAATGGGGGGTAAGGAGATCATCTTCCTGCCGCGTCACGGCAGTCATCACAATATCCCTCCTCACATGATTAATTACAGGGCTAATATATGGGGCTTCAAGAAATTGGGCGTTGAGAGAATCCTGTCGATCAGCGCAGTCGGAGGGATCGAAAAAGGCCTGGAACCGGGAGACATTGTAATCCTGGACCAGGTAATCGACATGACAAGAAACAGGAAGTCCACGTTTTACGATGGAAAAGACGGAGTTGTGCATATAGATTTCACGGAGCCTTACTGCCGGGAGCTGCGGCAAACATTATTGAAGGCCGGCAAACGTGTCAAGGTCACTGTAAAAGATGGAGGAGTATATGCAGCCGTCGAAGGCCCCCGGCTTGAGTCAGCGGCAGAGATAAAATCTTTCGCAGTCCTCGGCGCCAACGTCGTCGGCATGACCGGCATGCCCGAAGCCTCATTAGCCAGAGAAGCGGAGATCTGTTATGCGGGAATTTCCGTAGTCGCCAATTATGCAGCGGGCATCAGCAAGAGAAAACTGACCGTCGCCGAAGTAATGAAGGCAATGAAAGACGCATCCGGGAAAATAAAGCTCCTGCTGAAAGAAACCTTCGCGCTCATTCCCGGACAAAGAAAGTGCGTCTGCAGAGAGGCTTTGAAAGAAGCAAAGATATGAAGGACGTGAAACGTGTACGGTTAACGTGACCGTGAAGAAGAAACATACGGACACGAACAACGGACACGGTGGACGGATTTTTTTCTTTCATTTATAATTGACCCATGTTGATCCTCGGCGTCCTGGCCTCCGGCAGAGGCTCAAATTTCCAGTCGATCCTAGACGGCATCGAGTCCGGTTTTCTCAATGCAAAGATCGCCGTGTTAATTACAGACAATCCTGACGCATATGCACTCGAGCGGGCAAAGAAGCACAACATTGAAGCGCTTGTTCTGAAGCCGAAAGATTTCCCCGACAAGAATGCGTACTATTCTCATATCGCCGGGGAGCTGAAAAAGAGAAACGTTGAACTCGTCATCCTCGCCGGCTTCATGAGAGTCGTCGGCAAGGAGCTCATTGACCGGTATCGCAACAAGATCATGAACATCCACCCCGCCCTGCTCCCCTCATTCCCCGGGCTGCACGGACAGAAGCAGGCTGCGGATTACGGCGTAAAAATTTCCGGCTGCACCGTCCACTTTGTTGATGAAGGAATGGACACAGGCCCGATCATCATCCAGGCGGCAGTGCCCGCATATCATGATGATACCGAAGACACCCTCGGAGAAAGGATCCTGAAACAGGAGCACAGGATATTTCCTTATGCGATCAAGCTTTATTCGGAAGGAAAGATTTCAGTCGAGGGACGGAAAGTGATCATAAAAGGCGCTAGTAAAGACGCCGTCCTCATCAACCCGCCTTATTTGTTTCAATAACAGTTTCATTTCAAATGCTGCTTAAAATTACTTAAGTATTACGACACGTACCCGAATAAGATTGACTTTACGTATATTTTTGATAGTATTGAATCAATAGCGCGAAGAAGTTATTGCTTTTATAAATTTATGAATATGCGGGAGGTGAAATCATGAGCAAGGAATCAAGAGAGGCATATATAGGAAAACTGGAGGCAAAACTCAGGGAATGGTCCGCTGAGATCGATAAATTGAAGGCTACAGCGGAACGTTCAGAGGTAAAGATCAGGGAAGAATACCATAAAAGGATCGAGGACCTGCGGGCAAGGAGAGAGGATATCAAAAAGAGAATCCGGAAGCTGAAGGAAGCCGGCGAGGAGACCTGGGAGGAGCTCAAGTCCGGCACCGAGAAAGCATGGCGGGAAATGAAAGCCGCAATCGACAAAGCAGCATCAAAGTTCAAGTAGAAAACCGGGCGGGAATAAGTATGTTTTTAGACTCACCCCAAAAACTACTGCTCAGAACTTTTGAACTTTTTACATTAAATTAATATATTTTTAGGGATAGATATTATGAGTAAAATAATAATAACGGTTGATTTAGGACATTTTAAGGCATATAGAGTCACGAGTGATCCCCTTGGAAGACCGATAATTGAATTGATAGAAAGTTATGATTCCATTGAAGGACACGGCAAGCTGTCGGAAAAATTAAGTGATACAGCAGGAAGATTCACGGGAGGCGGCGGAGAAGGTGAAGTTGCAAAGGGATATGGGGAACCTCACCATCTTGAATTGGAAATTAGAAAAAAACTTGTAAAAATGATCGCGATGGATATTAATGCCTTAATAAAAAAAGAAGATTGCAAAAGCTGGTATCTGGCAGCCGGCAAAAAAATCAATAAAGAGATTGTCAATAAATTGGAGCCCGAGGTAAAAGCCGGTCTGGAGAAAAACATCCCCGGTGATTTAACTAACGTCCGCAAGTCTGAAATCTTAAGTCATTTTACATAACCCCTGAAAATGACATGAAACTTCGATTTGAAAGCTTTGGAGCAAACTTCAGTTAGAGAGGTTTTATCAGAGGTGAAAAGGCCGGTGGAGGTTTGATTCGAAGAAGAGCCATGAAAAGCAGACCGAATCTTTACTCTCTATTTGGTATTTTTTTTCTACTCATATTTTCCCAACCCGGGACTCCGGGTTTGGCAATTCTTCACGACAATCGGCATCCTGTACTGACGCCAGGAGATGAATCCCTTTACGCTTCATGCAATGGATATTTAAGGCTGCAGAAAGCTCTCCGGAAATATAAGGAAATAGCATCACAAGGGGGTTGGTCTGCTGTCACAAAGGGGGCATCATTAAAAGAAGGAGATAAGGAAGAACGGGTCATAGAGCTGAGAAAACGGCTTATTGTAACAGGTGATCTATTCAGTGAGGAGACACGAGAGGAAGATATTTTTGATGAGAAGCTTCATCATGCGGTTATAAGATTTCAGAAAAGGCACGGACTGAAGGAAGACGGCGTTGTCGGCAGTGAAACTATTAAAAGCCTCAACGTGTCGGTAGAAGAAAGGATCCGGCAAATAGAAATAAATTAAGAACGAGATATTAATTTCAATTTTTAAGCTTGACCTCGTTTATGCATGGAATATTCCGGGTTAAAATATTATTACCTAAATTGAGCGATTTTTGCTGCTTCCCCTCTATCAAGAGGGGATTGAGGGGTGTGTTTTCCTTTATGCTCTTCCTTTTACACACCCCTACCCCTCTTTTTAGAGGGGAAAATTATATCACCTGACAGGTGAGATCTAAAAACAAGACCAGTATACCTAAGATACCGTTTATTCATTAAAGAATCGCTCAATTTAGGTATTATGAGAAAGCAGATGGTTATTGAAGATTTCATAAAAGGTATTCCCAAGGCTGAGCTGCATCTGCATATCGAGGGCACTTTTGAGCCTGAATTAATGTTTAAAATCGCTAAAAGGAACAATGCCCGGATCAAGTATAAATCAGTAGAAGAGATCAGAGAGGCTTACAGATTCAGTAATCTTCAGGACTTCCTCGACATTTATTATGAAGGGGCCGGTATATTGACCGAAGAAGAGGACTTTTATGAGCTGACGACGGCATATCTTGAAAAAGCCGTTTCACAAAATGTCCTTCACAGTGAAATATTCTTTGACCCCCAAACTCACACAGGGCGGGGAATCAAGTTTTCAACTGTAATCGATGGTATTCACAAAGCCCTTGAAGATGCCGGGGAAAGGTTTGGCATTTCAACAGGATTGATAATGTGCTTTCTCAGAGATATTGATGAATCCGCTGCAATGAAGACACTTGAAGAGGCGCTCCCTTATAGAGACCGGATCATAGCGGTGGGATTGGATTCTGCGGAGACCGGCAATCCTCCTTCAAAATTTCAGGATGTTTTTACCCGGGCACGGGAAGCAGGATTTCTAACGGTAGCACATGGAGGTGAAGAAGGCCCCGCGAAATATGTCCGGGAAGCATTGGAGCTGCTGAAGGTGTCCCGGATAGACCATGGCAATCACTGTCTTGATGACGATAAACTGACTGAAGAGCTGATACGCCGCAAAATACCTTTGACGGTCTGCCCTCTCTCAAACCTCAGGCTGAAAGTAATAGACCGCCTGGAAGAGCATCCTTTACGAAGAATGATGGAGCGCGGGCTTTTAGTCACTATAAATTCCGATGATCCGGCTTACTTCGGCGGTTATGTCAATGAAAACTATTCAGCAATAACTAAAGCGCTCAATTTAACCGCGGATGATATATACAAGCTTGCGATGAATTCATTCGAGGCTTCTTTTCTCGAAGAAGGCATAAAAGATAAAATGTTAGCCAGGGTGCGTGAGTATAAGAAAATGAGTGAATAGGGAAAGGCGGAGCCGGGGAGCGGGGCTTTGAAATATTTTTTAATTTACAAAAAATAGCGGTCAAATGCATTTTTCGGGTTAAGATTTTCTTTTCATAGGCCGATATTAAACATAAAATCTCAACCTCGAGAATGTATTGAGCGCAAAAGTGAAAAAGATTCTATTGCCTGTATTGATGCTGCTTTTAGCCATATCGCCTGTTTTTGCCGGAGATAAGAAGGTCCGATCTTTTACAAATGAGGATCTGGAGAAATATAAAGCTTCTTCGGATACCAGGACAAACGCGGATCCCGGGCCCTCGATAGATACCCCGGGTTTAAAAATCTCCGGAGATGCAAAACAGGCTCTTAAGCAGTATGTGATTCCTTACACGGCCTATGAAGGGACTTCAAGGAGGATTATTATACCCGTAACGTTTAATGACCGGATCACCGCGCCGATGCTTCTTGACACCGGAGCGCCCGGGATGCACATTTCATACAGATTGGCGGAAAAACTCGGCGTCCTCGAGGACAACGAAGGGAAGCTCTGGATCAGCGTATCGGGCATAGGCGGCGCCGTCCCGGCAATTTATACTATTATCGACAAAATATCCGTCGGAGACACTGTAAACCTTTTTAATCCAACCGTTGTCTCAGGGACGATTTCAAATGACTTTGAAGGTCTCATCGGGATGGACTTTATGGCAAACTACTCCGTCCGGATAGACACAAAAAAACATTTGCTCGTGCTTGAGGAGCTCCCGAAGAGACCGGATATGCCTGCAGGGCATGATGAAGAATGGTGGCGGCTTACGTTCCGCGATTTTATGCAGATGAGGGCCAGATGGGAAAAGTACAGGGAAGACCTCAATAAATTAAGTTATGACTCCGCGAGGGTGGAGGCCTTAAAGAGATTTGCGGACAAACAATACAGTACGGCTGATGAGCTGCTGAACAGGCTCAAGGTCTTTGCCGGCGAACACGCCGTCCCCATGGAATGGCGGTAGAAAATTAAAAGTTGAAAGTTAAAAGTTGAAAGTTAAAAGTTAAAAGTGTAAAAATAACATTTTTATTGACATTATCTTAACTCTTAACTCTTATTACTCCTCCGCCGTGGTCAACCCTTCGCGTATGGCATATTTCGTAAGCCCGGCTATACTGTGAATATTCAATTTGCTCATGATCTGCTGGCGGTGAGTCTCGATCGTTTTCACGCTTACGAACAGGGTTTCGGCAATTTCTTTCGTAGACCTGCCTTCGGCAATAAGCTGCAGGACTTCCCGCTCCCTGTTTGAGAGGGCGGCGAAGGCCGAAGCATTGACTTCCTTATGTTCGAACACGCGCTCTTTCAGAAGGATGGTGTTTATCCTGGGACTAAGGTAAATATAGCCGTCGACTACCGACTGGATGGCATAGACCAATTCTTTAAAGGCGCAGTCTTTAAGTATGTATCCGGAGGCGCCGGCCTTGAGCATCTGCATTACAAACTGCTTGTCGGAATGCATCGACAGGGCGATTATTTTGATCTTCGGATTTCTGGCGATGATCTGTCGTGTTGCCTCAATCCCGTTCAAGTCCGGCATCACGGTATCCATAACGACGAGATCCGGATTATGCTCTTCCGCGAGCTTAACGGTGGTCCGGCCGTTTCCGGCTTCCGCAATTATCAGGAAGTCGTCCTGTTTTTCGAGCAGGGTGCGCAGCCCCTCTCTCATTATCTTGTGATCGTCTGCAAGAATGATTCGCAAGCTCATGGTGTTAATTTTACGATTTTCATGCTTTAGTTCCCCTCTAATAAGAGGGGATTAATCTGCCAAATTTCCCCTCTATTAAGAGGGGATTAAGGACAGTTATTCCTATTTCATTTAATCTCTTCTCTTTTCTTTTATCTCTTTCAAACACATTCTCAAAGCCATGTGTATATCCATCCAATTCAATTGCCGACATCAGCTTATTACAAAAGAAATCTGCAATATAATTTTCTATCGGCTTCTGCCTATGAAAATCATATCCCAATAGTTGCTTCCCTTTTAAATAACTCCAGAGTTTTATTTCTGCTTTTGTACTGCTATTTCTCAGGGTTCCGGCTAATTCTTTTAGTTCAGGATTATACTTGATTTTCATTATTACACACCCCTACCCCTCTTTTTAGAGGGGATGAAAGTAAGGCTGCCCCCTCTTATTAGAGGGGAACTATCCCAGCGGCACCACTATTTTTACCTTCGTGCCTTCTCCCGGTTTTGATTCTATATCAAAAGCTCCCTTTAGATATTTGATCTTCTCACGGATACTGAAAATGCCGAAGTTTTCACTTTTGCAGGTCAGAGGGTCGATTTTGGATGTATCGAATCCCACCCCGTTGTCTTCAATATTGATTTCCATGTTATTACCGTCGTGCGAAATGGATACTTTTGCTTTTTCCGCCTCAGAGTGCTTGACAATGTTCATCATCAACTCCCTCACCGTCTTAAAAAGGAGGATCCCGGCCTCCCCTTTAGGTTCTGCAAGGCTCTTATCGCAGCCGAACGTTATAATTATTTTATACTGTTCCTGTAATTTTTCAACAAGCCAATCTACTGCGGACATGAAGCCAAGCTCGTAGAGAACGGGCGGGCTCAGATCAAATATCATGGATCTTACAAATGTAATGGTTTGCTCGATCAGCCCCTGCGTCTCATTTAAATCTCTTGCAATGGCGGGGTAGGATTCTTTCAGGGTTTCCAGTCTGAGTTTTGAAATAGCAAGGTTCTGGCTGATATTGTCATGCAAATGCTCGGATATGCGTTTCCTTTCCCGTTCTTCAAGCACCGACACTTTGGATATAAGTGCGCGTAATTGCTCCTGATAGAACATAATGGTTCTCTCCGCTTCCTTGCGCTCGGCAATCTCCGCCTGAAGAAGGGCGACCGCCGATTTCAGCTCCTCGGTTCGCTCCTGTACTTTTATTTCAAGACCATCCTTTGCCCTCTGGAGTTCATCTTCCATCCTCTTTCGCTGGGTGATGTCGCGGACAATGCCGGTGAAGAAGTCCCCCTGCTTCGTCTTCCATTCCGCGAGGGAAAGCTCAAGGGGGAACTCTTCGCCGTTTCTCCTGAGACCGGCCAGCTCCAGCGTTTTTCCGATGAGAATGGCTTCTCCGCCCGATTGCAAACGGTTAATGCCTCTTTGATGAAATTCCCTGAATCTTTCAGGCATCAGCAGGGCAAGCGGCCTCCCGTTCACTTCATCATATAAATAACCGAAAATGTACTCTGCCGCGCGGTTCCATGAAACAATATTCCCGTGGGCATTAATGGTGATTATGGCGTCGGTGGCGGTTTCCACTACAGAACGAAAACGCTCCTCGTTGTTTCTTAATGCCTCGAGTGTCTGGCTGTTAAGAAGCGCTATCGCCGCAAGCTCGCCGAAAGCCGCTGCCATTAGCGCGTCATTTTCGGTGAACCCCCCCGGCTTGTTGGCAAGGCCTAACAAACCCACTACTTCCCTCTCGATCACGAGCGGGCTGAATAACACATTGTCAAGGCTTACATGTCCTTCGGGCATGAATCTTTTCCATTCACTGCCGGAAAAGTCGTTATGATAAACAGCCTTGCCGGTTGAGTAGGCTTCTTCGCGCAGTCCGCGTATGGGCATGGGCAAAAAAGGATCAACCTTACAGGAAAGCCCGCCCGGATCCAGGAACAACACCTTGTTCTCTTTTTTATCTTCACTCAAAAGCGCGACATATCCTGCGGCGGCGCCGATCAGGTTCTTGCAGGAATCGAATATCGTCCGCGTCGCGTCTTCAAAGTTGCGATACTTAAGAACGGCATTGGAGCTTTTTTGGAGCGCAAGTATCTCGGCCTCCCGCCGCTGTGATTCTTTAAGCGCATTGCGCAATTCTTCCTCTGCCTTCTTGCGCCCGGTGATGTCATGCACCATGCCTACAGACCGGATGATCCTGCCGGCTGCGTCCCTGACATGCTCACATTTTTCATGTACGTAACGTATTTCTCCTGAAGATTTCCGCACGACCCTGTGCTCTATCTCGTAGGTGTCTCTTCCCTTTCTCAACGACCCGGAATACGCCGCGTCCACGGCAGCACGATCATCAGGATGCACCGCTTCAAGGAAGGCTTCATAGGTTGCGCCGAATTCCCGGGGCTGTAATCCGAAAATCCGGTACACCTCATCGGACCAAGTAAGAATATTGTTGACTACATCAAGCTCCCAACTGCCGAGGTGGGCGATTTCCTGTGATTTTTTCAGGCGGTCTTCGGCGCTTAATGAAGCCGGGGTAAGCCATCCTGTTTTCCTGTCTTTTTCATCCATGTTGAAATCCGTCATAATGTCAAAAATTGTTACAACTAATGCTGTCACCATTATAACAGAGTCGGTTAAAGATGCTTGACGGATTTCCCCTTAAGTCGAAGAATCATCCTTATCGAAGCCGAAAATCAGGGATTACCCTATTTACGGGACCTGCAAGGTTTTAAGAAGATTGTATAATCTGCCGAATATTGTGGTAGGGGAAAAACAGGGGGAATATGAAAAAGCCGGATGATAAATATCCTGTCAGGATTTCAAATGAAATACGGAAACTGCTTTTAAACGCCTTAAGCGAGAAGGGCTGGTATTTTTTTGAGAATCCCCGGTTGTGCAACTGCTGGGAAGAGATGAATTGTTCAAATATTCGATGCCCGTCATATAAGTCAGCGAACCTGAGGTGCTGGCAGATCTCCGGCACCTTCTGCAAAGGGGAACCCCAGGGCGAGTTTGCCAAGAAATTCGGCGACTGCCAGAAGTGTAAAGTATATAAGAAGGCAACTGAAGGGAGCGCTATTCTGCAGATCGGCGAAGATTTCAACAATCTGATGTTTCAGCTCAAAACAAAGGAAGAAGAGCTTACTTTAGCCATTCGGAATTCCGAGGAGAAAAACAGAAAGCTTACGGCATTAAACGATAAGATCAACGATCTGGTTAAAAAACTGGACAATAAAAACGTCCTACTGAGAGAGCTTTCGATTAAAGACGGGTTAACCGGTCTTTATAATTACCGGTTTTTCAGAGAGCTCCTTCACGACCAATACAACCTGGCGAAGCGATATAAGTTTCCGCTGTCCTGCGTAATGATCGACATAGATTATTTCAAGGCAGTCAATGATACGTACGGTCACCAGTGGGGAGATATGATTTTATCGCAGATTGCGGATATCCTGAAAAATAATGTTCGTGACGCGGACAAGGTTGTAAGATACGGGGGCGAAGAATTTGTCATCATGCTCCCTTATACGACCCGGGAAGACGCATATTTAAAAGCGGAGAGACTGCGGGAGCTGGTAGGCGCTTTTGATTTTAAAATAGGAAGGAAAACTTTAGGGATCACTATAAGTCTCGGGATCGCCACTTACAACGCCCATGGGGACCTTAACGGGGAAGAGCACCTTGTAAGTCTTGCCGATAAAGCCTTATACCGGGCGAAGGACCGGGGTCGAAACCAGACCGTATTATATAATGGCGCAGCAGATTTTACGAAAGACGAAACTAGAGCTGCTGGAAGCAAAGGTTTTTTGGAAAGGAGAAAATACCCGAGGATCCAGACGCTAATAAAAATCAAAGGCGGAACAAATAATAACGGGATGTTTTCCGGCAATACCTTTGATATAAGTTTTTCAGGTCTCAGCTTGTCGAGTACAAGACCTGTCAGCGCCAACACGGTTTTAAAGATTAAACTTTATCTGCCCGGAGTCGACAAAAAAACAAACAAAGCCGGACGGATTGATCTTGAGGGTGTGGTCGTTTGGTGCAGAAAGATCGGTGCTTTTCCAGGCCAGCGCACCGTAAATGAACAAAAACCGGTTGCAGATTATTTAATAGGCATCCGCTTCAATAATATTTCAAAGAAAAACCTCGCGTGTCTTCAGAAATATTTTATCTTGCTGTTTAAGAGATAAAATACCTGTCACAAAATTCAGCCTTTCCGAAGTGAACAATCAGGGATTCCCCTATTTAGTAAATTTATGATTTTCCCGTCTAATATTCACATGAGCATAAAAATATTTTTAGCCGACGATCACCGGATTATGCGTGAAGGGCTGCGCGCAATGCTTGAAAAAAAGGGCGGCCTGGAGGTGATCGGCGAGGCCGGAGACGGAAGAACGGCCGTGCGTTTAGTTAAAGAGATGCGGCCCGATATCATTATAATGGATATCGGCATGCCGGAATTGAACGGGATCGAAGCCACACGCCGGATTATTAAAAACTGTCCGGGCGTGAAGATAATTGCTTTATCGATACACTCCGATAAAAGGCTTGTCTCGGAAATGCTCAAGGCGGGGGCGTCGGGCTACGTGTTGAAAGAGGCGGCCTTTTCCGAGCTTATCGACGCCATCCATACAGTGAAAAGGGGTTGTTCTTATATAAGCGTGGAAATCCAGGACGTCATAAATAAAAAGTTGTCGAAACACCCTCTCTATTCGGAATTAACGGACCGGGAAAGAGAAGTGCTCCAACTGCTGGCGGAAGGCAAATCCACCAAGCAGATAGCCTCGTGTCTTGACGTCAGCGCTAAAACAATAGACTCGCACCGCCAGCAGATAATGAAGAAATTAAACATGCACAGCGTGGCGCAGCTTACAAAATATGCAATCCGGGAAGGAATAACCTCTATTTGAGTTTTTAGATATTTTCGAATTACTGATAATTTGCATCAGCTCCCTCAACTCCCTCCTCTCCCTCCGGGGGGAGGAGAGCCTTTTTCTGTCATTCCGGCTTGTCCGGAATCTTTTTTCAGAAAGATTCCCGACGCGCTTCTCTTGCGGGAATGACAACTGACCGTAGTTTATAAACATACTCGAAATAATTTGTGTTTTCGATTAAAACCGGCTTTTTCGAGACTAAGATTCGGGGTTATTCCTATTTAGTCACAATTCAAATGCTCCGATAAATTTCTCATTAACGGTCAAAGCCGGGTATTATGACGAATGAAAATAATGAAATTTCTTATGACGGCCTGCTTTTCATCGACCTGCCGAAATTCAAGCGCCTGCTGCCTTTCCATATCACGCTTACAGTCGTAATAACTTCAGTGATGGCATATTCATTTGATAACTACATCCGGGTCCCGTTCTTAGCGTGCAACAACATCATAGATGATCTCTTTTGGGTGGTATTTGCGGCGGGAACATGTTCCCTCGTTATTATAAAGATCATCGCAAAACCTCTGACAAGAGCGGCGACCCAAGAGAATCGTTTACTGATCTCGTTTGTAGAGGAATGTGAACACAATAAAATAAAACAGCGCAAGCTGTTTCATTATTTTAAGGCCCAGCAGGAATTGGACAGGCTTACCACCGCGCATCTTGAGGATGTAGTAAAAGAGACCGACTCCGCAGCCGGCCGGATCATTGCACAGGCTCAGGGCATAGACCAATCCATGACGGATATGATCAATACGCTTGCCGCGCTGCGCGATCAGAGCGAGCTGCTTGCAAAGGCGTCTCACATGACGATTTCGGAGAATAAAAGCACTATTATGAGCCTGCGCGATTATGTTGAAAAACGTATGAAAGAACTGGAAGAAGATTATAAAAAAGCCTTCGCCCTTTCCGATAAAGCCAACTCCATGATAACGCTGGTGACTCTGATCAAAAATATCAGCGACCAGACCAACCTCCTGGCGCTGAATGCGGCAATAGAGGCGGCGCATGCAGGAGAGCGGGGAAAAGGCTTTGCGATAGTGGCTGAAAAAGTGCGGGAGCTTTCCAACCGGTCGGAAGAGGCGGCAAGTCAGATCGGCAAGGCAATTACAGACATGGCAAAACGGATAGAAACACAATTTGCCGACAGGCTGGTCAACCGCTCAAATGAAAAGGAGACGGAGCTTCTTAAAAATCTTGAGGCGCAGCTTCTTAATCTCGGCAACAGCTACGAGCAACTGGACGGCTTTAAACAACTGATAATCGAACAGGTTGAGATAAGCAGTCGGAAGGTTGCAACCAAGATTATGGAGCTGCTTGCCAATATACAATTCCAGGATATAACCAGGCAGCAGATCGAGCTTGTAATCCGATGCATGTCCGACATTGAAGCGTATATTGAAGACCTCAAGGTCTGCATCAACAAATTTGTCCCATGTGAACCTTCGTGCAGCCTGCCTGATTTCAACATGGATACCGTTCTCGGATATTACACCATGGAAAAACAGAGGGATATACATCATGAGGTGCGCAGCATCACATCCAACAAAAGACAACTGCAGGCGGTCGGGGCAAATAATAAACCGGATGGAGGAGATGTCACGTTTTTTTAGAAATTATGGCATTTGGAAATAGGAGTGAACATTTATTTGTTGCAAAATCCCCCTTTATCCCCCTTTTACAAAGGGGGAAATTTCTCCTCTATCAAATGGAGATTAAAGGGTGCGTTCCCCTCTTTGACAAAGAGGGGTCAGGGGAGATTTTTTAAAGGAGGGCAGCATGGCTAAGACAATAATGACCATAGACGATTCGGCGTCGATAAGACAGGTGGTCGGAATAACATTAAAGAAGGCAGGGTACGAAGTGCTTGAGGCCTGCGACGGCAAGGACGCATTGAACAAATTAACAGGGCAGAAGGTTCACCTGATTGTCTGCGACGTCAACATGCCGAACATGGACGGAATTGCTTTTTTAAAGACGGTCAAACAGCACCCGGCTTACAAGTTCACTCCGATCATCATGCTCACGACCGAATCACAGGAAGCAAAGAAGCAGGAAGGCAAGGCGGCGGGCGCAAAGGCGTGGGTGGTAAAACCGTTTAAACCCGAGCAGATGCTCTCGGCAGTGGAGAAGCTTATATTGCCGTGAGGAATGAAAATGAGAATTTATTATTTACAAAATCCCCCTTTATCCCCCTTTTACAAAGGGGGAGAGAGTTCCCCTCTATCAAGAGGGGTTAGGGGGGTGTTCCCCCTCTTTGGCAAAGAGGGGTTAGGGGAGATTTTTAAAGAAATATGACAGTCAACGTAGAAAGAAATAACGGCTTATATAAGCTGGCCATAGAAGGCGAGATGACTGTTCTTACATCAGCCGAGCTTAAAAGACATCTTCTTTACAATCTTGAAAACTGCTCGAAACTCGAAATTGATCTCTCGCAGGTCAGCGAAATGGATTCAGCGGGATTCCAGTTATTATTCCTGACAAAGAGGGAAGCGATTTACTCAGGAAAAATTATGAGGATTACGTCGCATAGTGAAGCGACGTCTTCGGTTTTGGAATTATACAACATGCATGGGGAGGTTTTTTGAAGGATAATGGCTGACGACCCCGTAATCCAGACCTTTATGATCGAATGCACCGAGCTGCTTCAGGCTATGGAAGATGCGCTTCTCCGGCTTGAGGCGGCGCCGGAAGATGAGGAGACGATAAACGCCCTGTTCCGCTCGGCGCATACGATCAAAGGCTCCTCCGGCATTGTCGGCTTTGAAAACATAGAGCGGTTTACCCATAAAGTGGAGAACGTCCTGGAACAGGTCCGCAGCGGGAAGATTAAAGTCGACAATGAATTGATCGAGCTCCTTTTGAAGTGCCGCGATCATATTGCGAATTTAATAGAACTTGCGGAGAAAGACACACCGGCAAGCGCATCCGACCGAACAGCCGAAGAGGGTCTTTTGAGACAACTTCAGTCTTATCTGACGTCAACTGATAAACAATCAAACACGAAAATAAATGACACAGCTCCCTCACAGTTGGGCAGTAACTCCCCCAACTCCCTCAACTATCCTCACCCTTCCTCTGAACCCTCGGGCTCAGGGGACGGGGTGAGGACCTTTTTGCATGGCAGAGATGTTGAGAGCGGCAACTGGCATATCTCTCTCAGGTTCGGGGAGGACGTATTACGAAACGGCATGGATCCCATATCGTTTATCAATTATTTAACCAGACTCGGAGAGATCGTCAGCCTTACCACTATAACAGACGCTGTTCCTCCTGCCGCGGAAATGGACCCGGAAAGCTGCTACCTCGGCTTTGAGATAGATTTCAAAAGCGACTTTGATAAACAGACCATTGAGGACGTGTTTGAATTCGTGCGTGAGGACTGCAAAATCTGCATACTGCCTCCCCGCAGCAGGATCGAAGAATATATTCAACTTATCAACAGCCTTCCTGAAGCGCCCCTAAAGATCGGGGAGATACTTGTAAGGGGCGGCGCTCTTACCCCTCATGAGCTTGAAGAGGCCTTAAAGATACAGAATGCCGAAGCCGTATATCCCTCTCCCCTTGAGGGAGAGGGTCAGGGTGAGGGGTGCTCTCAGAGAAAATCTCTGATCGGCGAAATAGTTGTAGATGAAAAGATGACGTATCCCCCGGTAGTGGACGCCGCTGTTGAAAAGCAGAAGAAGCAAAAGGAGGCGCAGGCCCGCGAAGCAAAGACCATCCGTGTCGATACCAATAAACTTGATCAACTCGTAAACCTCGTCGGGGAACTCGTTATTGCAAACGCCAATATAATCCAGAACGCGCAGCGCCTGGGGGATATCGACATGATCGAATCCGCTTCGACATTGTCACGGCTCATTGAAGACATCCGCGACAGGGCCATGCAGGCGCGCATGGTCCCCATAGGAGAGAGCTTCAACCGCTTCCACCGTGTGATCCGTGATATCAGCCGTGAGATGAGTAAAGACATTGAATTGGCTGTCAGCGGCGGCGAAACCGAGCTGGACAAAAACCTGACTGAAAAGATCAATGACCCGCTTATGCATCTGGTTCGCAATGCAGCGGATCACGGCATTGAGAAACCGGATGTGCGCATCTCAAAAGGCAAACCGGCAAAAGGCGTGATCCGCCTCAATGCCTTTAATGACGCAGGCAGCATAGTCATCGAGATCAGCGATGACGGCAGCGGATTGAACCGCGAAAAGATAATAGAGAAAGCTGTAGAGAAAGGCCTGATCAACTCCGAGCAAACACTCAGCGACAAGGAGATATACAAACTCATATTTGCGCCGGGATTCTCAACTGCGGAAAACGTCACCAACATATCGGGACGCGGGGTAGGGATGGACGTTGTGCGTAAAGGCATCAGCAGTTTACGCGGCTCGATAGATATAAACAGTCAGGAAGGCCTCGGCACGACCATTACATTAAGATTGCCGCTCACGCTCGCAATTATTGAAGGACTTCTTGTGAAGATCGGAGGGGAATATTTTGTGCTGACGCTTTCGTCCGTAGAAGAATGTGTTGATCTGACGCGTGAGGACATAGCAAATTCCCACGGAAGACATCTCGCCAATGTGCGCGGGCAGATAGTCCCGTACATCCGTTTGCGCGAGCAGTTCATGATAAAGGGCTCCCTCCCTGACATCGAGCAGATCGTGATCGTAAGAGTCGAGGGTCAGAGGGTCGGCTTTGTTGTGGACCATGTCATCGGAGAACATCAGACGGTTTTAAAAAATCTCGGAAGAATATACAAGGATATCGAAGGCATTTCGGGCGCGACTATTTTAGGAGACGGGACCGTGGCTTTGATACTGGACGTTCCGCGGCTTGTTCAATCTGCGGAACGGGAGGAGGTGAGGGGATAGGCAGGGATAAATTATTTTATTAATCAGAAAAATAAATTTGATAACTTGAAAGGAGGAAATAGAGATTCAATGAAAACAATAAAAATATTAACGGCAACACTGATTCTAATAAGTTTGACGATGTTTGTAAACAGCATTTCTTTTGCCGCGCATCCTTTAATAACCGACGACGCAGGCACGCAGGGCAAAGGAAAAATGCAGCTTGAAATCAACAGCGAATTCGGTTATGACAAGGAAAGAGATGACGACGTAACTACAAAAGAAACAGGCGTAGAAGTTGCAGCTATAGTGTCTTACGGAATAAACGACAACATTGACGTCGTTCTCGGATTGCCATATCAATGGGCTAAAACCAAAGAAGACGGCGAGACCGTTTCCGATGAAGACGGGATAGCGGATATGTCGCTGGAGGTTAAATGGAGGCTGTATGAGTCCGATGGTTTGAGCTTTGCCCTTAAGCCCGGCCTTACCTTTCCGACAGGCGATGAGGAAAAGGGATTGGGAAACGGCAGGGCGTCTTACGGCATTACATTTATTACAACAAAAGAGATTGAGCCGTGGGCGTTTCATCTGAACCTTGCGTATTCGCACAACGAATACAAGCTTGAGGAGGATAAAGACGCTAACAGAAAAGACATCTGGCATGTATCGCTTGCATCTCAGGTAGAAGTTGCTGAAAAACTCAGCTTCGTTGCAAACATCGGAGTTAAAAAGAATGCCGACAAGGCGTCAAACACACATCCCGCATTTATTCTCGGTGGACTGATCTATTCTCTGTCGGAGAATGTTGACATAGATTTCGGCTGTAAAGCCGGACTAAACAAACCTGAGACGGATTATTCAATCCTCGCAGGTATAAACTTTAGATTTTAATTAAGGAGGAAGACATGATTAAGAATATGAAGATTGGAGTAAGGCTGGGACTGGGCTTCGGCGCCGTCCTGTTGGTTTTTGTGGCAGCCGTATTAATGACCACTTTATCGCTGAAGGCGGTGGACAACAGTTCAAAACAGGTGGCAAACGAAAGTGTGCCGTTTTTAATGACTGCGTATGAGCTGGACATTAACGTTACGGAAGTCGCAGAGAATCTGACGGATGCGGCCTTAACACATAACACTGACGGTATAAAAGAAGCGGAAAAGGCGGCAGGCGTTGTAAAAGAGGATCTTGCAAAGTTCAAGGAGATGTTCAGAAAAGAAAACGACACAAAAGCGCTTAAGGAAGTCGAGGATTTGGAGACGGCTTTTAATGAGTTTCATGAACACGGAAAACGTATGGCTAATGTTTATATCACACAGGGTAAAGAAGCAGGCGATAAAATGATGGTTGAATTAGATGAAGACCATGAGAAATTAATCGAGAAGGTTGAAGACCTGCAAAAGTCCCAGGTTGATGAGGCAAAGTCAAGCACGCAAAACAATATAGCCGTCGTAGGCAAGGTGCAGAGGATACTCTTTCTGATGGGGGGTCTCTCTGTGCTGCTCGGTATAGCAATCGCCATTTTTATAACCCGAAGCATTACGCAGCCGATAGGCAAAGCAGTAGGTGTTTCAAACAAGCTCTCAGACGGCGACCTGACCGCAGACATTGAAGTAACGGGGAAGGACGAGACCGGCCAGTTGCTTACAGCAATGAAAAACATGGTTGAAAAACTGAGGGAAATTGTCGGCGACGTAAAAGTTGCGGCGGACAACGTTGCGTCAGGAAGCCAGGAAATGAGCTCAACCTCGGAGCAGATGTCTCAAGGGGCGACGGAGCAGGCAAGTTCGATCGAAGAGGTATCGTCCTCGATGGAAGAAATGGTGTCCAATATACGACAGAACGCGGATAACGCGCAGCAGACCGGGAAGATAGCATTGAAATCCGCTACCGACGCAAAGGAAAGCGGCGGCGCGGTTTCCGAGACGGTCTCTGCCATGAAAGAAATAGCGGGCAAGATATCGATTATCGAGGAGATCGCAAGGCAGACAAATCTTCTGGCATTGAACGCGGCGATTGAAGCTGCGCGCGCAGGCGAGCACGGCAAGGGTTGTAACGTCTCACAATAATCTGACCCAAAAATCTCACAATCAATTGAATGTCTCAAAATAGAGTGACCGGTAGGGTGATGATGCTACCGGTCATCTAATCTCAAATGATCTCGGTGG
>JACRHB010000179.1 GCA_016217725.1 Nitrospirota bacterium | reverse complement strand
TACGGACTGGTTCTTCACCTCCCGTTGCTCCCCACCCCACCTTGCAGTGACGCAGTTACGTTCGGTTACAGGCCGGAGAGCGTATGCCTGAAGGGGGCTTCCACCCCTCCGTCCTCGCACACTCTCAGGCGCACTCATTCCGGCTTGTCCGGAATCTTTCTTTAATAAGGATTCCCAATCCCGATATTTCGGGAGGAATGACATCTTTAAAACCTAAGAACGGCAGTTATATCCACAGATTTCACAGATAAAGACAATGACATAAATGAGATAGTCACATATTGTATATTCACCCAAAAGGTGAAAGGCAAAAGTTATGGGTGGCAATAGTGTCTGACATTGTCATTCTGAGCGAAGCGAAGAATCTCAACGCGTTAATAAAGCAGGAGATTCTTCGTCGCTTCGCTCCTCAGAATGACAGGTGACATCCCGTAACTGAAGGGTTACTATCGTACTATGGCGCTGACGCCGGGAAGAGAAAATTCGCCGAATAGACAATGGGGTGAGGCGCTTGGTTTCCTACTTGCAATTTCGCCATTATCCGGCTAAAATAAGGCCATGTTCCGAAGAAATATTATAGACCGTATTCGTGAGGCCCTGGCGGATACACCTGTTGTACTGCTCAACGGGGCGCGTCAAACGGGAAAAACGACCCTTGCCGAAGAGTTGTCCGGGGAGTTGGGAGGCAATTATCTTACACTGGACGATGCTACGGTTCTGGCTGCAGCGACCGATGATCCGGTCGGTTTTCTGAGGAGGCAGAATGGTATGACCGTCATCGACGAGGTGCAGAAAGCGCCGGGGCTGTTTCCGGCCGTCAAACGTCAGGTCGACAGTGATCGTAAACCGGGCAGGTTCCTTCTGACCGGTTCAGCGAACGTCCTGCTGCTGCCGAAGATGTCGGAGTCGCTGGCCGGCAGGATAGAGATCGTGACATTGTGGCCCTTTTCGCAGGGAGAGTTAGCCGGACGACGGGAGAGGTTCATTGACGCAGTATTTTCCGCAGAAATGCCCCGGATGATAAAGGTCAGACCGGCGGACCGCGACATCCTCAAGTGTGTACTGACAGGCGGATATCCCGAGGCGGTAGCCCGGAGCGTTCCGGAGCGCCGACGGGCGTGGTTTGGGGCATACATTACCACTATTCTCCAGCGCGATGTGCGCGATCTCGCCCATATCGTGGGACTAACCGACATGCCGAGGCTGTTGTCTCTCATGGCAGCTCGTTCAGGCGGACTTCTCAATATGTCCGAGCTTTCCCGCTCTACAGGGATTGCTCACACCACCTTGCGGCGTTACCTGAGTCTTCTCGAAACCACGTTTCTCATCCAACTGCTTCCGGCGTGGTCCACAAACCGGAGCAAGCGTCTTGTGAAGTCGCCAAAGCTGCACCTGATAGACAGCGGCATGGCTGCTCAGCTTTCCGGAGTTATGAGCCGGGAGCATCCCGGTGACCGTCAGTTCTACGGCCATCTCCTTGAGACCTTTGTCGTTATGGAATTGCGCAAGCAGATGACATGGAATAAAACGCGCGGTTCCCTGTTCTATTTTCGCACGCCCTCCGGACAGGAGGTTGACGCTGTGCTGGAGGATATTCAAGGAAGGATCGTAGGCATTGAAGTAAAAGCCGCGGCAAGCGTCGGCGAAAAGGACTTCAGCGGACTGAAGGCCCTCGCTGATTTAGCTGGAAAGAAATTCTATCGAGGGATCGTGTTATTCGATGGCGATGCCGCAGTGCCTTTCAGTGATCGGTTCGCGGCTATGCCGACAAGCGCCCTCTGGCGGGCACTCGGGTAGGCCCATGCCATTCAAACATGCAGCCATTAAATGAGATTATTAAATTTAAACGAAGGGAGCTAAGAGCTTCTTTTCCTTTTCAAATAACGTCTTGCCCCCAGCACTACCCCGCCGACGCCAAAAAGGATATAACTTAACGGCTCGGGGACAACGGTCGTCATTCCGATGCCTTTGAGCCTTGTTCCTAAATGATCATCGAAATAAGCTGTATATGGAACACTTCCTATCTTGGAATTAATTGTAAAGCTGAATGCGCCCTTACTACTGTTTGGACTAATATCATTAACAAGATTGTTTGTATGAGACTCTATAAAATTAGCAGGGCCTGTTAGTGCCCAAGTGCCTGTCCATCCGTTTGGAATCGTTGTATTTGCAATTTCAAAATTGCCGCCAAAATCCAAGCGCACATAATAAAGGTATTCATTGTTAGTAGATGTGTTATTGAATGTATAATCGTAACGCCACAATCCTTCTCCCGGGCTTGTCTCATTATATAAAATACTTGCGCTTGGAGTTGCTGATGCTATTGTAGCAGACAGCATCAAAACCAAAAACGCTATTATTAGAGTTAAATATTTATTTGTTTTCATAAGTGTTCTCCTAATAGTTTGATATCTAGTATTTTTTTGCTTATTTAATTTCTACCGTATATCCACCGGTTGTGTTAGTTATAGGTTGAGAAGCAGTAGTGTAAGAAGGCCCGCCATCTTTACTTATAACTACACTCATTGCATCTGGATTACTGTCATTAATTACTGCTGTAAACGAATAACCTTCTTCAATGTCATTAACCGTTCCTGTACCTTTAATTGTTACAACATTTCCTGATATTGATACTTCAGTAATTGAAGTACTTCTAAAATCCACTCTTCCCATTGGTTCGTAATATATAACCTGCCCTATTTTTGATGACCTTACATTAATCAATTTGAGTGATACGTCGGAACTATTAACTCCCTCTCCTGAAACCACAAGCTCTACAGGGTCGGTCGTTTCATCCAATTCTGTGTTTGTTTCTCCTAATGTATTGCCTGTGTCTTCATCCACAAATGTCACTTTTCCGGTAAGCGTATTTATATTCACATCTACATCGTCAAAGACTTTATCGAGTCCCGTATGATCGGCATGGAATTCATCTAAAAGGAAATTAACGTTGGCGCCGTATTTATCGAGCAGATTGTCCAGAAGGGTCCGGATATCGGCGACGACTTTATTTATTTCATCTTGTGTTATAGGATGACTGCCGGGATCGTTGTACACGTCTGCCGGATCTTTTACCTTCTTTGCGGCTGCAACCGCCAGATCGGTCAGAGGATTAATATTGGCGGTTCCGGGGCCCATGGCGATTGAATAAAGTTTTTTGCCGCTTGTCGGTTCCGCGCAAAGGTAAAACGGCGCAGTGAGGCCCGTTACGTCAATCGTGTAGGTTCCGTCGGGGGTTATATCGACCGTGCGGTCTACGTCGTTGCCGATGCTGTCTTTCAGATAGACTTTGCCTGTAACCGGAGCGCCTGTCGCTGCTACGCCGGAGACGGTTACTTTTTCTTGTTGAGGCGGCTGTTCCTGGGAAGGCTGCGGTTCACTGCTGCTGCTACTGCCTCCTCCGCCTCCGCCGCATGCAAATAACGTCAAAGCCCATAAGCCCATAAGCATCATTACGATATATTTTGCTCTCTTGTTATTGATAAACCCCTTTTTCATTTATCCTCCTTTTTAAATTTCGAGGGAATTGTTTTATTTAAAGTTTGGTTATAAGCTCAACCATTGAACCGTCATTCCCTCCCGACACTTCGGGATGAGCGGGAATCCAGCCCTTCGACAAGCTCAGGGTGACAATGATGTCATGGTGAGCCTGCCGACTCATGGATCCCGGCTTAAAGACCGCCGGAATGACAGACAAACAACCTCTAATTAAATTTAATAATCTGGATTAACTCGTTTTTAGATTCGGTGATTAAAGAAAAGCAAAGAATATGCCAAAGAGGTTAAACATAACCGGGGAATTTTATCTTCTTAAGAATCAAGCAGTTATAAAAATAGGGCGGATTTATACCTTAAAATAAAGGGACAAAAGATGTGCCGTTGCACAGTTCGCCGTGTCACAGTATTGTGCCAGGTTACAGTTTTTATAACGCTATCTTAACGTGGAGATAATAACCCAGCTTGCGGAAGGCCTCGATCCATTTCGCGTATGTCATATTCCTCGCCTTCCACGGGTCCTTGAGATATTTTTCCGCCGCTTCTTCATATACGGCGATTGCGGAAAATCTCAGCTCGTCAAGCGCCTCTCTCAAGGGTTTTCTCCACGCCTGCGTCCAGCCCTGATGCAGCCCGGTATTGCAGCCGCAGTTATCCCTCCACCTCTCTACACCGTGAATGCAGCTCCATGATGAATTTTCATACACCGTCACTTCATGCGTCGGGGGATGCTTTGAAAGGTATTCTGCAAAATTGGTCAGCTTCACGAGTTTTCTCGATTGCCTCAATGGCTGGTAAAAATGCCCGTGTATGCAAACGTATTTTCCCATCTATCCAAATCATATCAGATTATTCGATGATTGCAATGAGAGGCGCTAAGGGCAAAAGTGCAGAAGAGCAAAAGTGCAACAGCACGGAAGGATTGAAAAACTTTTGCACTATTGCGCTATTGCACTTTTGCACTTTCAGAGCTAAAGTATTGCCTATGGGCAGATACAGAAAGATCCTCGCAGCGGTTGACGGCTCCGATTCGAGCAAAAACGCCTTCAGGCAGGCGTGCAAGATAGTCCATGACGACAAAAGCTGGATAACCGTACTCACGACCATTCCCGTTTATCAGGACCAGTTCGATGTCCTCAGCACAAGGGAAAAGATCGGTAAAAAATTGCAGGAGGAGGGTGAAAAGATATTAGCCGGGATACGGGAGATAGCGAATGAAGAAGACGTCTACATAAGGACGAAGATTGAAGAAGGCACGCCTTTTCAGACCATCGTGGATGCCGCCGATGAAGGGGGATACGATTTGATAGTCATGGGACGGCACGGCATGAAGCGGCTCGAAAAGACCCTTGTCGGGAGCGTTACCGCAAGAGTCATAGGCCACAGTCAAAGCGACGTCCTCGTAGTCCCCCATGATTCCGCAATAGGCTGGAAAGAGATACTCCTTCCTACCGACGGTTCAAAATATTGCAGGGCTGCAGCGGAAAAGGCGATAGACCTCGCGAAGTCTTACGGGGGACAATTGAGGATTGTGTCCATAGTGGACGTTACCGATGAATTCCAGACCGAGGCGCCGGGTGCGGTCGAGAAGCTCGTAAAAGAAGCAAAGGGCTTTGTTGAGGGCGTAAAAAGAAACGCCGAAGCGGAAGGGGTAAAAGCGGAAGCTCTTGTGAAAGAAGGCGAGACGTACAAAATCATTACGGATACCGCAAGGCAGTATAACTCCAATGTAATAGTAATGGGCAGTCACGGAAGAACGGGGATAAAAAGATTGTTGATGGGAAGCGTCGCTGAAAAGGTCATCGGTTATGCCCCATGCCCCGTGCTCGTTGTAAAGCCGTAAGCCCGACCCTTTATCATGATTAAAATATTTTTCTCACCGCAGAGGACACACACCCCCACCCTAACCCTCCCCCGTCAAGGGGGAGGGAAAGAAGGAAACCCCACAGCAGAGACTGAGGGGTATTGAAAATTTAATAAAAAAGCCCGGGATAACCGGGCCTTTTTAAACTTAGAAGATACCAAGTACTTATTTAGATCCGATTTATCCTCTTATAAAAAAATCTTCCGCCTAATATCGCTCCGCCGGTGATGAAGAGAATAGAGCTGATAGGTTCAGGAATAACGCTCACGTTCATACCGAAGCTGCTGACTTTCTCTCCGCTTCCATGAGTTATAGTTGCGATGGTCGTCAGAGAAAAATTATCGGATGGGGAAACCACGGTAGTCGTTTCTCCCTTGAAGGCGCCGGGAGAATCGAATGGTCCGAGGCCGGCGAGCAAAGTTCCCTTGCCGAATTCCTGATTGTCATTGTCGATATAAGCTTCCAGACTGATATTGCCCTTATTTGTGCCGCCGCCCGACGTTGTAAACCCGGGAGCCGCTAAGGGACCAAAGCCGGTCTCGGTAAACATTATGGTCAGAGTGCCTCCGCTTCCGGAGCTTACACCGACGGAAGACAGTACCATTTGAGGAAGTGTCTTAGCTCCGATACTCGGGAAAGTCAATCCTGTGCTCGCATTGATGTTGAAAGAGCCTAAGGAACCCAAAAAACTGATCACTCCGTCATTAGGATTTTTGTCACTGCCGTCGCCGTCAACAATTATTATTGTGTCAACACCGTCAGATAATTTCATTGTAGTCAAAGCATAAACCGATTGAAGGCCCGCAAATAAAACAAAAGCAATGACAACTGCAAGTATCTTTGTAAGTCCTGCTGTCTCAGTTTTTAGAGAATCTTTAAAGATGTTTTTCATTACAGCCCCTCTTTCTAAAAATTGTTGTTTAAGAAGATTGTTATTATTTTTTTGGAGCCTTGGGTTGTCTCAAATACTTATGGTTGTTCTTATCACTGCCGTTACCGTTGCCGTTTTTACTTTTGTATATATCGCACATTTTGAAATTGTTGGTGCATAAATAGATGGCCCTCTCAATATCCTGACTGTTCATTTTTGCGCAATAACAATCATCAAAAGGGTTGTAAAGAAACGGGCAATGTTTTTTATTAACAGTTATTGTTGGGTTAAGCATATTCCTCCTCTCTGTTAATGAAATAATGAGCAAAATAGATGCCAGAATAATAAAAATAGATCAGGTTGTTACGTTATCTTTATTAGTCAAGGAGTTAGGATTTGAGAATGGAAGTGATTTGCTTGATTTGATTTTTAATAAGGAATTTTGCACATGGGCATGCTGTCACACTGGTGTGACATGTCTCATTTGTAAAAACTAAAAATGTTACAAGAGGTTACAGTTAACTGTAAATTAATGTAACAATGAGCCTCCCTTCCTTGTGCCTTCTCACCTTGCGGGAAAAGGGTGTCACCCCCCGCCCTCGCCCTCCCCTTGAATTTTTTATTTGCAATCAAGCCGTAACTTAAAGTATTTTAGTTAGTCCGCCGAAAAGAGTAGGGTAATTTATTAAGAACAACAATTAGATTCTTGTTGAGCAGCATTAATCATTACATGGACGATAAAATTAAAAGCGAGGGAGGTGGTGCATATAAAGAGACCTGAAGCCGTCCTTGCAACTGATAGAATATGATATAAATCATATTCTATTTTTTCATTTAAGTATAACTTGTTAAAAAATATGGAATAATATCATTCCATATCGGATTATAAAGAAAAGGAGGGAGTTATGAGCAGTAAAAAGGTCTTATCGGGCGCGGCAGCCATAATAATGGTCCTGCTGATATCAATGTTAATCATAAACGGTTGTGCAAGAAAAACGGTAAGCACGGGCAAGGCGGCGACTTATGTAGGCTCCGCAAAATGCAAAGAGTGTCATGAAAAACTTTACGAGGGCTGGAGGTCCACTATGCATCCCTATAAATTTATGGATGCGCTTCCTGAAAACGTTGTGGCTGATTTTGACAAGAACAACACCTTCACCGCCGGCGATTACACGACAAAGATGTCGAGAAAGGGCGATGAATTTTTTATCACCACAATCGGCAAGGATAATAAAGAGGATACATACAAAGTAAAATATTTGATCGGCTCCGTCTGGAAACAGAGGTTCGTCACCGAATTCCCCAACGGCGGTCTTCACACGCTGCCTGTTCAGTGGAATGCCGCGACCGGCGGATGGGTCGACTATCACGGCCTCAAGGAGCATAAGCCCGGCGACGGAAAATACTGGAGCGATAAGACAATGACTTACCAGTTTAACTGCACCGGCTGCCACAATACGGGTTCGGAATTCACTTACGATACCGCCACTGATACTTTCAAGGATACGAAATGGGCGGATAAAGGCGTTTCATGTGAAGCCTGCCACGGCCCCGGAAGCAATCACATTAAAGCCGAAGGGGAAGAATTGGCCAGGACGATCGTAAACCCGGCCAAAATCTTTGATCCCAGACGCGCCGCGATGGTCTGCGGTCAGTGCCATACACGGGGAAAGAGCACCGGGAAATTATTCGACTTTCAAAATCCGGAATATCCCGTGGGATACAAACCGGGTGGTCTATTGACCTTTATCTTTGAAGAAAAACCCGGCGTAAATCCGGACGGCGGGACCTCAAGACAGCATCACCAGCAGTATATAGACTGGGAAAAAAGCACTCATGCGCAAACAGGGGTGAAGTGCTGGGACTGCCATTATACGCACAGGCAGGGCACTTCAAACAGGTATCAGACCAAATTGCCGGGATCTCTGCTTTGCAAAAACTGCCACATTGACGTCGAGAAAACAGGCGTTCACGGCATACACAGCACAAATAACTGCATAGGCTGTCATATGGCGCCTGCTGCAAAGAGCGCCACACCCGGAGATATTCATAATCATTCTTTCAAGGTGATGTCGCCGCATGAGACAATAAAACTTGGCAAGGATCAGCCCAATTCCTGCAACCTTTGCCACTATCACAAAGACGACAAACCCGAAGACCTCGCAAAGATACTTGATGATATTAAGAGCAAAGGGTGGTCCGGGAAAAAGGATAAAAAGGCTTATAAGACACAGTAAGGCAACCAGAGTCCGTTCATAAAACCTTTTAGCTTGTCATTCCCGTGGAAGCCGCTTCCGGTCTTCACGGGAATGACGAACGGCCCTTTATAAATAGACTCTAATTAAGGAAAGATCACTAAACCGGATGTCCTTAAAAGGAGATGGAAAACGATGAGCAATGATCATGAAGGCTCACATAAAAGTAAACTTCTTACGGTGGTTATAACGGTACTTGCGGTTGCGGCGCTGGGGTTAGGCGGCAGTCTCGTATACGTAGGCACCAATAAATTTTGCGGCTACACGTGCCACCAGATGAAGACCCGCGCCTTGATCTGGAGCAAGTCCACCCATAAGGAAATCAAATGCATTACTTGTCATTCCGAGCCGGGCTTTGTCGGAGAGCTCAAGGCGCACGTGGACGGGTTGAATTATCTCAAATCGTTTGTAAAAGGAGAAACCACTCACATAACGATCTTCGCCACCCGCAGAAATCCCGCGCGGTTAAAATCATGTATTCACTGCCACCCCGCGGAGAAATTAATAGAAGAAACGGAAGTCGTGAGGATCAATCATGTTTCTCACGTTGTGCGGGATGAGTTTTTATGCACCGATTGTCATGAAGACATGATCCACGGCGCCCACGGCTTTGAAGTTGAGCTGACCAAGCCGCAAGAGAAAAAATGCATAGCCTGTCATTTAAGAGAAGGCGCAAACCTTCACTGCCACGCCTGTCACGTTAAAAAAGTCGTAAGGGGCGAGAGGCAGTTATACGTGCTGGACGCCCTGAAAGAGACGGGTTTTGAGAAGGGGGATTAAAAAATTCTTTTACTCCTACATCCTCCCCTTTACAAGGGGAGGTTTGGAGGGGTATTGAAAAAAAACTAAACCTCCCCACCCCCTCCTTGTAAAGGAGGAGATTACAAAACAAGCATAAGATTTTCTACAAAGTCCAGATACTTTTGAGGGGGTGCCGAAAGCTCAACCCCTATTCCTTCACACTCACCGTCATTTTTTTTCAGCCTGATGAGCTTTACGGGAACGTGCAGGCTGTCTTCTTTCAACTGGATAGTTATCGTCAGATGCGCGTCTTCAGGGATGTTCTTTTCTTTAATCTTTACGAACATGCCGTTCTCCGAAATATTCGTCACGGTCCCGGAATAAACCTTATTATACGCTTTACATCTCACGTTTAAACTGATAGGTATTCTCAATGAAGACCTTCTCGCCATGTGATTAGCCGCTTCTTTTTCTTTCCCGCAACGTTTTCGGATTCCGTTGAAAGACATACTCTATGGAATCTAATTATCACATAATGTAATGATTGTCAACCGGTTGAATTATGAGTTTAGAGTTGTGTAGGGACGGGTTTGAAACCCGCCCCTACGGAGTTTAGAGAGTAAAGTGACGGGGTCATGGAGTGAAGAAGCAGCGTTGGGGTTTATCCCCAACGAAAAATCGCCCCCAATAAATGAGGGCGCTACATAAAAAAGGCGTCCCGGAGCTCCGGGACGCCTTCGATGACGTTTGATAAAAACTTAATAAGAGATTTACTTTTCCGCCTTCTCTTCCTTGGCCTTCTTCTTTTCCTTTTTTTCTTCTTTCTTTTCCTCTTTCAGCAGGTCATAGTCCACGAATTCAAGCACCGCCATGTCCGAGTTGTCGCCGACGCGGAAGCGTGTCTTTACGACGCGCAGATAACCGCTGCTCCTTGTGATCTTGGGGGCTATCTCTTTGAAGAGCTTCGTTATTGCATTCTGATGCGGTATATGAGAAAGCGCCAGCCTTCTCGAATGCAGATCTCCCTTTTTGCCGAGAGTGATTATACGCTCGGCTATCATCTTTGCTTCCTTTGCCTTTGCAACCGTCGTTTCTATCTTCAGGTGTTCAAACAATGACGCGACGAGGCCTCTCAGAAGGGCCTTTCTCTGATTTGCGTTTCTCCCGAATCCTCTTCCTGCTACCTTATGACGCATTTTCCGTCCTCTTGTTCTTTGCTAATTTTTCGAGCTCTTCCGGGTCGATCCGCATGTTAAAATGCAGTCCCATTGCGAGAATGAGCTCCTTTATCTCATTCAAGGATTTACGGCCGAAGTTTTTTGTCCTCAGCATCTCCTGCTCCGTCTTCTGCACGAGATCGGCGAGGGTGCGGATGTTTGCGTTTTTCAGGCAATTATATGAGCGGACTGAAAGCTCAAGCTCTTCAACGCTTTTAAGCAGGCTTTCGTTTATTACGGCAGGCGTGTCATAGTAAAAATCCTCGAGCTCCGTGCCGGGATTATTTGTTTCAGTTTTATTATCGGCTACAAGGGCCGGCTCATCTTCTACCTCTTTTTTTTCTTCTTCTTCGAAGTAAAAGAGATTGAGATGCTCCATGAGGATATCTGCGGCTTGAGTCAAGGCCTTCTGGGGGGAGATGCTCCCATCGGTCCATATCTCCATAACAAGCTTGTCATAATCCGTGGAGCGTCCAACCCTGGCCCCCTCCAGCCAGAAATTTACTTTTTTTATGGGCGTGAAGATTGAGTCTATCGCCAGCGTATCAACGGGTTGATCGGCCTTTTTGTTCATTTCAGCGGTAGCATATCCCTTGCCTTTTTCGACTGTGAGCTCCATTGAAAAATTAATGTTCTTCTCTACGGTTGCAATATGCTGCTCGGGGTTAAGTATTTCAACCTGTCCTCCGGTCGCTATGTCCTTGCCTTTGACCTCCCCCGGGCCTTTGAAGTTGATTGAAACCGTCTTCGGCCCTTCGGCATTCAGCTTCAACCTCAATTGTTTAACATTAAGCACAACGTCTATTATGTCTTCTTTTACTCCGGGCAGGGTAGAAAACTCATGAAGAACGCCCGGAATCCTGATCGAGGTTACAGCAGCGCCCTCGATGGAAGACAACAGTACCCTTCTCAAGGCATTTCCAACGGTAGTTCCAAAGCCTCTTTCAAACGCCTCTGCGTAAAGCTTGCCGTATGTATTTGTAAGGCTCTCAGAATCAAATTTGATATTTTCAGGTAATTGAAAGCCTTTCTTCCTCAGATCCATTAAGCCTCCTTTAATAAAGTCGGAAGTAAGAAGTGGGAAGTGAGAAGTAACAAACAGCATTAAACATTAACTTTCCTTACTTCTCACTTCCTACTTCTTACTTCTAACTTTGTTTTTATTTTGAATATAATTCCACTATAAACTGTTCATGGACAGGCAGCTCGATCTCTTCTCTTGAAGGGGCGTGAAGCACCTTGCCTTTAAGATTGGCGATATCCACCTCTATCCATGAAGGCAGTCCCCTGTGTTCTATCTTTGAGATATTTTCCTCTATTGTGCTGATCTTTTTGCTCGCTTCTTTTATTCCTACAACGTCGCCGGTACGCACCAGGTAAGAGGGGATCGAGACCCTTTTGTCATTCACATTAAAATGTCCATGTAAAACGAGCTGTCTTGCCTGCCTGCGATTGGCGGCAAATCCAAGCCGGTAAATAAGGTTATCAAGCCTGAGCTCCAGTAATTGCAAAAGATTGCTTCCGGTGACGCCTTTCATTCTTTCGGAGAGATAGAAATATCTCTTGAACTGGTTTTCCAGCACTCCGTAAATCTCCTTCGCCTTCTGCTTTTCCCTCAATTGCAGGGCGTAATCGGACGGCTTTTTCTTCCTTTGTCCGTGCTGGCCCGGGGAATACTTCCTTTTTTCAACGCCGCACTTATCCGTATAACACCTGTCGCCTTTTAAATATAATTTTTCGCCTTCTCTCCTGCATAACCTGCATAGAGCGTCTCTATACCGTGCCACTATACTCTTCTCCTTTTCGGGGGTTTAGTACCGTTATGGGGAACAGGGGTAACGTCCTTGATCAGGTTTATTTCAAGCCCTGCCGCCTGAAGCGCCCTGATCGCCGATTCCCTTCCCGCGCCGGGACCTTTTACGTAAACGTCGACCTGGCGCATCCCAAGCCCCATAGCCTTCTTCGCTGCAACGTCCGCCGCTATCTGCGCCGCATAAGGCGTTCCTTTTCGCGAGCCTTTAAAGCCCTGCGCTCCTGCCGAGGACCATGTTACTACGTTGCCGTTTTGATCGGCGATGGTAATGATTGTATTATTAAAAGTTGCCTGTACATAAGCCTCTCCGGTGTGTACCGTTCTTTTTTCTTTCTTGCCGCTCTTCTTCTTTTTCTGGGCCATTATACTCCCTTCTTCTTCATGCTGCCGACAGCTTTCCTGGGACCCTTGCGTGTGCGGGCATTTGTCTTGGTCCTCTGTCCTCTAACGGGCAATTTGGCCTTGTGCCTAAGCCCTCTATAGCTGCCGATATCCTGAAGTCTCTTTATATTCATCGATATCTCGCGTCTCAAGTCGCCTTCAACTTTGTAATCTCTATCGATAATAGCCCTGAGCTTTACGCCTTCCTCGTCGGTAAGGTCTTTTGCCTTTTTGTTAAGGTCAATGCCGGCCTCCTGCAATATCTTGCCGGAATTGGCCCTCCCGATGCCGAATATCCTCGTCAGGCTTATTTCAATCCTTTCTTTTGCCGGTAAATCAACTCCTGCTATTCTCACCTTATCTCCTTTAACAAGTTAAAAGTTATAAGTTAAAAGTGAAAACATCCTTTCGTTCACTCTTCACTTTCAACTTTTAACTTTCTTTTCATCCTTGCCGCTGCTTATGCTTCGGGTTGCTGCATATAATTCTGACAACGCCCTGTCTTTTTATTATCTTGCATTTTGCGCATATGGGCTTTACTGACGAACGCACTTTCATTTCTACCTCAAAAAAAGTTAAGAGTTAAGAGTTATAAGTTAAAAGTGAAAACTTTGTTTTTCTCACTATTCACTTTTAACTTTCAACTTTTCACTTAAATCTGTATGTTATCCTGCCCTTTGTAAGGTCATAAGGCGAAAGCTCAACGGTAACTTTGTCACCCGGCAATATCTTGATAAAATGCATACGCATTTTGCCGGAGACATACGCCAATATCTGTTGTCCGTTCTCGAGTTCAACCCTGAACATCGCGTTGGGCAGATTTTCTCTTATTGTTCCCTGAACTTCTATGGCCTCTTCTTTGGGCATTCTTAGAACTTATAATTATAATTATTCTTCAAAGTTTAGTCAATATTATACAACTGTTTTTTGTAACGGCTACCGTATGCTCAAAATGCGCCGACAGGCTCCCGTCTTTTGTCACGGCGGTCCATCCGTCCTCCAAAACCATTACCTCCCATGTGCCGGCATTAACCATGGGCTCTATCGCCAGCGTCATTCCTTCCATAAGCCTTGGCCCTTCTCCCCGCTTGCCGAAATTCGGCACTTGCGGCTCCTCATGAAGCGATCTGCCTATTCCATGTCCCACAAAACTCCTGACCACCGAAAAGCCTGCCGACTCCACGTGGTCTTGAATAACCGCCGATATGTCGGAAAGCCTGTTGCCTTCCACCGCGTTTGCCATTCCAAGCTGTAACGCCTTCTCGGTAGCCGAAATCAATTTTTGAGCCTCAACGCCTATTTCGCCTACAGGCAGGGTTACAGCCGCGTCGCCATAAAATCCTTTGTAGTAAACCCCGATATCAAAACTGATGATATCACCTTCTTTTAACCTTGTCAAAGCAGAGGGAATACCGTGGACGACCTGCTCGTTTATCGATGTGCAAAGACTGGCAGGATATCCTTTATAGCCTTTGAAAGCCGGCCTCGCCCCTTTGGAGATTATAAAGGACTCCGCAAATTCGTCCAGCTCTTTTGTCGTGATTTCAGGGGCGATGTTCCGTTTAATCCCTTCCAGCACCTCCGCTGCGATACGGCACGCCTCGGCCATCCGCTTTATCTCGTCCTGTGACTTAATTATTATCAATGAACAAAGTTGTTAGTTGTTAGTTTTTAGTTGTTAGTTTTTTCACTAACAACTAAAAACTAACAACTGCTTTTCTTCACCCTTTCCTGCCTTTCAGTCTTCCTTTTTTCAAAAACCCGTCATAGGAGCGCGTTACAAGATGAGATTCGATCTGGGACATCGTATCAAGCGCCACGCCTACTACTATGAGAACCGAGGTCCCGCCGAAATAAAACGGCACCTTGAAATAGCCTCTCAGGATATCCGGCAGAATACAGACCGACGCAAGATACACCGCTCCCCCGAAGGTGATCCTGGAGAGGACATGGAAAATATAATCCGACGTCTTCTGCCCGGGTCTCACGCCCGGGACGAATCCGCCGTGCTTTTTCAGGTTATCTGAAATATCCACTGGGTTATAAATTATAGACGTATAGAAATAACAGAAAAAAAAGATCAGACTGACGTCGATTATCGTATATACTATAGTTCCCGGGGCAAGCTGCCTTGACACCGCCTGAACCCAGGGGATCGAGATAAAACCCGCGATTGTTGCAGGGAACATCAAAATGGATGACGCAAAAATCGGCGGTATAACGCCCGAGCTGTTTACCTTGAAAGGCAAATGCGTGCTTTGGCCTCCGTAAACCTTCCGGCCCACCACGCGCTTTGCATACTGCACCGGGATCTTCCGCTGCCCTCTCTCGACATACACAATGATCCCGATAACGGCAAGCATCATAACCACTACCAGAAGCATTATAATAATGTGCAATTCACCCGCCCTTATCAGCGATATGCTGCTGATAACGGCATTGGGGAACCTCGCGACTATCCCGGCAAAAATTATCAGGGATATCCCGTTGCCGATGCCGCGCTCCGTTATCTGCTCTCCAAGCCACATTATAAAGGCCGTGCCTGAAGTCATTGTAATCATGGTCATAAGTCTGAAGCTCCAGCCCGGGTTCTGGACAAAGGCGCCCTGGCTCATGCTTTCAATTCCCACCGCTATGCCGAGGGATTGAATGAGGCTTATCACCACGGTCCCGTACCGCGTATACTGGATAATCTTTTTCCTGCCGCTCTCTCCCTCCTTTGCAAGCCGGGCCAAAGTCGGAATGACGATGGTAAGGAGCTGCAGTATGATCGATGCGCTTATATACGGCATTATTCCAAGCGCAAAAATGGTCGCCCTTGACAACGCGCCGCCGGAGAACATATCGAAAAAGCCCATCAAAGCGCCGCCCCTCTCCATGAGAAATTTGCTTAATTCTTCGCCGTTTATTCCTGGTGTCGGGATGTGAGCGCCTATCCTGTAAACGGATAAGAGGGCCATAGTAAATAAAATCCTGCTCTTAAGCTCCTGGATTTTGAAGATGTTCTGAAAGCTGTTAACGATGCTCACGTTGAAAAGTTAAAAGTTACAAGTTGAAAGTTAAAAGTTAAGGAATAGTTACTTATATTTTTAAATAATTTGAAATTTGAGATTTGAAATTTCAAATCTCAAATCTCTTCCGTGCTTCCCTGCGCTTTAAGTATTTTTTCCTTTGCGGAAGCGCTGAACGCATGCGCCTTCACAGTTACCGGCTTTGTTATCTCTCCTTCACCCAATATCTTGATCCCGTATTTATCGCTTTTTATCAGCCCTTCCTGTATAAGGACCTCCGGGGTGATAACGGTTTCAGAAAGCTTGTCGAGCGCCCCGACGTTTACTATGGTATATTCTTTTTGGAATATATTGGTAAATCCCCGTTTGGGAAGCCGGCGCTGCAAAGGCATCTGGCCGCCTTCAAAGCCGGGCTTGGTTCCGCCCCCGGTCCTTGCCTTTTGACCTTTATGGCCCCTGCAGGAAGTCTTTCCGTGTCCGGAGCCGACGCCCCTGCCTACCCGCTTCTTATTTTTTCTGCTGCCCGGAGCCGGCGCAAGATCCGATAATTTCATTTATTCCTCCGCAGCCTCTCTCACATCTATCAAATGAGAAGTCTTATGAATCATTCCTCTAATGGAAGGACTATCTTTATGAAGAACGCTCTGGTTGATCTTTCTTAACCCGAGGGCGTGAACGACCTTTCTCAATTTTTCGGGCTTGCCGATTAAACTCCTTTTTAAAGTTACCTTAAGCATTTTCATTTGCCGCTCCCTGCTGCTCTTCGTCGCCCTTCCCTGTTCTTTTTGAAACGCTCCCGGAATCTTTCAGTTTTAAAAGTCCGTTAAGGGTAGCGCGGACCGTGGTGAAAGGATTCCGGCTGCCCAGCGATTTTGCAACGATATTCCTTATGCCCGCCACTTCCATTATGGCCCTCACAGAACCGCCCGCTATAAGTCCTGTCCCGGGTTTCCCGGGTAAAATTACCACCTTCCCGGCGCCGTACCGGCCGCTGATCTGATGCGGGATGGTCCCGTCCACCACCGAAATTTTAATAAGGGCTCTCTTTGCATGCTCAACGGCTTTTCTGATGGCCTCAGGCACCTCGGCCGCCTTACCTTTTCCGAAGCCTATATGGCCGTTTTCATCGCCGACCACAACAAGGGCGCTGAAGGAAAAACGTCTGCCGCCTTTTACAACCTTCGCTACCCTGTTGATATATATTACCTTGTCTTTTAACTGTCCAAGACTTTCCGGGTCTATCCTACCCACATTGCCTCCTGTAATGATCAATGAACAATGAACAATTAACAATTGTGGAAGAAAAACTTTCCTTAATTACTAATTGTTCATTATTCATTGTTAATTAAAATTCCAGTCCGCCTTCCCTTGCAGCATCGGCAAGGGCTTTGACTCTCCCATGATAGAGGTAGCCGCCTCTGTCGAATACGACCTTTTTGATCCCTTTATCCACGGCCCTTTTTGCGATTAAGCCCCCGACCAGCTTTGCCGTTTCGATATTCCCGCCGGTCTTTATCTTCTCTCTCAATTCCTTGTCTATACTCGAAGCGGCAGTCAGCGTTTTGGAGGAATAATCGTCTATTATCTGGGCATAGATATGATCCAGGCTCCTGAATACGTTAAGCCTCGGCTTTTCAGGCGTGCCTACAACCTTCTTTCTTACCCTTTTGTGCCGTCTCTCTTTTGCTTCAATTTTATCTGATGACAAAACTACCTCCGCTAACTCAGTTGTTAGTTTTTAGTTGTTAGTTTTTTGTCTAACAACTAACAACTGACCCCTAACAACTATTTCTTCCCTGCTTTTCCGACTTTAAGCTTGATAAACTCGTCGGAATACCTGATGCCCTTTCCTTTATAAATATCCGGACGTCTTAAACCGCGAATATTTGCGGCGACCTGGCCCAGCAGATGTTTATCTATGCCCTGAAGGGTCAACTGCGTCTGCTTTTTATCAACCTCGGCGCTTATGCCTTCAGGCAGGTAAAACTCAACCGGATGAGAATATCCGAGTGTAAAAACGATCTTCTTCCCCTGCACCTGCGCCCTGTAGCCGACGCCCGAGATATCGAGCTGTTTTTGATATCCGGCGCTTGTGCCTTTGACCATATTTGCAATAATACTCCTTACGGTGCCGTGCAGGGCCTTAAATTGTTTTGTCTCAGCCGGTCTTTCAACGTGAATGGTTTTGTCCTGCATGGTAACCTTCATCTCGGATGGGAAGCTCCATTTCAATTCGCCTTTCGGCCCCTTTACAGACACAAGATTGCCCTCGATCTTAACGTTGACTTCCTTAGGCACATTTATAGGACTCTTACCTACTCTTGACATGATTTAAATTCCTTTTTAACTGTAAATCGACAAATTTGGAACTTGTCATTCTGAGCGTAGCGAAGAATCTCATACTTTCAATAGGTCGAGACCCTTCGCTCCGCTCAGGGTGACATTTAAAATATTTTTTCAGCAACCTGCTAAGCTCTCAAGTCTAAACTCCATACTCCACATTTACCATATGTTGCACAAAATCTCTCCGCCCACGCCTTCCCGTCTGCAGACGTCGTCAGTCATAATTCCTTTTGACGTTGAAACGACGGATATGCCGAATCCACCCATGACTTTTGGTATTCTTCTCTTATCCGTATAAACCCTTTTGCCGGGGGTGCTGACCCTCTTCAAGCCGGTTATGGCCTTTTCGGCCCCTTCAAGGTATTTCAGGGAAATCCTGATGACGCCCTGTTTTTTATCCCTCAACACCTTGAAGCCTTTAATAAACCCTCTTTCCTTGAGTACCTTTGTTATTTCGATCTTTATTCTTGAAGCGGGTACGTCGACCTTTTCAAGTTTTGCCATATTGGCGTTTCTTATTCTCGTAAGCATGTCTGCTATAGGATCGGTCATCATGATTTCTGCACCTCTACCAGCTTGATTTTGTAACGCCGGGGATCAGGCCCTTCAGCGAAAGGCTTCTGAAACATATCCTGCACATCGCAAATTTTTTTAAATAACCTCTCGGCCTGCCGCACAGGCGGCATCTGTGGTATTCTCTAACTTTAAATTTCGGCGGCCTGCTCGCCTTTATTCTCAGACTCTTCTTTGCCATCGATATTCCTTATTTCTGAATCTTGAATTTTGAATTTTCAGTTCCTGAAAGGCATTCCCAAATACTGAAGGAGCGCCTTGCCTTCCTCATTCGTTTTAGCCGACGTGACGATAATTATATCCATACCGTGCATGCTTGCAACCTTATCGTAGCTGATCTCAGGGAATATTATCTGCTCCTTAACGCCGAATGCATAGTTGCCCCTGCCGTCAAACGACCTGGAAGAAATGCCTTTGAAGTCTCTTATCCTGGGCAGCGCAAGACAGATGAACTTGTCTAAAAAATCATACATCCGGTCTCCCCTTAAAGTCACCCTGCATCCTACGGGCATCCCTTCGCGGAGTTTAAAACCGGCAATCGATTTCTTAGCTCTTGCGATAACGGCCCCCTGTCCCGCAATGGTCGCCAGCTCTTTGACTGCGGCCTCAAGCGGTTTTATATCCTGTATCGCCTCACCCATTCCGACGTTCAGGACGATGCTCTTCAGCTTCGGCACCTGCATTATGTTCTTATATGAAAAATTCTTCATTAAGAGCGGGATAACTTCTTTTGTATATTTCTCTTTTAGCCTGACCATTTGTTATTCGATAACCTCCCCGCACTTTTTGCAAACTCTTATCTTTTTGCCGTTCTCGAGAATGTTTTGCCCTACCCTTGTAGGTTTGTCGCATTTAGGGCAGACCAGCATAACGTTCGATCTGTGAATGGCCGCTTCTTTCTCTATAATCCCGCCCTGAGTATATCTTTTGTTAGGCTTCATGTGCTTTTTTATGATATTGATGCTTTCGACCAGAAGTTTGTTCTTTGCCGTCTGAACGGCGATCACCCGTCCCTTCTTGCCTTTCTCATCGCCGGTTTTTACCAGCACCGTATCATTTCTCTTAATTCCCAAGCTCATATTCCACCAATCTTTTTTAGTTTTTAGTTGTTAGTTTTTAGTTGTTAGTTTTTTTATCTAACAACTAACAACTGATAGCTAACAACTCATATTACCTCCGGCGCAAGCGAGATGATCTTCATGAATTCCTTCCATCTCAACTCTCTTGCAACGGGACCGAATATCCTCGTGCCGACGGGGTCGCCTTCGGCGTTTATCAGCACGGCCGCGTTCTGGTCGAACCTGATATATGAGCCGTCCGGTCTCCTCAACGCCTTCTTAGTCCTTACAACCACGGCCTTTGCAACAGCGCCCTTTTTTACCGTGCCGTTAGGGTCCGCTTCCTTTACGCTCACGACTATCCTGTCGCCTATTCTTGCATACTTCCTGTGGAAACCGCCCAGGACCCTTATGCACTTAACCTTTTTGGCCCCGGAATTATCGGCAACCTCCAAAACGCTTTCCTGTTGAATCATCCTTATCCTCTTCTATAAGATCAATTGCTGATTTCTTCTACGATATCCGGTTTCTCCGCCTCATGCCTGCCGACCACTTCAACGACCTTCCATCTTTTATCTTTACTTAAAGGCCTTGACTCAATTATCTTAACTAGATCGCCGATCTTGCATTTATCTTCTTCATCATGCGCCTTGAACTTTACTACTTTTTTAATGGTCTTTTTATAAAGCGGATGCTGCGCCAGCCTGGTTACGGACACCACGACCGTCTTTTGCATCTTATTGCTTACGACTTCACCTGTATAAATCTTCTTGGGCATATATACCTTCCAGTTAAAAAGTTAAAAGTTGAAAGTTAAAAGTGTAAAAATAATATTTTTATTATTATCATGCTATCTTAACTCTTAACTCTTAACTTTTCGTTTATTATCGTCAATATCCTCGCTATTTCCTTCCTCACTTGCCTTATCCGCATGGGGTTTTGGATCTCACCGGTCACTTTTTGGAAGCCCAGATTAAAAAGCTCTTTCCTCAGACTCTTTTCTTCCTGTCTTAACTCGTCAACTGTCAATGCTCTTAACTCACCCGGCTTTCTCATTTCAACCCATCCTCTTTACAAATTTTGTTGCAACGGTAAGTTTGTAAGCAGCCAGTCTAAGGGCTTCCTTTGCAATGTCTTCGGTAACGCCCGCCATTTCATAAAGTATTTTCCCCGGCTTGACGACGGCAACCCAGGATTCCGGCGCGCCTTTGCCTTTTCCCATTCTTGTTTCAGCGGGTTTCTTGGTCAATGGCTTATCAGGGAAGATCCTTATCCATACCTTGCATCCCCTTTTAGCGTGCCTTGTTATTGCAACCCTTGCCGCTTCTATCTGGCGGTTTGATATCCATCCCGGCTCCAGGGCTTTCAATCCGTATTCTCCAAAAGCCACGTCCGCCCCCCGGTATGCCTTCCCGGTCATGCGGCCCTTCATCATCTTACGGTATTTTACTTTCTTGGGCATCAGCATGATTATTTTTCCCCTTTACCCGCGGCTTCCGAGCCGGGGGACGGGGGTATCACGGCCTCCTGCAATATATCGCCTTTATAAATCCAGACCTTGATCCCGATGCGTCCATAAGTGGTCCTTGATTCCGCCAATCCGTAATCTATGTCGGATCTGAAGGTATGCAGAGGCACCCTTCCCTCCCTGTACCACTCGGCCCTCGCTATCTCCGCGCCTGCAAGCCGCCCGGAACAGGCAACCTTGATGCCCAACGCCCCAAAACGCAACGCCGATGCAACCGCTTTCTTCATCGCCCTCCTGAAGGCCACCCTTTTTTCGAGCTGCAGCGCGATGTTCTCGGCAACAAGCTGAGCGTCCAGCTCCGGCTTTCTTATTTCTTTAATATCTATGCTTAACTCTCTGCCGGTCATTTTCTCAAGCTCTTTTTTTAACTTTTCGACTTCGGAGCCTTTTTTGCCGATAATTATGCCGGGTCTTGCAGTGTGGATCGTTGCCTTTACTTTCTGGCCGGTCCTTTCAATCTCCACCTTCGGAACTCCTGCGTGGAAAAGATTTGCCTTTATGAACTTCTGGATATTAAGGTCCTCATGAAGAAGCTCCTTATAATCCCTTTTTGCAAACCACTTTGAATCCCACGTCTTTATTATCCCTAGCCTCTGACCTATCGGGTTCGTCTTCTGCCCCAAAATCTACCTCCGTAAATTCAGTTAAAAGTTATAAGTTAAGAGTTAAAAGTTACAAAGCAGCTTTCCTTAACTTTTCACTTTTAACTTTCAACTTTTTTCTTCCTCTAATAACAACGTTATATGGCTTGTTCTCTTTCTGATGATGTCCGCACGACCCATTGCGCGGGTTTTCATCCGCTTCATGCTGGGTCCGTGATCTACAAGAGCGTTCTTTATCTTCATGGAATCCGGGTCTGCGACCTTTTTCTGCTCGGCATTTGCCATTGCAGACCTCAAGACCTTTGCAACAATCTTGGCTCCCGCATGAGGGAGGAGCTTGAGGCTGACAAGGGCGTCGCCGGCCTTTTTCCCTTTGATCAGGTCGGCAACCCTTTTAACCTTCCTCGGGGTTACCTTCGCATATCTTAATATAGCCTTCGATTCCATAGTTAATTACTCTCTCTTACCGCCGGGCCTACCGCCGGGCTTTACAGCTTCTTTCTTTTCTCCTGAATGCGCCCTGAAAGTCCTTGTCGGTGAAAACTCCCCGAGTTTGTGCCCTACCATGTTCTCCGTTACGTATACGGGGATAAATTTCATACCGTTGTGCACTGCCAGAGTATGCCCTATAAATTCCGGAGCTATCGTGGATCTCCTGGACCACGTCTTGAGCACTTTTCTCTCGTTCTTCTCATTCATGGAGAGAATCCTTTTCATCAGCTTCGAATCTATATACGGGCCTTTTTTTAATGATCTCGGCAACGCTTCCTCCTAAGAAGTTGTTAGTTGTCAGTTGTTAGACTGACAACTGAAAACCAACAACTAACAACTTTAAATTACTTTCTACGTTTAACGATGTATTTGTCGGTCCTCTTGTTCTTCCTTGTCTTTTTGCCTTCCGGACGGCCCCACGGAGATACGGGCGGTCTGCCGCCTGAGCTCTTTCCCTCGCCCCCGCCGAGAGGATGGTCGATAGGATTCATTGCAACGCCTCTTACGTGAGGTCTCTTGCCGAGCCATCTGGTCCTGCCGGCCTTGCCTACGGATATATTCTCTCTTTCGGCATTTCCCACCTGTCCTATTGTGGCTATGCAATCGGACGGAACGAGCCTCAGCTCGGAAGACGCCATCTTTACGTGACACATCTTCTCATCCTTGGCAACCAATTGCGCAAAGGAGCCTGCGCTTCTCGCGATCTTCCCTCCCTGTCCCGGATAAAGCTCGATGTTGTGAATTACCGTACCGAGGGGTATGTTTCTCAAAGGCAGGGCATTGCCGTTTTTTATTTCCGCATTCGGCCCCGCAACGAGCGAGTCGCCCACCTTCAGTCCCCCCGGCGCAATTATATACCTTCTCTCGCCGTCGACGTATTTCAACAGTGCAATCCGTGAAGTCCTGTTGGGATCGTATTCTATTGTTTCAACGGTGCAGGGAATATTTAATTTATCGCGCCTGAAATCAATGATCCTGTAGGCCCGTTTATGGCCTCCCCCTTTTTGCCATGCCGTGACCCGGCCTGAGTTATTCCTTCCGCCGGTCTTTTTTATCGGCAATAAAAGAGGCTTGTACGGCTTTGTCTCGGTTATCTCGGAAAAATCGAATCCGCTCCTGAACCGTGTGCCTGCTGATGTCGGTTTATACGTTTTTAATCCCATGGTACCAAAAAGTTGTTAGTTGTTAGTTGTTAGTTTTTAGTCTAACAACTAACAACTTCTTTACACTCCTTCTATAAAGTCTAATTTCTCTCCTTGTTTCAGAGTCACTATCGCCTTCTTCCAGTCGGGCCTTTTGCCTTCATACTTTCCCATACGTTTGTTCTTGCCGAGACAGTTCATCGTTGCGACGTTGGCGACTTTGACCTTGAATATCTCTTCAACAGCCTTTTTTATCTCAATCTTATTGGCGCTCCTTGCAACTCTGAACAACACTTTATTTTCCTTTTCCTTCAGTATCGTTCCCTTTTCCGTTAAAAGAGGTCCTACAAGGACATCATATACGTTTTTCATCCTAAGTACGCCTCTTTCATACGTTCAATAGATTCTTTGGATATAAGAAGCTTGTTATGCTTAAGCACGGAATAAACATTGAGCTCGCTTACCTTTAAAACGTGGACTCCCGGTAAATTCCGGGCCGCTAATTCGAGCGTCTCGTTCCTTTCGGGAACCACTATCAGAACATTGTCAAGCCCGAGCTTTTGAAGCAGCGTTTTTAAAAGCTTTGTCTTGGGCTCTGCAATGGATAAATCGTCTATAACAACAACCTCTTTATCAGCAAACTTTGCTGTTAATGCAGAGTTTAGCGCCTGCCATTTGGCTTTTTTGGGCAGGTTATAGGAGTAATCCCTGGGCAGCGGGCCGAAAATCGTTCCTCCGCCTCTCCATATCGGCGACCTGTTGCTTCCCGCCCTCGCCCTTCCTGTGCCTTTCTGCTTGTATGGTTTTTTGCCGCCTCCGCTCACAAGGCCTTTTGTCTTTGTAGCGGCAGTCCCCTGCCTTTTGTTGGCAAGGTGGTTGTGTACGACTTCAAAGAGCAGGGCCTTATTGACTTCTGCGCCGAATATATCTTCGGGCAGCTCCGTCGTCCCTACCGGTTTGTTTTCCTTATTTATAAGCTCCGTTTGTGGCATCAGCTTTCCTTAACGGCAAGGGCCGCTTCCGATTTTATAATTACATAGCTTCCATTGGAGCCGGGGACGGCCCCCTTGATAAGCATGAGGTTCTGATCCTTTTTTATGTCGAATATTTCGATATTCTTTGTCGTTACCCTTTCATCTCCCATATGCCCCGGCAGTCCCTTGTTCTTCCAAACGCGCGAAGGGTAAGCGCTTGAGCCGATTGATCCCGGCGCCCTGTTGAACATGGAGCCGTGTGAACCCGGACCTCCGCTGTAATGATGTCTTTTCATGACGCCCTGAAAGCCTTTTCCCTTTGATATGCCTGTAACGGAAACCTGTTCACCTTTGGAAAAAATATCAACGGTAACGTTGTCTCCGGCATTAAAACCTTCCATTCTTATCTCTCTCAAAAACCGGTAAGAAGGAGAAGAGGCTTTCTTAAAATGTCCTTGCATGGGCTTGGTGACGTTCTTCTCTTTTCTTGTTTCGTCGTATCCTAATTGCAGGGCTTCATAGCCGTCTTTGTCTTTTTCCTTTTTCTGAACGACCTTTGCCGGTCCGGCCTCTATAACCGTAACGGAGAACATACGTCCATCTTCCGTAAAGACCTGCGTCATGCCGAGTTTTTTACCAAGTATACCTTTCATAGCTTTATCTCTACATCCACCCCTGCGGCAAGATCCAGTTTCATAAGGGCGTCAACTGTTTGAGGAGTCGGATCGAGTATATCGACCAGCCTCTTATGCGTCCTGATCTCGAACTGCTCCCGTGATTTTTTGTCTACATGTGTCGACCTGAGAACGGTGATTTTGTGGATTCTGGTCGGAAGCGGCACGGGACCTGCAATCCTTGCGCCGGTCCTTTTCGCCGTCTCCACAATCTCCTTTACCGACTGGTCCAGCAGCCTGTGATCGTACGCCCTTAAATTTATCCGTATCTTTTCGTTCATAGTCTTTTGTTTCGTCCTCCGTGACCGTTGTCCGTGTCCGTTTGTCTTTCACGGACACGTTAACCGGACACGCTTCACGTCCTTTTTATTCAACTACCTGCGTCACCACCCCGGCCCCTACCGTCCGGCCTCCCTCTCTCACTGCAAACCTCAGCTCCTTCTCCATCGCTATCGGCGTTATCAGCTCCACTTCCATCGTCACGTTGTCCCCGGGCATCACCATCTCCACTCCCTCAGGCAGCTTCGCCACCCCCGTTACGTCCGTCGTCCTGAAATAAAACTGCGGCCTGTACCCGTTGAAAAACGGCGTGTGCCTTCCGCCTTCTTCTTTCGTAAGTATGTATACCTCTCCCTTGAACTTCTTGTGAGGCGTTATGCTGCCGGGCTTCGCCAGCACCATCCCCCTCTCCACTTCTTCTTTAGCCGTACCCCTCAGCAATACTCCGATGTTGTCTCCCGCCCTTCCTTCGTCCAACAGCTTCCGGAACATCTCCACTCCCGTCGCCACCGTCTTCTTCGTCTCTCCCAATCCCACTATCTCTACTTCTTCTCCTACTTTTACTATCCCTCTCTCTACTCTCCCCGTTACTACCGTACCCCTTCCGGATATGCTGAATACGTCTTCCACCGGCATCAGAAACGGCTTGTCTATGTCCCTCTCGGGCGTCGGCACGTAGCTGTCTACCGCATTTAATAATTCCTGAAGGCTCTTGTATTCCTCCCCATTCATGTCATTGCCGCCTTCAAGCGCCTTTAATGCCGAGCCTTTTATTATCGGTATGTCGTCTCCGGGAAATTGATACTTGGACAACAGCTCTCTTACTTCCATCTCTACTAAGTCCAACAGCTCCGGGTCGTCCACCATGTCTACTTTGTTCATGTACACCACTATGTACGGCACCCCTACCTGCCTCGCAAGCAGTATGTGCTCTCTCGTCTGCGGCATCGGCCCGTCCGCCGCCGACACTACCAGTATCGCCCCGTCCATCTGCGCCGCTCCAGTTATCATGTTCTTTACGTAGTCCGCATGACCCGGACAGTCCACGTGCGCATAGTGCCTGTTGTCCGTCTCATATTCTACGTGCGCAGTAGCTATCGTTATACCTCTCGCCTTTTCCTCAGGCGCGTTGTCTATCGAATCAAAGGCCCTGAAGGTCGCCTTCCCTTTCATCGACAAATATTTCGTTATCGCTGCCGTTAAGGTCGTCTTCCCGTGGTCTACGTGCCCGATCGTCCCTACGTTTACATGCGGCTTCGTTCTCTCAAATTTTGCCTTTGCCATAAGTCCTCCTGTTGCGAGTTAGGAGTTAAGAGTTAAGTAGCGTCCCTATTTATTGGGGACGTCTTTTTCGTTGGGGATAAACCCCAACGCTACGCTTTCAACTTTTAACTGTTTTACCCTCCCCTTACCTTCAATATGATATCTTCAGAGATGTTTTTGGGAACCTCATCATAGTGAGAAAACTGCATTGTGTAAGTTGCGCGACCCTGCGTCCTCGACCTCATGTCCGTCGCATAACCGAACATGGAAGAAAGGGGGACCATGGCTGAAATGACCCTGACGTTGGTCCTCTGGGTCATCGTCTGTATCTTGCCTCTCCTTGAATTCAGATCACCGATAACGTCTCCCATGTATTCATCAGGCGTGACGACTTCTATAATCATGATCGGTTCAAGCAGCACGGGTTTTGCCTTGCTTGCGGCGTTCTTAAACGCCATAGAGCCGGCAATCTTAAATGCCATCTCGGATGAATCCACCTCATGATATGAACCGTCATATAAAGTAACCTTTACGTCGACAACGGGATAGCCGGCAAGCACGCCGTTTTCAAGGGCCTCTTTTATGCCTTTTTCCACTGCAGGGATATATTCTCGCGGGATCGCACCGCCGACAATCTTATTTACAAATTCAAAATTGCTTCCGGGCTCCAACGGCTCGAGCTCAATATATACGTGACCGTACTGTCCACGTCCTCCCGACTGCCTTACATATTTACCTTCGGCAGACGCCTTGTTCCTTAACGTCTCTCTGTAAGCGACCTGCGGTTTGCCTACATTGGCTCCCACCTTAAACTCCCTTAACAGCCTGTCCACAATTATCTCCAGATGGAGCTCTCCCATACCGGAGATGATCGTCTGTCCCGTCTCTTCATTATAAGAAACCTTGAATGACGGGTCCTCCTGAGCAAGTTTGCCCATTGCGATGGAGAGCTTTTCCTGATCGGCCTTTGTCTTCGGCTCGATGGCAACGGAGATGACCGGCTCAGGGAATTCCATCGACTCAAGTATTACCGGATACTCTTCATCGCAAAGGGTATCGCCGGTGAGGGTGCTTTTCAGTCCCACTGCCGCAACAATATCCCCCGCCCTTACTTCCTTTATATCTTCCCTTTTGTTCGCATGCATTTTAAGGAGTCTTCCTATGCGCTCCTTGACGTCCTTCGTTGAATTGTAAATGTATGAACCCGAAGGCAGCATGCCTGAATACACGCGCAAAAATGTGAGCTGCCCGACAAAGGGGTCGGTCATTATTTTAAATGCAAGCGCTGAAAAAGGCTCGCTGTCCGAAACTTTTCTTACTACTTCCTTGCCTGAGTTCGGCTCGATGCCGCTTACGGGAGGCACGTCAAGCGGACACGGGAGATAATCGACAATTGCGTCAAGCAGCTGCTGCACGCCTTTATTTTTAAAGGCGGAGCCGCAGAGAACCGGGGTGATCCTTAATTCAACGGTGCCTTTCCTTAATGCGGCCTTTATGAGCTCGGAGCTTATCTCTTCTCCGGCAAGGTATTTTTCCATTATATGGTCGTCGAAATCAGACAATATTTCGATCATCTTCTCCCTGTATTCAAGGGCGGTTGGAAGAAGCTCCTGCGGTATGTCCGCCTCAACGAACTTTGCGCCGAGGGTCTCATCGTCAAACAGGTAAGCCTTCATGCCGACAAGGTCGATTACGCCCCTGAAGGCGTCTTCTTTGCCGTAAGGTATCTGCACGGGAACGGGCGTTGCTCCAAGTCTTTCGATCATGGACGTTACGCTCATAAAGAAATCCGCGCCCATACGGTCCATTTTATTTATGAAGGCCATCCTCGGCACCTTGTATTTTTCAGCCTGCCTCCAGACCGTTTCCGACTGGGGCTCCACGCCGGCAACGGCGTCAAAAAGCGCAACCGCTCCGTCAAGCACCCTTAATGAGCGCTCGACCTCTATCGTGAAATCAACGTGCCCGGGCGTATCGATTATATTTATTCTGTGCTCTTTCCAGAAGCATGTGGTTGCGGCTGATGTGATGGTAATGCCCCTTTCCTGCTCCTGGGGCATCCAGTCCATGACGGCGGTGCCCTCATGGACCTCTCCTATTTTATACGTAACTCCCGTGTAATAAAGGATGCGCTCCGTAGCCGTGGTCTTGCCGGCATCGATGTGTGCCATGATGCCTATATTCCTTGTTCTTTGTAATGAAACGTCCGACAATGTGTCTACCTCTTTGGTTACCATCTGTAGTGTGCAAAAGCCTTGTTCGCTTCGGCCATCTTGTGGGTGTCTTCCTTTTTCTTTATGGAAGCCCCGGTATTATTTGCCGCATCCATCAGCTCTGCCGCCAATTTCTCTCTCATGGTCCGCTCTCCGCGGGCCTTGGAGTAATTTATAATCCACCTGAACGCCAGGGCCATTTTCCTCTGCGGCCTGATCTCGACGGGCACCTGATAGGTAGCGCCGCCGACGCGTCTCGGCTTGACTTCAAGAACGGGCTTGACGTTTTCGAGCGCCGTCTTAAAAACCTTTAACGGGTCATTCCCCGTCTTTGACTTGATTATATCAAATGATCCGTAGCAGATCCTTGCCGCAACGGCCTTCTTGCCGTCTTCCATGATCGCGCTGATAAACTTGCTCACGACCTTACTGTTATAAATAGGATCCGGCAATATCTCTCTGTTTGTTACAACTCTTCTTCTCGGCATATTATTACCCTTATTATTTTGGTCTCTTGGCGCCGTACTTTGAACGTCCCCGTCTGCGCTCTGCAACGCCGAGGGTGTCAAGCGCGCCCCGAACAATGTGATATCTGACTCCTGGAAGGTCCTTAACCCTACCGCCCCTTATCAGGACAATCGAATGCTCCTGCAGGTTGTGGCCTACTCCGGGGATATAAGCGGTAACTTCCATCTTGTTTGTCAACCTTACTCTTGCTACTTTTCTTAATGCGGAATTCGGTTTCTTCGGAGTTGTCGTGTAGACTCTCGTGCACACGCCCCTTCTCTGCGGACACTGCATAAGCGCGGGACTCTTGGTCCTGTTGGGCATCAGCTTCCTGTTGTTTTTTACCAATTGTGCGACTGTCGGCAACTTTCCTCCGTTTATACCGTAATATAGTCAATTTTTAACAGTATTCCTCCATCGATGGGGAAACCTTAGGAGTTTATCAGGGACAAAATTTTTTGTCAATAGGGGGTTAGAAAAAAATAAAAGAAAAAACGGCGCATCAAAAATTTATTTACATGTCGATAAAAAGGCACTACAATTTGTTTGAAAAAGCATAAAAAACTGTAACATTTCAGTTACGGGAGGCGCTGTCATTCTGAGGAGCGAAGCGACGAAGAATCTCCTGATTTATTAACGAATCGAGATTCTTCGCTCCGCTCAGAATGACAACGGAAAGTTTCCAAAATCGGTCTAAGACATGCAATTATTTTTTACATTCATTCTGTTTTTAGCCGTCTCGCTTGTTTCTTATTCAGCAGCGGCAAAAAAAGCGGACCCTGATTTCCTGAAATCGTCAGTCACTCTCGAAGTCAATGCGAGGCCGACGAGATACATCGACATCTATGAAAATGCAAAGCTGCCGGCGGTAGTCGTGCAGGTTCGGACCGTAAATCACGCGGGACATGAAATCCCGCACCCTGTTTGTTTATAACTATCATGAAATATTCAAAAGGCGTCATTCCCTCCCGACACTTCGGGATGAGCGGGAATCCAGCCCTTCGACAAGCTCAGGGTGACAATGGTGTCATGGTGAGCCTGTCGAACCATAGATTCCGGCTTAAGGACTGCCGGAATGACGGACAAATAAAAATAGTTTTTCAGCGCCTGCTAAAACATCTCATACTTCACAAGTCTTCCATCGAGGCCGCCTGCCTTCAACGGTTTTCTCCAGGCCGGTTTCAGGCCTACTCTTTTGATGAAATCCCGCTCGCCGAAATAAATATAGGCGGTGGAGCCTTTGCAGCTCCGCTTCAGGAAATCTCCGAGAGCTTTATAAAAGCCGTCAAGTTTTCCCCTGTCGCCCGTGCGGATGCCGTAAGGAGGATTTGTTACGATGACCCCGCTGCGCAGGCCTTCACTCTCTCTGAAATCGAGCGCTTCAAGTTTTATTTTTTCTCCATGCGGCAAACAGCGTATATTCGTCCTTGCAATCTCAACAGCCTCAGGCGAAACGTCGCTTCCGGAGATAAGTCCCCCGGGCAATTCCCTTATTTGCCGGTCCTGCTCTTTTTTTACTTTCTTCCACAACAATTTGTCGAAGTCGGGAAGGAATTCAAACCCGAAGCGCGCGCGGGAAAAACCTGAAGGGATCCGGCAGTAATGCATCAGCGCTTCACAGAGCAAAGTGCCGGAGCCGCACATAGGGTCATAGAGCGGGGCCTCGCCGCTCCATTGCGCATATCGTATGATCGCTGCGGCGACCGTCTCCTGCATCGGAGCGGATACCGAATCTTTTCTGTAGCCCCTCCTGTGGAGGGAGCCTCCGGAGGTATCGAGGCTTAGGACCGCCGTATCATTTCTTATGTAAACGCTCAGCCATAGGTCCGGGTCTCTTGAGTCAATATCAGGCCGCTTACCTGTTGTTTCCCTGAAGGAATCAACGATCCCGTCTTTTAAACACAGAGACGCATAATGCGAATTGGTTATCCCGCTGTTTGATACATTGCCGAAAACCGCGAAAGTGTTTTTAACGGAAATAAAATCCGCCCAGTTTATCTCTTTCGCTTTTTTATACAATTGCTCGGGAGTGCGGCATTTAAACGTCGCAAGAGGCGCAAGTATCCTTGAAGCGAGTCTTGCGGAATAATTGATCCGGTAAAGCGCTTCTTTGGCGGCGTTAAAATAAATCCCCCCGTATTCGAGGCCGGGGTCCCGGGCGCCGAGCTCCGACAGCTCCTGCGCCCCAAGCTCTTTTATCCCCTCAGCGATCTGAGCGAAGTAACGCTTGTCTTTCCGATATTCATACATAGATGATATTTTCCGTAAAGATCAAAAAAAGTGCAACCGTATTAAAGTCGGATTAAAATTCATCCGAAATAAAGGGGACGGAAAAGGTAATGAATAAAGAATCCGAGCTGCTTGAACAACCCTCCATTTCAAAAGACGAGCCGGAAACGGAAAAGCGGCAAAAACCGAACTGCTGGGAATTCAAGAAATGCGGCAGGGAGCCGGGAGGACAAAATATCCACGAATACGGAGTATGCCCCGCTTCAATTTATACTGCCGCCGACGGTTTTCTCGGGGGCAAGAACGCGGGCCGGGCTTGTGCCTTTGTAACGGGCACCTTCTGTGATAACAGGCTTCAGGGAACATATACGGAAAAAGAGAAGAACTGCAGCGGCTGTGAATTCTACGGTATGTTGAAAGATGAATTCAGCGGGCGGATGAGCATCGCATCATTTGATAGTTATATAGGGAAAAATTTAAGAGACCGGCAGCAAATCAACGCCGTAAAATTAACGAGCACAAAGATCAATAATTTAATTGCAAACCTCTGCATGAACTATTTCCCGTTTAATAAGCTCTCGGAAAATCGCGTCATGGAAGTCATAAACCTCGTCAGATTCCTCGAGCTGCGCAAAGGAGAGATATTCCAGGCCAGAAGCGATAAGGGGCATAATTGCTTATATCTGCTTAGAGGAAGCCTGGAGGTTATTCAAAGCGGGGCGATCAGGTCGCTCATCGGACCCGCCGATACGCGGATCAGGCCCATGCTGCTGTCCTCTGCGCCCGGCACGTCGACACTTGTGGCAAATGACTTCTCGATTGTCTGTATTGCAGACCGGGAAACGCTCGATGATATTATTTCCTGGGACGATACTTTCAACACTATTGAGGACGTAACGACTGAGATCTTTGAACGCATCGGCCTTATAAGGAACTCGCTTATTTTTCGCCGTCTGCCTTATTACTGTATCGAATCCGCTTTCAGACGAATGCGTCTGAGAAAGCTGAAAAAGGGAGAGAATGTCATTTCAATAGGCGAGCCCGGCAATGCATATTACATAATTACGGAAGGCAGGGCAGAGGTTTTTCAAATAGAAAACCCGAGCGAAGGAGAAAGGAAAGTGGTGGAGCTAAGTGTCGGCGACGCCTTTGGAGAAGAAGCCTTGATCTCGGGGAGGACGCGCAGTGAAAGAGTATGCATGCTTGAAGACGGAAGCGTTCTTGTATTAAACAAGGATGATTTCCATGAGTTGATAAAAAAGCCCCTGGTCACTTCCGTCAATGCAAGGGTTGCCATGAGCATGCTGGAAAGCGGTTATCGTCTGCTCGACGTTCGATATCTCGAGGAATATGAGGAGGTGCGCATCCCCGGCGCAATTTTAATCCCTCTTATTGAGCTTCGCGCTCGGGTGCATGAATTAAGCCCCGGATTCAAATATATTATCTATTGCCGTTCGGCTAATCGCAGTAAAGTTGCGGCGATGATACTTAAACAGAATAATTTTGAAGAAGTGGTAGATTTAGAAGGCGGCATCATTAAGTGGCCCTATGAGAAAGAAGGGCTTATGGTCTCAAATAATATCCTGAAAAATGACAAACCCTAAGACCGCCGTTGAAACTTCCATGTCATCTAAAGTTTTTCCTCTTTTTTCCGATAGTAATAAGTACGCTTCATTAGGAGAAGTGAAGAGGTGGCTGGTATTTGCAATTAAGCTTATCTGCTTAAACGTGATTTATATTAGGCCCGGGCTGACAGGCCTTTTTGAATAGATAAATTTAGAGGGCATCTATTTGGGGGCAAATGTTTAAATCAGTAAAGAGCAAAGTCCTTGCGTCACATTTGATCACGGCGGCAGTCGCGGCGCTGGCTGCGGCGATATCAGGCCACTACGTGATATTGAAGGACTATGCATTTTTCATTCTTGCCTTTATATTCATCTTTGCAGCCCTGGGGGCTAAGGTACTGGCGTCAAATATCACCGCCCCGCTTGCAAAGCTCGCGGCAGCCTCAAACGCGGTGGCCAGAGGAAATCTCTCCGGGATCAATGACGTCAGGGTAAAAGAAAAAGAAATAATCACTCTCGTTGAAGCCTTCAATAAAATGACCTCAAACCTGTCAACCATTCTTATCTCCAAAGATTATGTGGAAAACGTCTTCCGGTCCATAAGCGACTCCATTGTCATCGTCGACGAAGAAGGCAGGATCAAAACGGCAAACTCGGCAACCCTTGACATGCTCGGGTACTCAAAGGACGAAATTATCGGCAAGCCGGCGGGGCTCCTTTTCGGAGAAGAGACGGGAGAAGGAGACATCAGAAAAATACGCTACGAATCAACGCACCGGCAGCGCCTTGAGAATTTCACATCAACTTATGTCGCTAAATCTCAAAAGCAGATACAGGTCATGATCTCAGGCTCCCTGCTGACGGACCGGGAGGGAACGGGATACGATCTGGTCGTCGTAGGAAAAGATATAACCGAGCGTAAAAAACAGGAGGAAGAATTACAATCCATGTTGATAAAACTGGAGCAGAGCAACCGCGAGCTGCAGGACTTTGCGCATATCGCCTCTCATGACCTGCAGGAGCCCCTGAGAAAGATCATGGCCTTCGGAAACCGCCTGCAATCCAAATACACGGACAAGCTGGATGACCAGGGCCGCGATTATTTGAATAGAATGCGCAATGCCGCCGTTCGCATGCAAAGCCTTATCCAGAGCCTGTTGATGTATTCGCGTGTAACGACCAAGGCCCAGCCCTTTGCGCCTGTCGATCTCCCCTCGGTGGTCAAGGAGGTATTGTCCGACCTTGAAGTGCGCATCCAGGAGACGGGAGGGCAGATAGTTGATCTCGATAAACTGCCTGTAGTAAGCGCGGACCCGCATCAAATGAGGCAGTTGTTCCAAAACCTTATCGGCAATGCGCTGAAGTTCAATAAAAAAGACGAGCCGCCGGTCGTAAAGATATCGTGCAGACCGGCCGACGGAAATGGAAACGGCGCATCCGATAAAGGACTGTATGAGATCACCGTTGAAGACAACGGCATAGGATTTGACGAAAAATACCTGGACAGGATTTTCGGCGTGTTTCAGAGACTGCACGGGAGAAACGACTTCGAAGGCTCCGGCATAGGCCTTTCCGTCTGCCGCAAGATTGTAATGCGGCACGGAGGTAATATCACCGCAAAGAGCGCCCCGGGACAGGGCGCCAGGTTCATATTCACCCTGCCTGCCGCCGGGCCGCAGGAAGCAGCTCCGGATATGTATGCAGCGGACACAGCATATGAATAACAAAGAGATAAAGATATTGCTTATCGACGACGACGAAGACGACTATGTTGTCACACGCGATCTTTTATCCGAAGCCAAAAACCTTAAGCATACGCTTCACTGGATATCCTCTTATGAGGAGGCCGTAGGGAAGATCTGTGAGAATATGTATGACGTTTATCTTCTCGATTACCGGCTCGGCGCACACACGGGACTGGATATTTTACAAAAGGCCTCATGCCGGGGCTGCAGAACGCCGTTCATATTATTGACCGGCGAGGGAGATCATGAAACGGACCTGAAGGCGATGAAGGCGGGCGCCGCCGATTACCTGGTCAAAGGAGAGATAAGCGCTCCCCTGCTTGAGCGCTCCATCCGTTATGCCATTGAGCGGAAACGGAGCGAGGAGCGCATTTATCACATGGCCTTTTACGACAGCCTTACGAGCCTGCCCAACCGCATCCTGTTCCAGGACCGGCTCAGGCTGACAATTGCCAATGCCGACCGCCATCGGCACATGTCCGCGGTGCTGTTTCTCGATATTGACAACTTTAAGCGCATCAATGACACCTTCGGCCACTTCATGGGCGACAAGCTGTTAAAAAATATTGCGGAGCGCCTGTCTGCGATAATGAGAAAATGCGATTCGGTCACGAGGAATGTTCCGGACCTTTTTGCGCGTCTGGGAGGGGATGAGTTTACCGTCCTGCTGAATGTGATCAACGAAGCCGCGGACGCGGCAAGAGTGGCGCAGCGCATAATAGACGCCGTTTCCAGTCCCTTCAAACTGGACGGCTACGAGATTTTTATTACTTCCAGTATCGGGATCGCTGTCTTCCCCGAGGACGGAGAAGACGTCGACAGCCTCCTGAAAAACGCCGACGCAGCGATGTACAACGCAAAGGATCGCGGCAAGAACAACTATCAGTATTACAAGCAGTACATGAACGCCGCCGCCTTTGAAAGGCTTACCCTGGAGAACGAGCTGCGCAAGGCATTGGAGCGGGACGAGCTGCTCCTTTACTATCAGCCGCAGATAAACGCCAACATCGGCGCAATAACGGGTATGGAGGCCTTGATCCGCTGGCGGCAGTCTGACGGAAAAATAATTCTGCCCTCGAAGTTTATAGCGCTGGCTGAAGAAACGGGCATCATCATCCCGATCAGCGAGTGGGTGCTGAAAACCGCGTGTAAACAGAACAAGGCCTGGCAGGAAGAGGGTTTTAAAACAATACCTGTTTCAGTAAATATGTCGAGCCTGCAGTTTCAGCAAAAGGAATTCATAAAGATATTGTCCGGGATATTGCATGAATCCGGACTAAGGCCGCAGGACCTGATACTTGAGCTCACCGAAAGCACGATAATGCAAAAGACGGAGACCGCCTTTGCCTTGCTGCATGAGCTTGCTGAAATGGGGGTGCGTATCACGATAGACGATTTCGGCACCGGCTATTCGTCTCTAAGTTACCTGAAGCGCTTCCCGATACATGCCATAAAGATCGACCGTTCATTTGTCAGGGACATCACCACCGATCCCGACGATGCCGCCATTGTCCGGGCCATCATCTCAATGGCGCACAGCCTGAGATTGAAGATCATCGCAGAGGGCGTTGAAACGGAAGCGCAGCTTGAGTTCTTATCCAAACAGGGATGCGATGTAATACAGGGCTATCTGTTCAGTCACCCTTTGCCGCCTGAAGAGATTTCAAAGCTGCTTCAGGCGGAGAAGCAGGGGGGCGGAATTTCGATATTCGAATTTTTGAAAAAGGAGGCGTTAAATAATGGATGACGTGGAAAAAACCATAACTATTCTCATGGCCGACGACGACGAGGACGATCGCTTTATGGCAAAGGAGGCCTTACAGGAGGCCCGGCTGGCAAATGACCTGCGGTTTGTAGTTGACGGCGAAGAGCTGATGGACTATCTTTATCACCGGGGGAAATACTCGGACGGAGGCAGCGCTCCACGGCCCGGCCTCATCCTGCTTGATCTCAACATGCCCAGGAAAGACGGCCGCGAGGCCTTGAGAGAGATCAAGTCCGATCCTGATTTAAGGCAGATACCGATCGTGGTAATGACAACGTCAAAAGCCGACGAAGACATCTTCCGCTCTTACAATCTCGGAGTAAACTCATACATCATAAAGCCGGTATCTTTCGAAGGCCTGGTGGAAGTGATGAAGGCGCTGTCGATATACTGGTTCAAGATCGTACAGTTGCCGGCTCAGGATTATGTCGAGACGAAGGGGTAAGCCGGCGGCTCTCTTAATTACCTGCCCCTCTGCTTCGCGATCTCATGGCAAAAGATCGCGCAGGCCATTGCAACGTTAAATGACAGTTGCGCGCCTCTCATCGGCAGGGTGATTTTCAGATCGAGATGTTTCTGTA
>JACRHB010000173.1 GCA_016217725.1 Nitrospirota bacterium | reverse complement strand
TAACAACTAACAACTAATTTGATATTTGAAATTTATTTAGACCATGTCGTATTTCAGAGATAAACTTAAAGGCATATTATTGGTAAAGGACACGCCGCACCGGATCGCCATGGCTTTTGCCGTCGGGGTGTTTATGGGCATTTCGCCTTTGTTGGGCCTTCACTATATCGGGGGTTTTTTTTTAGCGTGGCTTTTCCGCCTGAATAAACTCGTCACCCTTGTGGGAGTAAGCGTCAACAACCCCTGGACGATAGTGCCCATCTCATCCTTCTCCGTTTGGATCGGCGCAAAACTGATAGGTATAAAACAGATCCTGCCTGAAGTGGACTGGAAAAGCGTGACGCTCACCAAAATTGCCGGCAAGATGGCCGACATGAACAGCTTTATTTATTTGCTTAAAAAACTGATGCCCCTTTTAGCGGCCTTTTTTGTAGGTTCACTCGTTATATGTATTATATCCGCGGTAGCAAGCTACTTCATTATTCACATGCTGGCAACCAAATACCATAAGACACATGGCGCCGCATAAGCTCACCCGCATCCACGTCCTGCTTTTCATTGCAACCTTTATGACGACGACGTTTGCAGGCGCCCTCATGAACAACGTCATACCCTGGGAGCATCCGGAAAAGATATATCTCGGCCTCCCGTTTTCTCTAACGCTGCTCCTTATACTCCTCACTCACGAATTGTCGCATTATGTTATGTCGCGCAGGCATAACGTTGACGCATCCCTTCCGTATTTTATTCCCGCTCCGTCCATAATCGGGACGTTCGGCGCCGTAATAAAAATGAGGCCTCCGATCCCGGACAGGCGCTCGCTTATCGACATAGGCGCCTCAGGCCCGATAGGCGGATTTATAATTGCCGTTACAGCTACAGTCATCGGCTTGAGCTTATCCGAGATAAAACCGACGGGACAACTGCAGGAAGGACTCTCATTCGGCAGCTCGATATTATTCGATCTTCTCTCAAAGCTGGTGTTTAAGGTCGATCTTGAGAAATACGACGTCATGCTTCATCCGGTAGCCTTTGCCGGATGGATCGGGCTTTTGGTTACCTCGCTGAACCTGTTGCCCATAGGTCAGCTTGACGGAGGACACATTATTTACGCCTTCTTCGGAGAGAAGCACCAATGGATCTCAAAGGGCATGATCCCCGTCTTAATTTTCCTCGGCATCGCTTACTGGAGCGGCTGGATCGTGTGGGCGGTCATAATGATCTTTTTAGGATACAGACATCCGCCTGTGGTTTATCCCTGGATACAGCTCGACAGGAGGAGGAAGATCATCGGCTGGATAGCCTTTGTGATTTTTATCTTGACCTTCACACCGACACCGGTGAAGGGGTTGTAAGTATTTCTACAAGGTGCGTTGTCAGCAAAGGGGAGGACGCAGAGCCTGTGTAACGACTTGCAAAGCAGTGTAATTTGCCATTTCCTGCTAAAAGTGATCCGCCCGTTACAAAGAGAATAGAGCTTATCGGTTCGGGGACGACAGCGAAATTGCGTCGAGCTTGCTTTTTTATTCCGAATTATACAAAATATAAGGCTTTTCATTTAAGCCCCTTACGGGCTTTAAAATATCTATCTATACAAAATGTTATGAAGGAAGCTTGTAATAAAAAAAACGGAAACGGGTTGGGCCGCATTGGTCTGATCTTAATATTATCTCTTGCACCGTGCGGTATAGCTTATATTGTCTATCAGCTCGTCTTAGCGCCGGGTCCTGCAGTCAACGGGATAGAGGCGTTTGATTTTTCGACTGCGGATAAGACGATAACTTTTCAGGGGAAAAATCTTAAATCCCTGGAAATATCCGCTCATCAAGGCGGCCGGGAGATCGGTTTACTGAAAGATACGCCCGGAAGCGGTGATAAGACATATACATCACCTTCATTTCGGAATTCTCATTCACGGGCATGAAGTATCGCCGTTGTATTGGTGGGATCAGCATTGGATAAAAGTAAGCGTGCTTGATCAGTTGGCGGGGTAATTCATAAAAAATTCAAAGTTCCCGGTAAAAATAGTTGTAGACAAAAGAAAAATTATGGATATAATTATATACATTAAATCACTGAAATTGAGAGGGTAGAAAGAAAATGGATCGTCAGGTAACTAAAGAAGAAGTACCTTCGTACGAGATTGTCGAAGAAAAGATCAGGGAGATAGACGGGTCGATCATAATACTCCGGATCTTCTACATCTTTATGCACATCGCATATAAATTCCAGCTTATCAAGAACGACAAGTTGTGCACGGTTGAGATCCCGAGAAAACTGCTTGAGGGTTTAAGGAGCAGGAATTTAACGCTCGAAGATGAATTAAATAAAATACTGGACGCATCGCTTCAGGAATCCGACTGCTGGAACAAAGTCTGACGGCCGGTATTATTCGTATCTGATGCAGATGTTGCCGCCTTTGCTTTTAGCCTGATACAGCGCTTTATCCGTCTGGGTGATCAGCTCTTCAACGTTTATATTATTTGTTTTATAAGCGAAAGTGGCGGTAATCCCTATGCTCAGAGTGCGCGAGGCGGTTTTTTCAGAGGAGGCTTCTTTCCTGTTGACGGAAAAAGACTTTGCTTCAAAACCCTTGCGTATCCGCTCGGCGACTATGTATGCAAGGGTTAAATCGGTTTCGGGAAGGACCACTACGAATTCTTCCCCGCCGTACCTGAAGGCGCGGTCGAATTTTCTGATGTTCTCCTTTATCAAGGCGCCGATGAAAGACAACATCTTATCGCCCGCAATGTGCCCGTAATTGTCATTGAAGCTCTTGAACTTATCGATGTCCAGCATCATTATTGCGAGCGGATGGCCGTACCTGTGACAGCGGGCGATTTCATCTTCGAGGACGGTGATAAGATAATGCCGGTTGAACAAGCCGGTAAGCTTGTCGGTTATCATTATCTCCTGGATCTCCCTGTTCTTTACGTCAAGCTGCTCTAAAGCGGATAATAGCTCCTGGTTAAGATGCTCGATATGCCTGTTGTCCTCAAGCACCTTCTGTTTTTGTTTATTCAGCAAAAACATCACGTTGTTGAAATGCTCCCCGAGCTCTTCAACGATTGTGGGGCAGGACTCTTTGAAGACCTTGCAATTGGAGCAGCTGCCGTATTTCTGGACAAAGCTCCCTTGCGGCTCTCCGCCGCAGTAAGTGCCTGTGACCTGCCAGCACCTCACCGCTTCAGACTCGTCGCCGTAAAGGATACAGCTTGTTGTTTGGCAATCTAACGACTTCCAGCATTTCACTATATCGGGATTTGGGAAGATAAAGCCGTTATTCGACAGCGCCTGCTCAAACAAAGGGAGGATATCTTCCCGTATTCGTTTCGACAGATCATTTATTGTCTCTTTAGTCTTTTGGCTCAATTAAATCCTCCGCGCTCAACAAGGCTCCGCCTGAGAAAAAACCCCGTATAATTTAATCGGGATCGTTAAAACCGGAACAAGCAGTATGCTCCATATCCGAAATTTATTTATTAATCGGCACAATTTAAATTAAAGTTTAATAAAAGCCCGGCTGCAATACTAAAAATGTCTGCCTGCCGTTTTGAACTATATTACTACAAGAAATAAAATTTTTGGAGGTAATTATTTATCTGTCTTTCTCAATAGATATTCTTTTATAAAATCGTCAATATCGCCGTCCAGCACGGCGTTCACGTTGCCGATCTCAAAACCGGTCCTGTGATCTTTTATCAACTGATAAGGCTGAAGCGTATATGAGCGTATCTGGCTGCCCCATGCGATGTCTTTTTTCTCTCCGATGAAGCCCTCGAGTTTTTCATCCTGTTCTTTTTTCTTTATGGCATAGAGGCGCGCCTTCAGTATCTTCAAAGCGGTGCCCTTGTTCTTATGCTGGGAGCGTTCATTCTGACAACTGACGATAATGCCGGTAGGGAGGTGAGTGAGCCTGACTGCCGAAGAAGTCTTATTCACATGCTGGCCGCCTGCTCCGGAGGCCCTGAAGGTGTCTATTTTCAGATCATCATCTTTTATGTCTATCTCTATGTCATCGCTGATCTCGGGATAAACAAGTATCGCGGCAAAAGAGGTATGGCGTCGCTTGTTCGCGTCAAAAGGAGAAATCCTCACCAGGCGGTGAACCCCGGCCTCCCCTTTCAGGAAGCCGTACGCATATGGACCGCCGACGGTCAACGTGGCGCTTTTTATCCCGGCCTCTTCGCCGGAGAGCAGGTCCACTAGCTCCACCTTAAAACCTTTGCGCTCAGCCCATCTTATGTACATCCTCATGAGCATCTGCGCCCAATCCTGGCTCTCCGTGCCGCCGGCTCCCGGGTGGATGGTCATTATTGCGTCGTGCTTGTCTTCTTTCAGCGAAAGGGTGCTTTTCAATTCGACGTCGTCGATTTCAACCGACAGCTTTTCGATCCCCTTTTCAGCGTCTTCAAGAAAACCCTCTCCGCCTTCCTCTTCAGAGAGCTCAAGGAGAACGTGGAGGTCTTCATATTCTTTTACTATTGAATGGAAAGGCTGGAGGGAATTCTCAATATTCGATTTTTCCCTGAGAAGCTCCTGCGCCTTTGCGGGGTCTTCCCACAGGCCTTCGGTTAAAAGCTCTTTTTGAATGATGCCAAGGCGATCAAGTTGAGACCCGACATCAAAGATACCTCCTGAGGGCGGAGAGCCTTGATTGTATATCGTTTAATTTATCTTTTAATTCATCGTAAGTAACCATGTTAATACCTCCAACTACTATTTTTATTCTTGTCATGCCCGTCCCGATGCTTCGGGATAATCGGGCATCCAGAATTTATTGAAAAGACCGGATTCCGGCTTAAAGCCTGCCGGAATGACGGACAAAATCCGTCAGCCGTTTAGTATTATAACAATTTGTATTTATTAAATCAGATATGCGGTCTTCCGTCAGAAAATTAATTCAAGAAGGCAGCTCAACGGATCGAACGAGCCGGCTCTTCGGCAGTAAAAAAAGACGCTCAATATAAGTGTCGCAACGGACAACAAGACAAGCAGCATCGGTTTTTTCAGACTTTTCTTAGCTGTTTCGGATACAGGGGGGCTTACTTCAGACCCTCTCCGAGGCGGTTGAGACGTTTCAGGCTGTCTATTTTCATATGTATCGACCTTATCAGTCTTCCGGCTGATTGAATGTATATGTCTATTACCGGAGGCTTCAGGTTCTTCTAGGGAAGCGCTTTTCACGGGGGGCGGGACCGTTCCGCTCCTTTCCCGTTGTTTGAGTGAAATCTTATAGAAAAAGATCTCTTTTTGTAATCCAATTCCCTGGGCCGCTTCATAGACATCATCGACGTCCGCCGTAGGTTTTTCTCTTTCAAACGCAGCATTGAGGGACCTGTCGCACAATGAATTGATCACACGGGGCGTACTCCCGGGGCCGAAGGCCACACATAACGCTTCCCAGCCGGTTTCTGAAAATATTGAAGGCTGACCGCCGGCCACATGGATGCGATGTGAGACGTACATGCGTATCCTGTCGCCGTTCATCTTTCCCATATTTTCGAGGGTGGCGATGCGCTGTCTGAAGGGCTCCATCTCCGGCTTGTTGATCTTTTCCATCAACTCCTCCTGCCCGAGCAGGAGTATCTGAATAAGCTTGTTCGAGCCCTCCTCAAGATTGTTCAGCAGGCGGATGCCGTTAAGAACGTCTTCCGTCATCAGATGCGATTCATCTATTATGAGGAGGCACTTGCCGCCGCCGGAATTGATCTTTAAAAGAGCGTCCTTAATGTCCCTTATGAGGAATACCTTTTCAGGCGTTGAAGGGTTAAGGCCCAGCTCCTGGGTTAAAAACAGAAAAAGGTCCGTGCTGTTTTCCGGCGGCACAGCCATCCATATGAGTTTTATGTCATTGCTGAAATCGGATTTTATCATTTGACTCAGGGTTGTCTTGCCGGACCCTATGGGGCCTGTCACTATCATCAAGCCCCGGCCGGCCTTTAAAGAGTCCGTTATCCTGACGCGGACACGGGCGTGCTCCCCCTGATCAAAAAAGAATATCGGGTCAGGCACATTTTCAAACGGCAGTTTTTTAAAACCGAAATGCTTGGTGTACATAAATAAGCTATAAAGCTATCTTAAAAGAATTAATACAATATTTCAATAGATTATCAAGAAATTGAGACGTTACATATAGTTTCCGGACCGCTGGAACTGGAAACCGCAAACCGTAAACTGTTAAAATGCTTAAATGCCCGGTTTAATATTTCAATTTTATAGTGAGAATAATGGATTCAGCGATTTTTAAGGCGGCGATACTGGGCATAGTAGAAGGCGTTACCGAATTTCTACCCATATCTTCAACAGGCCATCTCATCCTCGCCGGCGACCTGCTCGGCTTTAACAGTGATACTGCAAAAACCTTTGAGGTATTTATTCAGCTCGGCGCAATCCTGGCGGTGGTATGGATGTACCGTGAAAAGGTCTCGTCCACAATAAAGGACATCGGCAAGGAAAAGACGAACCGCTTTATTTTAAATCTATTGATCGCATTCCTTCCCGCCGCATTTTTCGGATTTATCACACACTCCTTTATTAAACGCCACTTATTTAATCCCGTAACCGTTGCCGTTGCGCTTATCGTCGGAGGCGTTGCCATACTTGTGATAGAAAGAGTCGTAAAAAAATCGGTTGTCATGGATATGGATGAAGTTTCTTTTAAACAGGCCCTGGGCATCGGCCTGGCGCAGACCCTGTCGCTTTTCCCGGGCGTTTCAAGGGCCGGCGCAACGATAATGGGCGCTATGTGCTTCGGATTAGAACGCAAAGTCGCTACGGAATTTTCCTTCTTCCTTGCAATTCCCATAATGTTCGCCGCCACGTCATATGACCTGTTGAAAACCTTCCACAGCCTTACCGTAAACGACTTACCGATCTTTGCAGTCGGCTTCATCATCTCTTTTTTTTCGGCATTGTTTGTCATAAAGGCATTCCTCGGGTTTGTTACAAAACATACCTTTTGCTCCTTCGCCGTATACCGGATCATATTCGGCGCCGGTGTGCTTTTTTATTATTTGAAATGAATCCCCTCCTTGCTAAGGGGTTGGAGAGTTAATGATACAGGTCAGCAAGCTGAACAAATCATACGGGCAGCAGGTACTCTTCGATAACGTCGGCTTCACGATAAACCCCGGCGAACGCGTTGGACTCGTGGGCAGAAACGGCCACGGCAAGACCACGCTTTTCAGACTGATATTAGGGCAGGAACAGCCGGACTCCGGGACCATCGGCATTCCCGCCGGCTACAAGATCGGCCATCTCTCCCAGCACATCCGCTTTGCCGAAGACAGCGTATTGAAAGAGGCTTGCCTGAGCCTTCCTCACCGCGAAGACGGCAAGGACGAAAGCTACAAGGCTGAAACCATCCTGACGGGGCTCGGCTTTTCCATTGACGATTTCAATCTTGATCCCGTGCGGTTGTCCGGCGGGTTCCAGGTAAGGCTGAACCTTGCAAAGACGCTCGTCTCGGATCCGAACATGCTCCTACTTGACGAGCCTACAAATTATCTCGATATAGTCTCGCTCCGCTGGCTTGAGCAGTTTTTACGCGCATGGAAGAAGGAGCTTATCATCATTACGCATGACCGCTTATTCATGGACAGCGTCACCACGCATACTATGGCGATACACCGCTGCGGGATAAAAAAGGTCTCCGGCTCAACAGCGGATGTTTATCAGCAGCTGCTGATGGAAGAAGAGGTATACGAGAAAACGCGGATAAACGACGAGAAGAAGAGAAAGGAGATCGAGCAGTTCATCAACCGCTTCCGCGCAAAGGCGACAAAGGCTAAGGCTGTTCAGTCAAGGATAAAGGCGCTTGAGAAAAAGGAGCGGCTTGAGAAATTATCCGACACAAAGAATCTTGACTTCGCATTTAACTCAGCCCCTTTTACAGGCAGGCATCTTATGGAAGCGACGGATTTGTCTTTCGGCTTTGATCCTAATGTATCTTTGGTTGACGGATTGAGCTTTTATGTCGGGAAGAAGGACCGCATTGCGATTATAGGAAAAAACGGCAAAGGGAAAACAACGCTCCTTAATCTTCTCGCTAAGGAGTTGTCGCTGGTTAGCGGGACTATCAACCATCACAATTACCTGAAGTTTGCATATTTCGGTCAGACAAACATAAACCGGCTCGACCCCCGGAAGACCGTGGAAGAAGAGATCATGGACGCGCATCCTGATTGCACGAGAGGCGCGGCACGAAATATATGCGGCGTCATGATGTTTCCCGGAGACGACGCATTAAAGAAGGTCCGCGTCCTCTCCGGCGGCGAGAAGAGCCGGGTGCTGCTTGGGAAGCTCCTGGTCAAACCTGCCAATATGCTGATGCTCGATGAGCCAACGAATCACCTTGATATGGAGTCCACCGAATCGCTGCTTGAGGCGCTCGACGATTTCAACGGCGCAGTAATTATAGTTACGCACAGCGAAATGATACTCCATGCCATCGCAACGCGGCTTATCGTTTTTGACGGCGGCGAGGCGACACTTTTTGAAGGCACATACCGGGATTTCCTTGACGGGGTAGGATGGAAAAATGAAATCCCTCCTGCGCAGTCCGAAGCCAAAGTGAGCGAGAGTAAGACTGTAGACCGAAAACTCCTTCGCCGCGCCCGCGCCGAATTGATTAATGAGAAATCAAGAACCCTCAGCGCCTTGCAGAAAAGGATTGATGAGATTGAGAGTGAAATTATTTCCCTGGAAGAGACAATCACACAAGGCAATGAAGACATCCTCGCGGCTTCAATCAACAGTGATGGTGAAACAATTAAAAGGCTGTCAAAGACCATTCACGATTCACAGTCAAAGATAGAAACGCTCTTCTCCGAGCTGGAACGCCTGCACCCCGAGCTTGAGGACAGGACAAAAGAGTTTGAAGAGAGGCTCAGCGGAATGGAGGCGACGTATTAGGACGGAAATGAAATATTACGGAAGATGGAAAATTCACAAGGATGGGATATTGCTATACTTGATATGCATGTCCTTTCTATCTCACATATTTGATATATGTTATTATGTTACAGGGTCCCTGGCATATAAGCCAGTTCCTGTTCTTGCACAGGAGCGCATCTAAAAAATACTGACTCAAGTCGTAGTTGCTTATTAGCAACTCGCCTCTTCCTGTGAGGCGTTAAATGGCTCTTAAAAAGTTAGGGGCCCTGTTTATTATGAATGAACTTTCAAATAAAATATGGATTACCCGAAAATCAAGAATTTATGCTGAGAAGCGTCTGTTGCATAATGAAAAAATCTCAAACATATTAATAATTTGGTTCTCTCTATTCCTTGTATTTCTTTCAATAAAAAGTTTCAAGGTTAATAATTATTCTATTGATATTTTTTTATTATGTGCTTCTATTGCTATTCTTGTGTCATCTGTTTTTCTATACTCGCAAAAATTTTCTGAAAGAGCTATGCAAATACGCCAATGTTACATAAAGTTAGATGAATTAGCCTCAAGAGCAATGCGAGCTGAGGAAAATAAGGACATAGTTTCAATCGAGAAAATTCATAACGAATATTCTGATGTGCTGTTGAATGTAGAGAATCATATTGACTATGACTACTTATGCTTTAGATTTTCAAAAAGGAACGATGCAGGATTAGAACCACCGTTTAAATGGCAGGAGAAAGTCAATTATTATTTTGAAGTTGGCTGGAGATTGATCTTAGAAGTCTTTTTATTTTTATTATCACCACTTTCATTTTACTTTTATGGCTGAGTCTGCATCAAAAAAATTTAAACAGGTCTTTACACAGAAGTATCTGAAGGATATTTACCAAAATAATATTCAATTAAATAGTGCCACGGGCATAGACAGGGTTAATAGTAAATCATTCAATGAAAACCTCGATCACAACATAGATGTTATTTATAGGAAGGTTCATACGGGAAGGTACCACTTCTCTCAATATAAAGAAAAGCTCATTTCACGTGGTGCAGCAAAATATCCAAGGGTAATTTCAATCCCAACAATTAGAGATAAACTAACTCAACGTGCTCTCTTTGAAATATTGTTTGAAGTATATGGAGCAAGCATTCCATTCCTACATAAAGTGATAGGGCATGCGATAAAGTCATTTAACTCACATAAATATGATTACTATATTCGACTTGATGTCGAAAGCTTCTACCCATCTATTAAGCACGAATTGCTTTCAGAACAGATTTCAAAGAGGATAAGAAAGGGGGGAGTCCGTCAACTTATCAAAGATTCAATTATTCAAGATACTGTTGCTAAACCGTGCGGGAAAAAACAGTGGAGAGTTGCCGGTGTCCCTCAGGGTCTCTCAATATCAAATGTCTTAGCCAATATCTATATGATACCCATTGATTCAAAACACAGTTCTCAAGAGGATTATAAATATTTTAGATATGTTGACGATATCATCGTTTTTTGCAAAGAAGATCAGGTTGAGCGTATAAAAAGCGAAATAAAAAATGATTGCGACAAGCTTGGACTTTCATTACATGAAGAAGGCAAGGATGATTCAAAGTCAAAGGTTGGTAATATCTCTGAAGAATTTTCTTATCTTGGCTATAAATTTGGTCCATCAAACATCTCCGTTAGAAAACCAACCGTTGACAAGCTGCGAGAATCTATCTTTAGGATTCTTACAATATACAAACATTCACGTGAAAAAAATATTTCACGTCTTTATTGGACTCTCAATCTGAGAATAACGGGCTGTATATTTGACGAAACGAAGTATGGCTGGATATTTTATTTTTCTCAAATAACAGATATGTCACTACTTAAACAGCTCGATCTATTCTTAGAAAAACAATTGCAACGATTTGGTATTTCATCTTATCATGACAAAATAAAGAGATTTGTACGAACATATTATGAAATTACAAAGAATTTGACCAGATCGAATTACATCCCAAAGTTTGATAGATATACCATAAGTCAAAAGAGACAAGTATTAAAAGATACTTTTGGAATAACAAAAGAAAGAATGACTAAAGAAGAAATTGAAAAGGAATTTAGATGGCATATTTTCAAGCAAGTAAAAGAACTTGAACAAGACTTGTCAAGAGTTTCATAATCCAACAATGAGACATCCTTTTCCTAAAGATTTAAATCAGTCCATTAAATGGGCCAGAGCAATCATGGATAGTTTTGCAACATGGCTTATCTTAGATACCGAGACTACTGGTATTGGTAAAGATGATGTTGTGATTCAGCTTGCAATTATTAATCTTGAAGGTGTGAAAGTAATTGATACTTTTCTCAAGCCTATAAAAAAAGTAGCAATTTCGAAAGAAGCGATTACAGTACATGGGATTACATATGATAATTTATATAATGCTCCGCATTATAAGGATATTTATTCTGTGATCCAAGAGATAATTACCGACAAAAATATTATTGCTTACAATGCAGATTATGATAGGAGACTATTGAAACAGACAGCTTATCAAGAAGGTGCTCCAATATTAAAAGCAACTTGGCACTGTGCAATGTTGCAGTATGCAAGATTCAAAGGGCAATGGAATGAAAAAAGACAAAACTATTTATACCAGAAATTGCCAGCAGGAGATCATTCAGCGATTGGAGACTGCAAAGCAATATTAAAGCTAATAAAGGAAATGGCAAATGCAACTCCATTATAGAGGTGCTTTATTTAAGACCCTAAAACAGCCAATCCGTCACTACATGTAGACACACACTTTCCCCTCCCCACGCTTAGTATATTACTACTAATTATATATCATAGATAATATATTATAAGTATATTAACATTGACATATACCTAATAATAAATTATTATTAACCTATGCCAACCGTTACATTACAAGG
>JACRHB010000176.1 GCA_016217725.1 Nitrospirota bacterium | reverse complement strand
TAGAAAGTGGCTGCGGTATTACCTGGATTTCTGTCAAAAGTATAATCATCCTCATCATAAGCGGGGGAGTCTGCCGTATTTTATAAAAAAACTTCAGGATAAAAAACAGACGTATGAACAGCAAAAGCAGGCTTCTTTTGCAGTATATCTTTATTATGGGCTGCTGCAATCCGGTTCAAATAAGGAATCGCCATTACGCCAACCAATCATGAGTCAACGGCTTGCAAAGGTGGGTGAAAAAGTCACCCTCCCCCTTGCCCCCTCCCATCAAGGGAGGGGGGAAAGAGAAAAATGGAAGGCGGCTTATGCCGGTTTGACTGATGAGATAAAAATAAGACATTATTCATCCAAAACTTTGAAGACGTATTCAATGTGGCTCAGAAAATTTCAGGCTTTTACAGACAGTAAGGATACGCAGACATAAATAGAAAAATGGGCAAGAAAAATGGGGACACATCCCATATTTTCTAAAAAAATTTCCAAAATGTCAGTGGAATGGCAAAGCCTTATCAGGTTAGACAGTTTTTAAAGGTTATCGAAGACTACAACCTGGCAATAAAGGAGGAGTGAAAAATGCATTATCCGATAAAGGTTTTCTATAGTGAAGAAGATAAGGGTTTTATAGCTGTAATTCCCGACCTCCCCGGATGTTCGGCATTTGGAGAAACCGAGGAAGAAGCAGTAAAGCAGGTAAAAATTGCTCAAGAGTTATGGCTGAAAACTGCAAAAAAGGAGAAAAGAAAAATACCCAAACCGGTAGTTAAAGACATATACAGCGGGAAAATACTCGCAAGAACGCCGAAATCTTTGCATCAAGCGCTTATAGTGAGAGCGAAAGAAGAGGGGGTTAGCCTTAATCAGTTAATAGTATATTTGTTATCGAGGGAATTTAATAAGAAGGCTTCGATCTAAGACCGCACCCTCTTTCTTCTCATCCCCCTACCTGTCAATTCTGACAGGTGTATTTTGCTTGTGGAATCTGCTTTAATAACCGGCAAGGCTTTCTGATTACTCAGAGCAACCTATTCAAATTACAAATTCATTTGAAACGTTTTCCGTGTGAGCGGAGAGAGACCTTCCTCCCTTGCACTTTCATGCCGGTTTAGGGGAGGCGTGACAGGCGGGGGAGGGAGGGGCTTCCATCCGCATGTTAAAATTCCTATAGAACATGCTCTACCGCATAGCCGCAGACATCACCGTTTTTGTACATTTCCTCTGGATAATCTTCCTTATCTTCGGGGCCTTCATAGGCAGGAAGCATAAATGGGTAAAGAGAGCCCACATAGGAGGAATAATATTTGCGCTCGTCATTCAATTCTTCGGCTGGTACTGTCCTCTCACGCATCTTGAAATTTGGCTCAGGAGGATGCACGACCCGTCCCGGAGCTATTCCGGCTCATTTATCATCCACTATATTGAGAAGGTTGTCTATCTTAATGTTTCTCCTAAGGCCATCCTGGCGCTGACTGTTGTTCTTGCCCTCATATCTATATGGGTGTATTTACCCACCTGTCACAAAAAATTTCGCAGATAATCCCCGTGGCTTTTTGTGACGGCAAGACGAATGTCGTATATTCACCACATCTTCTAAGTTAAATTGCAACCCGACAAGGTTAAAATGACAAAGTTTTTGCCACTCATACCAAATTTTGTCAGTTAAATTGACTACATGCAAAAAAATTACATTCCAGATCAATAAGTTTATTCTTGGCATAGCAATTGCATAATATAAAAATTAGGAGGCCGAAATGGTTAACCTGAGCAACTGTGAAATATTGGATGAGCTGAAAAAATTAGGGATCGATTCCGATCTGATTGAATATATAAATGAATATGCGGCGTATTGTTCCTGCCGCGAGAGCGAGACGGATTCGCCAAAAGATCAGGACCGATAGTAAAAACTTCAAATATCGTCTTTGGCCTTTACTTTAGAGAGCCGAGCATTCTTTGAGCTTCCTGCCCCATATCCGATCCGGGATTCAGCTCCGCAGCCTTTTTTAAGGCGGTCTTTGCTTCATCATTTTTCCCCGTTGACATAAGGACAAAACCGAGGCTCAACCACACCCTTTGATAGGAAGGCGTAACCTGAGTCCCTTTCATTAAAGCGTTGACCGCCGCGTCAGGCCTTCCCAGATAATGCAGGGCAAGACCCATATCATTATATGTATCGACGTCGTTCGGAGCCTTTTGCAGGGCTTTCTCATACATCTGAACAGCGAGGTCATACCTGCCGTTCTCAAAATATTGATCGCCTAACATTGCAAGCTGTTTCGGGTCTTCGGATAATTTGTCCGGCTGCATAGGGGGCTGTGTCGCGAAATCCGTTAAGGGCCCGGTGGGCGTGGGACTTTGCTGCGAGCCGCCGACAGAAGTAGTTTCCGTTTTACGCTCTGAGGTGATTACGGCGAAGAGGACGACAGCAGCCGCTATTACAAGAACGGCAACCACCGTCCATTTTTTATAATTTTCAGCAGGCATGTTAAAGAATACCTTTTGGGTAGGATAAAGTCAAAACCCGGTCTTCCTTTTTAACTACAAAAGTTTGTTAGCCACGAATATTCACGAATTATCACGAATAAAATCAGGACGCAGATTTTCGCAGATAAGTTTGTTTTTTAAATCCTGATAATCTGCGTTTATCTGCATCCAAATTCTTTTATATCCCTTCGTGTTTATTCGTGCTCATTCGTGGCTAAATGCCATATTTAAATTTTAATCATCTCCATTAATTCATCATAAGAAATTATCTTCACTTCGAGGGATTGCGCCTTTTGCAACTTTGAGCCCGGCTCTTCGCCGACCACGAGATAATCCGTCTTCTTCGAGACCGAGCCCGAGGCATGACCGCCCATTTTTTCAATAAGCTCCTCAACCTCATTTCGCGGAACCGACAATGCGCCCGTGACGACAAACGTGAGGCCTTCAAGAGGGCGCTTTCCTTCCTGTGCTTTTGTAAAATCGGGATTTGCAATCTTCACGCCGAGAGACTTCAGCGTCTTGAGGGTGTGGAGGTTTTCAGGATCATTGAAGAACCGCGAGATCGATTCCGCAATCTTCTCGCCCATCTGTTTTATCCCGGTAATCCTTTCGGGTGTTACATGATAGAGGTCTTCAATATTTTCGAAATTCTTCGCAAGGAGCTTTGCCGCATACTCACCGACGTGGATGATCCCGAGTGAATAAAGGAAGCGTGAAAGCGTCGTGTGCTTGCTCTTTTCGACGGCGTCAATGAGGTTCTGCGCGGACTTCTCTGCAAAGCGCGGCAGCTCAAGCAGGTCTTCTTTCTTCAACTTATAAATGTCGACAAAATGCTTTATCAATCCTTTCGAATAAAGCAGCTCAACGTTCTTTTCCCCAAGCCCTTCAATGTCCATTGCAGCACGCGAGGCAAAGTGGCCTATGCGGTTTTGCACCTGTGCCGGACAGTTTAATCCTATGCATCTGAAAGCCACTTCTCCTTCTTCCCTTTCCACGGCAGAGCCGCACACGGGACATTTTGCCGGAGGCTTAAAATGCTTCTCCTTGCCGGTGCGCTTATCTTTTATCACTGCCACAATGTGAGGGATCACGTCGCCCGCGCGCTCAACCACAACGGTATCGCCCACGCGAATATCCTTCCTGTCGATCTCATCCCAGTTATGAAGCGTGGAGCGGGAGACGGTGACGCCGCCGATCCTCACAGGCTCAAGAAATGCAACTGGAGTGATTGCACCCGTCCTTCCCACACTTGCGATAATTTCGCTTATCTTAGTAACGCCCTGATGCGCCGGGAATTTGTAAGCCGTCGCCCATCTCGGCTCTCTTGTTTTAATACCGAGCAACTTCTGCAATTCAAAGTCATTGACCTTTATCACCGCGCCGTCCGTCTCAAACGGGAAGGCGTTTCTCTTTTGCTCTATCTCTTTAATGACGTCGATTGCTTCTTCTATTCCTCTTACAAGTTTAATAATTGCAGGAACCGGGAATCTCGCTTTTTTAAGCCAGGTGATAAATTCCCACTGGCTTTTAAAATTAATTCCCTTCACGGCGCCGACGCCGTAACATGCGAGATGCAGCTTTCTTCTCGCCGTGATGGAAGAATCCAATTGCCGAACAGAGCCTGCCGCGGCATTTCTCGGATTGGCAAAAGCAGGCTCGCCCTCTCTTTCTCTCTCCCTATTCAACGCCTCGAATTCCCGGAGGTCCATATAAACTTCTCCGCGGATGTCGAGCTCTTCAGGGGCCTCAGCTTCTTCTATCTTAAGAGGCACAGCCTTTATGGTTTTTATATTTACGGTAACGTCTTCACCCTCATAACCGTCACCCCTCGTGGACGCCTTCGATAAAATTCCGTTTTTATAAGTCAGCTCCATCGCAAGCCCGTCGTACTTAGGCTCAACCGTGTACTCTACATTCTCCTCCGTCTTTAGAAACCTCTTAACTCTTTCATCAAACTCCCTCACTTCGTCATGAGAAAAGGCATTATCGAGTGAAAGCATCGGCTCCGTGTGTTTTACCTTTTCAAACTTATCAAGCGGCGGAGCTCCCACGCGCCGAGTCGGAGAATCGGGAAGGACGTAGTGATATTTCTCCTCAAGCTCTTTCAGATGTCTGTAGCTCTTGTCGTATTCCTCATCAGAGATGACAGGCGAATCAAGCACGTAATAGCGGTAGCAGTGGCAATTGAGATCTTTAACGAGCTTCTCGATTTCGTGTTTTATATTTGCAGGAATCTTTTCCATAAGCAGTAATATTGTAGCATTAAATGAATCAGCTTTCTGCGGGTTTTTTAAGGATTGAGCAAAGAGTTTGCTGTAAAATTCCATGAGAGCTCCGAATTAAGATATGGTGTAGCCCTGGATGCGATTCGGAGACGTGCGACGTGAAGAAAAAATTGTAGTCCGGGGGAATTCACATTTTGTTCACTATTGTGATTTAAAATTTTAGTTGATTACGGTTGCTCCGTAATATAGTATATTTGAGCAAGAAGGAGGCTGCATGACAAAAGTCAAAATGATTTTGTTGGTCCTGACGGCGGGTCTGCTCGTCTTCGGCATCGCGTATGCGAAAGACTACGAGGCAACTAAAAAGGCCGGAGACTATACTGTGGAGATCAAGATCGACAAGAACCCGCCCGTAGTCGGCAAGAACAACATGGGGATCGGGATCAAAGACGCCGCCGGCAAAAATGTGACGGACGCAAAGGTAAAGGTTGAGTATACGATGCCCGCAATGCCGGGGATGCCTGCGATGGATTATAAGACCGATGCAACGCTTGACGGAGATGCATACCGTGCTATACTGGATTTATCGATGTCGGGTTCATGGAGCATCGCTGTTAAAATAATCCGCGGCGAAAAGACGGCTAAAGTTAAGTTCAGCATAGATGCGCAGTAAGGAAGAGGTCGGAAGACAGAAGTCAGGAGTCGGAATAGATCCCCCCGCTTCCCGTTGCAATGCTACGCAGCAACGGGAGCCCAGCCCCTTTTTCAAACGGGGATTAAGGGGGATTTTTGTATCGATTGCCGCCGTAGTTTACGGTTTGCTGTTTAGCGGAAACGCCCTTGCCGATGATCTAAACCTGCAAGACCTCATCGACGAGGCGCTGAAGAACAATCACGAGATCCTGATGTTTGAATCGAGGCAGTCTGCCTCAAGATTTAAAATTCCGCAAGAGGGGACCCTTCCCGATCCCATGTTCATGTTCGGCTATTTGAATGAGGGAGTAAAAGACCCATACACCTTCGGTGATGAGGAAGCCGCCGATTCGCAGTGGATGTTTTCCCTGTCGCAAATGTTCCCTTATCCCGGGAAGCTGTCGCTGAAGAGTGAAATGGCTTTGAGAGACACCGAGAGTCTTCAGGCGTCATCGGCTTCCGTCCGTTTGAAAGTCGCGGCAAGGGTAAAGGAGCTTTATTATGAGCTTCTTCTCGCGTATGCGGAAATTGATCTCACAAACAATATGTCCCTGCTTTTTTCGAGGATTGAAGAAGCGGCCCTTGCAAGATACTCAACGGGGATGGCCCCGCAGCAGGAGGTGTTGATGGCGCAGACGGAAAAATACATGCTGCTTGAAAAAGAAGAGATGCTGAAGCAGAAAGTTCAATCGGTCGAAGCGATGCTCAACAGCACAGCGGGACGGGACGTGAATTCTCCTCTCGGAAGACCGGTTGAGATACCCCCATCCGAATTTAACTATGAGATGAATGAGCTGATCCGGGCCGCTTATGAAAATTCCCCTGATATACAGTCTAAAAAGAAGATGATCGCAGGGGCGGAGACAAAGGTCAGAATGGCTGAGAGAGAATATTATCCCGACTTCACAGTCAATGCATCATACTTTGCAAAGAGCAAGTTTTTTGATGATATGTGGAGTCTGACCACAAGCATCAACATACCTCTATTTTATAAGACAAAACAGAGTCAGGCGGTTTATGAAGCTGAGGCGTCATTGGAAGAGACAAGGCATGAGCTTGACGACGTCAGGTTTATGCTCTCCACAAGCATCAGGGACAACTACTCCATGCTAAGGACTTCGGAGAAGCTAATGGACTTGTACACAGACGGCCTGATCCCGAAGACCTATCAGAATTTTGAATCCGCGATTGCCGGATATACAACCGGCAAGGTCGAAGCGATAACCGCGATAACCGCGTTAAAATCACTGATAGACTACAAGCTGTTATACCGCAAACAATTTACTGAAAGGGAAAAGGCGATTGCGAGACTGGAGGCGCTGACGGCAGTAAAGGTCGAGGGTCAAGGGGCAGGGGTCAAGAAGTAGCGTCGGGGTTTATCCCCGACGAATAGCGCCCCCAATAAATGAGGGCGCTACGAAAGAACAGCATGATGATAAGGAGTCATGTAAAATGAAAACAAAAGCAATAATGATTTCTGGATTGATAATTTTCTTGTTGTCTTTCTTCAACACCCCTTCATTCTCTCAAGTCCACCAGCACGAAGCGCCCGCCAAAGAAGAAGCAGCGACGGAAGAAGCGGATGAGGAAAAAAATACCGTTGAGATCGAACTCGAAAAGCAGCAGCTTATCGGCGTCAAGACAATAGCGGCTGCCGTGCAATCTATGCGTAAAACCATCAGGACGGTCGGGCGCGTTGAATATGATGAAAGGCGTCTTGCGACAGTGAACACGAAATTCGAGGGCTGGATTGAAAAGCTTTATGTCGATTACACCGGCAAGTATGTGAAAAAGGGAGAGCCGCTTGCAGAGATTTACAGCCCTGAGCTTGTGGCGACACAGCAGGAGTTTTTGAATGTATTGAAATGGGCGAAGCAGAGCACAGACTCAAATCCCCCCTCGCCCACCTTTGCTAAAGGGGTGAACACACCCCTAACCCCTCTTGATAGAGGGGAACCAAGTCCCCCTTTGGAAAAGGGGGATGTAGGGGTATTTTCTGATAAATCCCTCAGCGACATGCTTTCAAAAGACGCTGAGCGGATCGTTGACGCCGCAAGGCAGAGACTGAAATTGTGGGACATAACGGATGAGCAGATAAAGACGATAGAAGAGAGCGGAAAGCCGATCAGGACCCTCACTATATACAGCCCGGCAGACGGTTACGTTGTGCAGAAGATGGCGATCCGGGGAATGAGGGTGATGCCGGGAGAGAAATTATTCGACCTTGCCGACCTGTCAACAGTGTGGGTTATCTCGGACATCTATGAGTATGAATTGGCTTTTATAAAAGTCGGGCAGACGGCAAGCATAAGCCTCAGCTATTTCCCCGGCAGACAGTTCACGTCAACCATTGATTACATATACCCTGAGCTTTCAAGCGCCACGAGGACGGCAAAGGTCAGGTTCGTCATTACGAATCCCTCCGCGCAATTGAAGCCGCAGATGTTTACGAGTGTTGAGATCAAGATCGACATGGGAAAGAGGCTCGTCATTCCCGAGGAAGCGGTGATCGACACCGGGACCAGACAGATAATTTACGTGGATAAAGGCGAAGGCTACTTTCAGCCGAGAGAAGTACACCTGGGATTAAAGGCTGACGGGTTGACGGAGGTTCTGCACGGCGTGGAAGCAGGTGAAAAAGTGGCCGCCTCCGGCATGTTCCTCATCGACTCCGAAGCGCAGTTGAAGGGCGTGAAACCGGTAAAACTTCAATGAATTATCCGCAGATTACACAGATTAACGCAGATTTTTTAAAAAAGTTTTTAATCTGTGAAATCTGCGAAATCTGTGGATAACTATATATGATAGCTAAGATAATCGAATACAGCGCAAGGAACCAATTCATAATCTTCCTGCTCGTCTTCTTCCTCTCGGTATGGGGATACTGGGCGTTAAAGAATACGCCTCTCGATGCCATCCCTGATTTGAGCGACACGCAGGTCATTATATTCACCGAATGGGCGGGAAGAAGCCCGGACCTTGTGGAAGACCAGATAACCTATCCGATTTCATCAACTCTCCTTGCGGCGCCGAAGGTGCAGGTCGTGCGCGGTTTTTCATTCCTGGGAAGTTCCTTCATCTACGTCATCTTTGAAGAAGGCACGGACATCTACTGGGCGCGGAGCAGGGTGCTTGAATACCTTCAGGCGGTAAAGGCAAAAATACCTTCTGACGTTAATCCCGTGCTCGGTCCCGATGCAACGAGCCTCGGCTGGGGGTTTTCCTATGCAATAGTTGACGAAACCGGTCAGTACAATCTTGCGGAGCTTCGCTCCATTCAGGACTACAATGTTAAGCTCGCCATTGAAAGCGTTCCCGGCGTTTCTCAGGTTGCGAGCCTCGGGGGCTTTGTAAAGCAATACCAGATAACCATCGACCCCAACCGTCTCCTTGCCTACAACCTTCCGCTTATGAAAGTTATGGAGGCCGTAAAAAAGAGCAACAAGGACGTGGAAGGCAGGGTGCTGGAATTTTCAGGCGTCGAATACATGGTGCGCGGCAGGGGATATATCAAAAGTCTGAAAGACCTCGAAAACATCCCGGTAGGGACCAACGGCGCAGGGACCCCTGTATTTCTTAAAGACGTTGCGGGCGTGCAGCTCGGCCCGGAGATAAGGAGAGGGGTTGCAGAGCTTGACGGCAAAGGCGAAGTCGCAGGCGGGATAGTAGTTGTGCGGTTCGGCGAGAACGTCCTGAACGTCCTTGAAAGGGTGAAGGAGAGGATAAATACCGACATTGCGCCGAGCCTTCCCAAAGGCATGAAGATCGTCACCACATATGACAGGACAGACCTTATTCACCGTTCGATCGACACGCTTAAAGAAGAGATCATCAAGCTCTCGGTCGCCGTCAGCGCCGTATGCGTAGTCTTCCTCTTCCACCTGCCGAGCGCCCTTGTCGTGATCCTCACATTGCCCATCGCGATCATTATCTCCTTTGTGTGCATGTATTACCTGAATGTCACTTCAAACATTATGAGCCTGAGCGGCATCGCCATCGCCATCGGCGCAATGGTGGACGCCTCAATCATCATGGTAGAGAACGCGCATAAGAAATTAGAGGAATGGGAGCAAAAAAATCCCCCCTCGCCCCCCTTTGCTAAAGGGGGGGACACACCCCTGACCCCTCTTGATAGAGGGGAATTAAGTCCCCCTTTGAAAAAGGGGGATGCAGGGGGATTTTCTAATAGAGCAGACGTCATCATTGAAGCGGCGAAAGAAGTCGGGCCTTCACTGTTCTTCTCATTGCTTGTAATCACCGTCGGATTCCTTCCCGTATTCACCCTTCAGGCGCAGGCGGGGAGATTATTCAAGCCTCTTGCGTATACAAAGACCTTTGCCATGCTTTTTTCGTCATTTCTTGCAGTGACCATTACTCCCGTGTTCATGACGATCTTCATTCACGGCAAGATCCCTGTCTTAAGCAAGCTGCCCTTGCTTAAATATATGTTTACGATTTATCCGGAAGATAAACATCCGGTAAGCATAATACTTCACAAGTTGTATGAACCCGTAGCAAAGCTGGCCCTCAGATTCAAGAAGACGGTCATACTTCTTGCAGTGATCATAATGGCCCTGACCGCATACCCGTTCATAAAAATCGGCAGCGAATTCATGCCTCCGCTTTATGAAGGCACGCTCTTCTATATGCCGGTCACTGTCCCTGCCGCGTCAATCTCGGAGGTCTCAAACCTTCTCCAACTACAGGACAAGCTGATTAAACAGGTCCCTGAAGTTTCCCGGGTATTCGGGAAGGCGGGAAGGGCGGAAACGGCTACAGACCCTGCGCCGCTTGAGATGTTCGAGACGGTAATCAACCTCAAGCCTGAATCCGAGTGGCGCGAAGGGATGACGGTCGAAAGACTTAAGAACGAGCTGAATGACGTGCTGACAATCCCCGGAGTTGCAAACTCATTCACAATGCCCATCAAGGCGCGCATCGACATGCTCGCCACAGGCATAAGGACTCCCGTAGGCATCAAGGTCATGGGCCCGGATATAAATGAAATTGAAAGGATCGGCCTTGCGATAGAGCATCATTTGAAAGACGTCCCCGGCACGCGGAGCGTATATGCGGAGAGAGTGACCACCGGTTACTTCCTCGATTTCAACATCAAGCGTGAGGAGGCAGCAAGATACGGTCTGACGGTTGACGACGTGCAGGAGATAATACAGTCCGCCGTAGGCGGGATGAACCTCACCACAACCATCGAGGGCAGAGAGCGCTATCCGGTGAACGTCAGATACGCGCGGGAATTGAAGAGCGACATTGAGAAGCTGAAAAGGGTGCTCGTACCGGTAATGAACGCCGGGATGCAAAATGTGAATACCGAAATGGGCGAACGGCCGTTCGCCCCTACAACCAATCCCCAATCCCTTCAGGTTCCCCTCGGCCAGCTTACCGATATTAAAATAGTCCGCGGCCCCACCGGCATCAAGAGTGAGGAAGGTCTTCTCGCAGCTTACGTATTCATTGATTTTACGGGAAGGGACGTAGGCGGTTATGTCGATGATGCAAAGAAGCGGGTTGCATCTTTAAAAATACCTGACGGCTACCGCCTTGAATGGAGCGGAGAATACGAATATCTTGTCAAGACACGCGAAAGGCTCAAGCTCGTTATTCCGCTGACCGTGCTTATTATCTTCGTCCTTCTTTATCTGAATACAAAATCCGTCACGAAAACAATTATCGTCTTCCTTGCCGTACCGTTCTCTCTTGTCGGCGCGTTCTGGCTCCTTTACTTCCTTAATTACAATTTAAGCATCGCCGTAGTTGTCGGCTTGATCGCGCTTGCAGGACTTGATGCGGAAACAGGCGTTGTGATGCTCCTTTATCTTGAGCTTGCATACGAGCAGTGGAAGAAAGAGGGGAAGATGAGAAATCTTGCCGACCTCAAAGACGCCGTCATGCACGGCGCGGTAAAAAGGATCCGTCCCAAGATCATGACGGTCAGCGTCATCCTTGCAGGTTTGATCCCGATAATGTTCAGCCACGGCGCAGGCTCAGACGTAATGAAGCGCATCGCCACCCCGATGGTCGGAGGCGTGGTCACCTCGGCGATTCTTGAATTGATCATCTATCCTGCGATTTACATGCTGTGGAAGGGAAGAAGATTTAAAAAGACTGACTGAGCTCCGTATTAAATGGATAACGAGCGTATTCCCCGCAGCTTGCTGCGGAGAGTCTTTAATCTGAGAGCGGCGGCGATCTTTTTATGGACATCCTCATCGAGGTAGAGCTTTATCATCATTGAAGCTCTTTATCAATTTCCTCTTTGTGGTCAAAGTAATAACTGAGGGCGTCAAAAAGCTGGGCGGGTGTAACAGAAGGATAGCCTTCGAGAATTTCTTCAATGCTCATGCCGGAACGGTAATGGTTTATAAGAGAGGCAACCGGGATACGGGTGCCTATAATGACGGCTTTCCCCTCATATTTTGAAGCGTCTTTCTCAATATACAAATGTTCCGTTTTGATGGCTGCCATAGAAGAATAATACCAAATTTCTTTTGTAAAGATACAGAGATTTTTAATCCAATGACATTTTTATCGACCTTTTGGGTAAAATTTCTCTTTTATTTTTCGATAAGTATTATGAACGACAATTATAGAAGCTGATGTCGGGGTAAGCAGGTATGCACTCCTTTAGGCTTAATACTATGATGTTACCTGCAACACGTTTTTGATCAATTCCCTGTCGACGTTATCCTCTATCCTGACTTTCCCGATTGCTTCGGGAAGGACAAACCTTATCTTTCCTTCTTTGGCTTTTTTATCAAGCTCCATGGCGTTGATGATATCCGTAACGTTAATGTCATCAGGTATTGCGTCCGGCAGTTTGTATAACCCGACGAGGGTTTTGATCCGGCCGGCCTCTTTTTTATGAAAGAGCCCCATCTTTACCGCGAGGTCGGCGGCGGCGCACATGCCTATTGCTACGGCCTCTCCGTGGAGGAACCTCTTGTAGTCCGTCGCCGTTTCTACGGCGTGGCCGATCGTATGTCCGAAATTCAATACGGCCCGCAGACCGGCCTCCCTTTCATCTTTTGATACTATGTCCGCCTTGATCTCGCACGAGCGTTTTATTATGGAAATGACCCCGTCGCCGAGAGAAAGGATCGCATCTTTACCGGTTTTAAGATAGTCAAAAAGCTCCCTGTCGGCAATCACGCCGTATTTGATCACCTCAGCCATGCCTACGGAGAACTCTCCTTTCGGGAGCGTCCTTAACGTGTCCACGTCGATCCATACGAGCGAGGGCTGATAAAAAGTCCCGATCATGTTTTTACCTAACGGATGGTTTACCCCGGTCTTGCCGCCCACGGAGCTGTCGACCTGAGCCAGGAGAGTGGTCGGGACCTGTACGTACCTTATGCCTCTCATATAGGTTGAAGCGACGAACCCCGTTATATCGCCTACAACTCCGCCGCCTAATGCAACGAGCAGGGAATTCCTGTCAAACCTCGCCCCAAGGAGCTTCCCGTGAATATTGTACGTCCACGTGAAGTCCTTGTATTCTTCCCCGTCGGGCATGAGGATGACCTCAGGCGTTATTCCGCATTCCTTCAGCGACTTCATGATCGTATCCTCATAAAGAGGGAAGACGGTCTTATTGCTGACAATCGCGACCTTTGACGGCCTGAACTCTTTCAGCCTCAGCCCGAGCCTTTGAAGGGTCTTGCTCCCGATGACGATGTCGTAGCTCCTCTCTTTCAGATCAACGGTCACGAGCTGCGAGTCGAGACTCAGCGTCTCTATTATCTCCTCTGCCGTCTCTTCCGGGGTGATATAATTCGTATCGACTTCGGCGTCCGCCTGCTGATAAAGCTTAGTCCTCTCGGCAAGCAGCTTATTGATCACCTCAAGCGGCTCTTCAACGTCAAGCAGAGGCCTTTTGCCTCCCTCGGTCATGACCCGTTTCAGGATGATCTTGGGCTCCGCCTTCAGCCAGATGATAATCCCCCGCCTGCCGAGGTTCTCCACGTTATTTTTATTCTTGATGACGCCGCCGCCCGTGGCGATCACAACGTTATTCATTTTTGAGACTTCTTCGACCGTCGCCTGCTCCACCTTGCGGAAGTGCTCCTCGCCGTTTTCCTTGAAGATAAGGGAAACGGGCTTACCCTCGCGCTCCTCGAGCAGCGTGTCGGTATCGATGAACTTATACCCGAGCTTCCGGCACAGCTCCCTGCCGACAGAGGTCTTGCCGGTTCCCATAAATCCTGTAAGTACGATTTTCATAGTTAAATTATATCAAGCTGCAAATATCGAAAACACCCCTCTCCCAAAAGGGTAGCGCCATCATTTATTGATGGCGATTCTTTCGTTGGGGATAAACCCCAACGCTACATCTCCCCTCCCTTGATGGGAGGGGATTAAGGGGAGGGTGATTTTGGGTCAATAGCATTTTAGAATTCTCTAATTTGTTTTAGATACCCCTCATAATTCCGCTTCACTTCTTCCACGCTGTCCCCGCCGAATTTTTCAAGGAAGCTGTCGGCTATTGCAAGAGCGGTCACTGCTTCTCCAATGACAGAGGCAGCCGGTACTGCGCAGACGTCCGACCTTTCATATGCTGCCTTAAACGGTTTCTTATTAATTATATCAACAGACGAAAGCGGCGTCCTCAGCGTCGGAATCGGCTTCATGGCCGCCCTGACAATTATCGGCATCCCGTTGCTCATTCCCCCCTCAATGCCCCCTGCATTATTGCTTTTTCTATAAAATCCACATGTTGTTTCTATTTTCTTATTCAGCCTTCTGCCTTCTGCCTTCAGCCCTCCGAAGTAAATCTCATCCATCACTTCCGACCCGAAGCTCCTCGCCATTTCAAAGCCAAGCCCTATCTCCACTCCCTTGATCGCCTGGATGCCCATCATTGAGTAAGCAAGTTTTGCGTTCAACCTCTTGTCCCACTGCGTATGACTTCCAAGTCCGACGGGAACGCCGAGCGCTACGACTTCAAACACGCCTCCAAGCGTGTCGCCTTTTTTCATTGCGCTGTTTATCTTGTTGATTATCTTCTGTTCCGTACTTTCATAAGGACATCTCACGGGAGATTTTTCGGCTTTGTTGAAAAGAGACAACATTTCATTTGTACGGGCGAACGGCCGTTCGCCCCTACTGACCGCTGACTGCTGACTGCTGACTCCTCCTATTCCCGTCACGTAGCTTATGATCTGAATACCGAATTCCGACAGGAATTTCTTCGCCACCGCGCCAGCCGCCACTCTCGCAGCCGTCTCCCTCGCGCTTGAGCGTTCGAGGATGTTCCGTATATCGTGAGTGTTGTATTTCAATGCGCCGGAAAGGTCGGCGTGCCCGGGACGTGGACGGGTGACTACCCCCCCCATCCCCCCCTTAGCAAGGGGGGGTGAAGGGGGGGTATCCGGACTCATCACTTCACACCAATTCGCCCAGTCTTTATTCTCAACCAACAACGTTATCGGCGAGCCGAGGGTTTTTCCGCGGCGGACGCCGGAGAGGATTTGTGCGCGGTCGGATTCAATCTTCATCCTGCCGCCTCTGCCGTAGCCCTTCTGCCGGCGTGCAAGGTCTTTGTCTATGTCCTCCGCAGATAATGAAAGGTTCGACGGGACTCCGTCAATGATGCATGCCAGCGACTGACCGTGAGATTCGCCGGATGTGAGATATCTCAGTCTTTCAAACATTCCCTATTCCCGTTCTTCAGGCTTTCTGTGGGAGCTTTACTTTCCTTAAAGGCATTTCTTCCCCTCCCTTGATGGGAGGGGATTGAGGGGAGGGTGTTCTTCCACGATGATTCACCCTCTCCCTAACCCTCTCCCCTCGAGGGAGAGGGTATCTTAATAAGGTAAATCCGATGCATTAATATAGCATAACTTTTTAGAAAGCAGAAGCTATTTTTTCAAAAGGAATTTCCTGACTTCCCCCACGCGCAGGGTTATCCTGCTGCTGTCGAGATATTCGAGAAAAGGGAGGGCGTACTTTCTCGTGGTGCCCAATATGTCGCGGAATTCGCCGACCGTCAGCTCGCTCTTTTTGGCGAAAAAATCCTTAAGGCCGTCCATCATCTTTGTGCAAAGAGACGCCGGTATGTAGATGGAATCGTTTATCCTTACAAGGGTTTTCTCCGAGGCCATGATCTTGAACAGCTCGCCCACTTCTTCCTTCTTCAGCGAAATCGCTTGAGCCAGCTCGTCTTTTGTCGGGGGTTGAAAGGCCGCCTGCTCAAGGGCCTTCAATATCCTGTCCTTTAAGACCTTTTTGTCATCGCTCAGGTTGATCATGAAATTCCTCAGCCTCAGCATCTCCCTCTCAACGATTACCTGGTTTATAAGTCCGAGCATGGATTCAAAGAGTTTCTGTTCCAGCCCCTTAAAGGCCGCCCTGAGGGATTCCTTGGGCAGGCCCGGTTTTAAAGGGTTATCCTTATGGAAAGCCGCTAAAGCTGTAACTACTTTTTTTGCAAAGCCGTCAAAGGCCGTTTTGTGCAAAAATCTTCCTTCGCATTGAATTATCGCCCCTCGGGAAATGAGGGACCCAGCCTCTCTCTTTATCTCCGGGATATCCGCCTTGATCCAGCCTTCAATATCGGATGGAGACAGCCCGTTTAAGCCGCCCTGGAGGATTTTCAAAGACAGTTTTTCCCTCAGGCCGCCCTGTTCAAAGAGCCTGAGGTCTTGCAGCTTTTCATCCCGTTTCCTGCGCACCGGCGAAGGATCGAGTATCTCGCCGCCGCCGATTGTCAGGAGCGGGGAAAACCTCCTGACGATGTACCTGTCTCCGGCCATCACCGCGACCGGCTCTTTGAATCTGAGCTGGCAATACGCCTTTTCGCCCGGCTTCAGATCTTCCTTATCGTAGATAATTATCCGCGCCACAAGCTCCGACGTGCCGGTGTGAAAGTGGACGAGGCTCCTGTTTTTAAGCGCATCCATATCAGCGTCCTTCAACATCTCAATACCGGCGTCAATTACCTGCGTGGTCTTTATTTTGCCGGGGATGGTTATGACGTCTCCTCTCCGGATTTCTTCAGTTGAGACACCCTGGAGGTTTATCGCAACCCGCTGCCCGGCATAGGCCGCCTTGAGCGCTTCGCCGTGGCTATGAAGCCCTCTTGCCTTCGTTATTATCTTTTTGGGAAGTATCTCAATGGGCGCATCCACTGCGATGCGCCCTGAAACGGCAGTCCCGGTAACGACCGTGCCGAAGCCTTTCAGAGTGAATATCCTGTCCACCGGCAGCCGGAATATGCCGTTTACGGATTTCGGCTCAACGCTAAGCGCAAGCTCATGTATTTTTTCCTTCAGGAGCTCGATGTTGTCGCCGGTCTTTGAGGAAACGGCTAGCAGCTCCGCTTTTTCGAGGAAGGTGCCTCTCACGAATTTCCTGACGTCGTCTTCAATCAGGGTGAGCCAGTCTTTTTCAACAAGGTCGGATTTATTAATCACGATCAGTCCCCGCTTCACCTTCAGCAAATCGCAGATGTCGAGGTGCTCCCGGCTCTGCGGCATAATGCCTTCATCTGCGGCAATCACCATTAATACGATGTCTATCCCGCCCGCTCCTGCAAGCATGTTCTTTATCAGGCGCTCATGCCCGGGGACGTCAACGATGCCGACCTTCAACCCGTCAGGATAAGCTAAATCCGCAAACCCGAGGTCAATGGTGATGCCCCGCTCTTTTTCCTCTTTGAGCCTGTCGGGGTCCGTGCCCGTCAGCGCCTTAACGAGAGAGCTTTTGCCGTGGTCGATGTGTCCGGCTGTGCCGAGTATTACGTAACGGTTCATAATGTTTCTTGAGTTCGATAGTATTTTCTAAGGGTAGCGCCCTCATTTATTGGGGGCGTTTTTTCGTTGGGGATAAACCCCAACGCTACATTTCCCCTCCCGTCAAGGGAGGGGAAATCTGGTTAGATAGCAATTTTATCAATCTGAAAAAGCCGTAACGACACACCTCACCAAATCTTTTATCTCCCTCTCCTGCACCGTCCTTGCGTCAATGAGCAGGGCGTTGTCTTTGATCCTTGCGATTACGGGAGATGCGCCGAGCCTCAGTCTCTTTTCCAGTTCGTTTACGGATATATTATTCGGTTTGATCGATACCGCAAAGGTCGGGAAATTAATCTCGGGAAGCGAGCCGCCTCCTGCCTGCGATTCATCCGGGACGACCGCTATCATTGCCCTGTCGGAAAGGGCTTTCAGCGACGTATAAATCTTCTTCGCCCTCTTCTTGATTATCTCCACCGGCTCCGTCATCATCCTGAGGGTCGGGATTTCCTTAAGCGCCTTTTCCTCGTTGAGATACTGCATAAAGGTCGCTTCGAGCGAGGCGAGGGTCATCTTGTCTATCCTCATTGCGCGAAGCAGGGGGTTCTTCTGTATCTTCTGAATGAATTTCTCCTTGCCGACAATGAGGCCCGCCTGCGGGCCGCCCAGGAGCTTGTCGCCGCTGAAGGTGACTATGTCCGCTCCTGTCTTTACGACTTCCTGTACCGTCGGTTCGCCTTGCACGCCGTATTCCCTGAGATCGATCATGCAGCCGCTGCCGAGGTCGTCCGCCACGGGGATGTTAAATTCACTGCCGAGCTTAACAAGTTTTTCAACCGGCACTTCTTCGGTAAAACCGATCACCCTGTAATTGCTCTGATGCACCTTCAGTAAAAGGGCGGTGTTTCCGCAAAGGGCATTTTCATAGTCATGCAGATGGGTCTTGTTCGTCGTGCCGACCTCTCGTAATATCGCGCCGCTCGCCTTCATGACTTCCGGCACCCTGAAGGAGCCGCCTATCTCTACAAGCTCGCCCCTTGATACGATCACCTCCTGGCCTTTTGCAAAGGTATCGAGGCATATGAGCACGGCAGCCGCATTGTTGTTCACAACGACCGCGTCCTCGGCTCCGGTCAATTCTTTGATGACGTCTTTGATATTGGAATACCTTTTGCCCCGTTTGCCCGTGGAGATCTCATATTCAAGATTTGAATAGCTACGGGCGGTCGTAACCACGTGTTCAATCGCCCTGTCGGAAAGTATAGACCTGCCGAGATTGGTATGAATGACTACGCCCGTGGCGTTTATCAAAGGGTTGAGCTTGTAGCCGGAATGCTTCTTGATCGCCGCCTCTATGTCGTTTGAAATGGCGTCAAGCGATACCTCAGGTGTTTTGCCGCTCAGGATTTCTTTGCGCTTTGAATCAATGGTCTCTCTGAGGGCGCGAAGGACTATCTTTCTCGGAAAGGAGGCGAGCCACCTCTCGCCGTAAGAACTCTTCAAACATTCATCAACGGACGGCAATTGGGAAAGCAGATGGCGGATTTCCATGTGTCTTTTGTAGCACAAGGAGCGCGTTGTGGTCAAGGCTCATCCTTCTTCCTGTTTCTTCACATCGAATTCAAGCATCGTTTTGGCGAGGGTTTTCCAGTTGCATGCGTGGAGATCTTTCACCAGTTTGTGGAAAGAGCCGCTTTCAACAACCTTGATGCGCTCCGATTCCTTCTCAATCCCGTAAAAAGGCAGCATGATATAGAACGCCTGATCCACGTGTTTCTTCACCGGGTTCATAACGTCCTCACGTCTTGAATAAAAAGGGTCTTCGCCTTCTTCGCAGGGCTTGCCGAAGACGTTAAACTGCCTGCACGCCATAGGGCGCATGGGGTGTATGGAGCATGCGCCTTCAATAAGAAAAGGACATGGGCCGTTCTTCTTGTAACCTTCAAGCTGTTTTTTGAGCGCTTCCCGGACGGCGCCGGTTACCTTCCCTGTCGCATACCATGAGATGCATATCAGCTCCAGAGGATAAACGGGTATGTCCTTATGAGTCCTACAGCAGCTCGAGCACCCTTGGGCGCATGCAAGCTTTCTGCCTTTCTTTTTTTCTTCCTCAATCGCCTTTGCTATGCCTTTGTCTACGATGAAATACGCATCAAGGAGAAGCCCCAGCCAGGAATGCTTTTTCTCGTCATCAGGGAAAGAGAGGCGTTTGGCTTTAGAAGTACCTGTATTTATTTTTGACTTTGACATGCGGTTTATTTCTTTATGCAGTTCAATAACCCGCCCGCGAGGATTATCTTCCTCTGTCTTTCGGTGAGGCCGTGATCAACTTTGTAAGCCTCTTCGGTTTTAACATTGATAAGCGTGACCTCAAGTGATTCTCTCACTTCTTTTGCGAGAGCAGGCAATTTTATCTCCGTATCCTGTTCGATGGAGTCATAGACGTCAGGCGGAATTGTTAAAGGCAAAATTCCGAAGTTTATAAGGTTATCTTTGTGTATGCGGGCGAAGGATTTCGCAAGCACTATCTTGACGCCTAAATACATCGGGGCCAGCGCCGCATGCTCCCTGCTTGAACCCTGGCCGTAGTTGATGCCGCCGAGAACTATTCCTCCGCCTGCGGCTTTCGCCCTTGAAGGAAACGACGTGTCCACCTTTGAGAAGACGAATTCGGAGATCGCCGGGATGTTCGATCTCAAGGGAAGGATCTTTGCGCCGGCAGGCATTATGTCATCTGTGGTTATATTGTCGCCGACCTTTAAAATCACTTTTGCCTTCAATGATCCCTCAAGTGCGCCTCTGACAGGTAAAGGCTTTATGTTCGGACCTCTTTCAACAATTACCTTCTCAGGCTTTTTCGAAGGAGAAATTATCATCGAATCGTCGATGACGTATTTTCCGGGCAGTTTAACTTTCAACCTTTGAACCTTCAAACTTTTTAACCATTCTTTAGGGTCGGTTATCTTTCCGGTAATCGCAGAGGCCGCCGCAGTCAAAGGGCTGCACAGATAGACCTTATCATTTGCCGTGCCGCTCCTTCCGGGGAAATTCCTGTTGAAGGTTCTCAGAGAGACCGCTCCTGTTGCAGGGGACTGCCCCATGCCGATGCACGGGCCGCACGCGCATTCAAGCACCCTTGCGCCTGCGGATATCAGGATTTCCAGGGCGCCGTTTTTCGAGATCATCTGAAACGCCTGGCGTGAGCCCGGACTGATGGTCAAACTTACGTCAGGATGCGCCTTTTGATTTTTAAGCATCCGGGCTGCAAGCATGAGATCGGCATAAGATGAATTCACGCAGCTTCCGATGCACACCTGCCTGACGGGCGTGCCTCTTATCTCCTTCACGCGTTTTACGTTATCGGGACTTGAAGGCGCCGCTGCAAGCGGCACAAGCTTGCCGAGATCAATAATCACTTCTTCGTCATACTCTGCATCCTTGTCGGGTTTAAGCTCCGTCCAGTCCCGCTCTCTTTTTTGCGCCTTGAAAAACGCCTTTGTCTGCTCATCCGATGGAAATACGGAAGACGTTGCGCCAAGCTCCGCTCCCATGTTTGTTATTGTTGCACGCTCCGGCACGGTGAGATTTTTTATGCCGTTGCCGCCGTATTCAATAATTTTCCCTACGCCGCCTTTTACGGTCAGGCGTCTGAGCACTTCGAGGATAATGTCCTTTGCGGTTACCCCTGCCTGTAATCTCCCCGTTAATGTAACCCGGACAACTTTCGGCATAAGCATATAGAAAGGCTCTCCCGCCATAGCAAGCGCAACGTTCAAGCCTCCCGCGCCTATCGCAAGCATCCCGACCGCGCCTGCATTCGGAGTATGGCTGTCGGAGCCGAGCAGCGTCTGTCCGGGCTTTGAGAACCTCTCAAGGTGCACCTGATGACAGATGCCGTTTCCGGGCTTTGAAAAATAGATGCCGTGCTTTGCCGCTATCGTCTGGAGGAACCTGTGGTCGTCCGCATTCTCAAAACCGGTTTGAAGCGTGTTGTGGTCGATATAGCTTACTGATAGCTTCGTCTTTACCTTCGGTATCCCCATCGCCTCAAATTCAAGATACGCCATAGTGCCCGTGGCATCCTGCGTCAATGTCTGATCAATCGAGATCGCGATCTCCTCTCCGGGTTTCATATTGCCTGAGACAAGATGTGATGAAATAAGCTTCTGAGCTGCGTTCATTGAACCTCCGGTAGAAATTTCTTTCGGAAATAATTTACCACACTTATATGTTAAGAGTTAAGAGGTAAAAGTTAGGAGTTAGGAGTTTTAAAACTTTTAACTTTCCACAAATTGAACCCTACTGTCATTTAATTTTACACAAATTTGCCTTTAATTATCTTCCTGTTAAGAAAAGAACTCTTTAAATTCAACGTATTAATATAACAATGTCGAGCAATATTACACAGTGCCGTTTTATTTTACACTTTTTTAATTATTATAGGAAATCAAATCTAAATAAATTCAATAAGTTATGTATTGGCAAGAAAATTGCTTTACATTTTGTAAACTAATTTAACAGAGGTGTTATGAAAAAAATAAGTATTATTATTATAGCCTTAATAATTGGATTATGTCTTACTCCGGCAGTAAATGCCGGTTCTCTATTTTTAGAAGACTGGGGCGTTTCTCCCGGTAACTGGACGCCGACAAATGCTCCTGCCAATACAAAATGGGTTTCGGAAGATTATACCTCAAACGGCTCAGGTTTTTTGGATCCAGGCTGGGGCGGTCAACCATTTGATTCCGAAGCTGCCTATATCGGTTTCAAAAATTCAAAAATCTATATAGCCGTTGTTGCCGGTTTGCCTCAAGGAGGCTCTAAGGACCCCTGGAGATACGATAATCCCAAGTATAACTATTATGATTTCAACAGGAGACTCGAGAAATACTGGTATGACCCCGGCGACATAGGCCTTGATCTGGGAAATGACGGCACATTTGAATATGCAATAACAACGCGCATCAACAATAACAACAGCACAAATACCCCGACTCCCGGCGCAGGCAAGCTCTTAAACGGCAACCTGGCTTGGACAAATCCCAAGGCATGGGAATACAACAATGTCTATACCGACTGGAACGGTATTTCAAATCCGTGGGCGGTTGCAGGATATTCCGATGCAATAGATCTTGGCGTGAATTTCAGCTATTCCGCCTTCGGGACGGACCATTATGTTATAGAGGCAATTATAAACTCCTCTCTCATCGGGTTATATGATTGGGACAATATATATATGCACTGGGTTATGGAATGCGGGAATGACAACATCAACCTGAACGCCCACATCCCGCCTGTGCCTGAGCCGTCAACGCTTATTTTGCTCGGCGCGGGAATTTTCGGACTTGCTTTTTTAAGGATTAAAAGCAGAAAAAAGACAGCCATAGCCGGGAAAATATTACATCCCAAAACCGTCAAGGCTTCAATCATCAGAAGAAGCAATTAGAAAATACTTCTGACGCATCTTCTTTCGCGGTGGTGTCCCGCGGGTGATTTCCGTAGATTCAACAGGGGCTCCCCCGGCTTTTTAGTGAAGATGCTTCTCCTGCCGAAGATTTTCATTGTGAGGAAATCGAATAACTCAAACAATGCGCCTTCGGGACAAAACCATCCGCAGAAAAACCTCCCGGTAAATACGCCGAGAATATGAGGTTCTTTCTCATCTCAAGCGGGTAAATTCTCCGATTTGGACTGACTGTCTTTTTTTCCCCTCTATCAAGAGGGGATTAAGGGGTGTGTTTATTTTCAATCTTTTTGACATTGCCTTTAATGTCTTCCGAAGCCCTCTTAATACACACCCCTGCACCCCTCTTGATAGAGGGGAATTCTTAACCCGCCCATCCTCTTTTTAAAAAGACAAGCTTATATTTACCCACTCATGTAACCCTTCAGTTACGGGATGTCACCTGTCATTCTGAGGAGCGAAGCGACGAAGAATCTCCTGCTTTATTAACGC
>JACRHB010000174.1 GCA_016217725.1 Nitrospirota bacterium | reverse complement strand
TGCTCCGATCTGAGTGTTCACGTTCGACCGATCTGGGTGTTCACCTTGGACCGAAACGCGCACTGGACGTGTGTTTCATGAAGATGATACCGCCGCCGCTCCTTAGTTTCCTCCACGAAAGTCAACGACAGCTGCGGGAAAAACCACTGCCAGATGAAATCCTTCGCGGCTTTCGGATATTTCTTTTCGAGCTGGCCATCTAAAAACACACCCGCAAACCCCGCCGCGAGATCCTCGTCGTGGAGCTTATTTACTGCCTCAAGCTGCGCCGTCAATTCCGAAACGATCTTCTGCGGAATAGGCACGGTCCGGTCTTTACTGCCCTTTCCATGGACCGTAAGTATTCCGACGTCGAAATTGAAATTCTTCACCCGCAATGTAACGCATTCGTAGAGACGAAGCCCGCAGCCGTACAACAGTTTGACCGCAAGATCGTAGGGATGCCCCAGATGTTTCAAGACAGCGTCTATTTCCTTTCGGGAAAGAACCACGGGAATATATTTTGACTTCTTCGCACGGGGAATGTCCTTGTGATCGCCGAAATCTTTTTTCAGAATGTGCCGGAACAGAAACAGCAAAGCGTTGAACGCCTGGTTCTGCGTTGATGCCGAAACCTTGCATTTGACCGCCAGATATGTGAGATATGCTTTGACATCCGCCGCTGACAATTCGTCAGGGGGCTTATTTCGCAGGAAGCCCTGGAACTTGCGGCCCCACTCCGCATAGGCTTTGAGCGTTTTTCGGGAATAGTGCCGTGTCTTGATCTCTGCCGCAAGATTGTCGATGATCTTGTCCCAATCCGGAGAGGCGGATTTTTCCAGGCAACGCCATTCATTGTAACGTTTTCCAGCCGACAAAGGAGGAACGGAAGGCCGTGACGATGATCGAGGAGCCGATGCCTTGAGATCGCCATCCCCCGGCGGGGACGCATCCGCCTGCTCTGGTATTGCAGGCTCTGTTCCCGGTACGCGTTGCGGCTGTTGCATATCCGAAAGAGGGGCACGCGTCGGAATTGTCGCCTCAGCCTGAGACGGAGAGGCATCTTTCTTCCGTAGTTGCGACTCAAAAAAGAGAGATAGTGCTTGCGCCGCCTGCTTTTGCTGTTCGGGGGACTGATTCTTCTTTCGCAATTTTTCGATGAACAAACGTACCTGTTCCGATTTGGAATCCGGAAGCGGATATTTGCTGCGGAAATCGAGATAATACCTGAGCCATTTCCGGTAGTCGGCGTGGCGAGAACCGGGAATCGCCCGCTTTTTAAGGACCGCCTCAAATGCAGTCGAAATATCGTCCGGAATAGGCAGCATGGATCGTTGACCTCAGGGTGACTAATATCCGCCAACGAATATTAGTCATTAGCAAAGCATAATGTAATCAAGCGGATACGTCAAGGAAATGTTGTGATTCCTCTTGACTATCAAGGAAAGATTTGCTACGGTTGGCTAACTGTCTAATAACTGGTTAGACAACATAAGGAGGAATCTCATGCAATTCTTGTTGATCATTTGTCACGACGATGATTTCCGTCCATCAGAGAGATTGTTCTCGGACATTAAAACGTGGATTGAAGAAATGAGTAGTCGCGGAATTCGAGTGTATGGAAATCCGTTACGGCCTGCCGACGATGCCATCACTGTTCGAGTGCGCAATGGCAAGCTCGCGCGCACAAATGCGCCATTCGCCAACTCTACCGAAAAGATGTGCGCTTACGAGTTGATGGAATGCGGAAGCATTGAGGAAGCCGTCGAAGTTGCATCAAAGCACCCTATGGCTAAGGCCGCCACAATCGAAGTGAGGCAAGTATGGAACGAACTTGCAAGTTAGTGAAAACCTTGCTTATGGCTCAGGAACGCCAAGGTGTGGTCTAACCCTACGCTCAAGCGGGACTGCGCAAAAGCGCGCAGCCCCTTAGCTTCACGTTGGATTTTCTCCAACCAGCAGCTCCAGACGGACATGCCGCTGAACCTCTAAAAATCAAAAATAATATATGCTGCTGTTTTAGTCCCTATAATAGTGAGCGTAAATTAAACTATAAAAACCCTTGACAATATAGCCGCAGTATATTAGTCTATGCTAATAAACTAAAAGAAGGGGTAGCTTGTGAAGGAATCAGCAGACTTATTTAAAATTCTTTCGGTTGATAAGAGAATCGAAATTATTGAATTACTAAAGAAAGAGCCTATGTGCGTTAACGCCTTGGCTGTGGCTTTGGGTATAACGCAATCAGCCGTTTCACAGCACTTGCGGGTACTCAAAGGTGCCGGTCTTGTAAAGGACGAAAGGCAAGGATACTGGATTTATTATTCGTTAAATAAAGCTTCCCTTGAAAAGTGCCGTGAAAGACTCACTCGTATTTGTACTTGTGGTTGTTTAGGCGGTCAGGTACGTCTGGTAAGAATAAACAAAGAAGCTTCAAAAACAAAATAAGAGATATTTTTTTGCCATTCAATATTAGTTTATAAGCATTTACTTAATCAGAAAGGAGGTGATAACAATGACAAAGGACACCAAAGAGACCAAAGAACAGCCTGAAGAAAAGAAGACTCAAGTTAAGAGTGGAACAAAGAGTTCTTGCGGCTGCGGTTGCA
>JACRHB010000168.1 GCA_016217725.1 Nitrospirota bacterium | reverse complement strand
CCTTCAGTTACGGGATGTCACCTGTCATTCTGAGGAGCGAAGCGACGAAGAATCTCCTGCTTTATTAACGCGTTGAGATTCTTCGCTTCGCTCAGAATGACAATGTCAGACACTATTGCCACCCGTAACTGAGGGGATACATTTTAGATTTTTTTTCGAAGACGTGTAATTGTGTTTTTTGCAGGACTTGGCAATTTAATAATCAGGAAGTATAATGTATAGGAAATATAAAAGCGGTACCAATCCGTAGAAATCAGGTCGGGAAATACCGATACGAAAAAAAGGATAACTTATATTAACTCTTTAAATTAGGAGGCATAATATGAAAAAATCGATTGTTAAAAAAGCATACAGCGCAGTACAAAGTCCCAGGAAGACTTCGACGTCAACGACGCCGAAGGTTATTACTTCCGTAAAGAGCCTTAAAAAACAGTATCTGAAATCCGACAACAATATGTGCAAAGTGACTTTCAGGCTTCCGAAGGATGCGGCGCAAGACGCTGAGATGGTTACCATTGTAGGCGACTTCAATAACTGGAGCGTAACTGAGAACGAGATGAAAAAACTCAAAAACGGCGATTTTACGCTGACCCTGGAATTGCCCTGCAACAGGGAATACAAATTCAGATATCTGATCGACGCCAACCGCTGGGAAAACGACTGGTTCGCCGACAAATACGTCCCCAACGCCTTCGGCGCCGACGATTCGGTAGTGATTATCTGATTAATAAAACCGAAGTGTCATCCTGAACTTGTTTCAGGAGATCTTGATTCGCTGCTCCATCAGATGCTGAAATAAATTCAGCATGAAAAACAGCGGTTAGGGGTGTGTACCCCCCTTTAGCAAAGGGGGGTGTAAAGATAAAATCGCCATGCTCCATTTCAGCGAGATCAGCCCTTTCCCCTCAACGGATAAATTCGATTATCTGAAAATTTTAAATAGCGCGAGAATTGCCATCTGCATCGAAAACAACGCCACAAGTCAGTTTGCCCGGCTCATGAGGGCGGAGACGGGATATTATTTCAATCATAAGATTAATAAGTATGATGGAAGACCTTTTACAATTAATGAAATATTAAATAAAATTTACGCCTGCCTTGAACAAGCATCGGTCTGAATATCAGTTTGAGGTTATTCCATGCTAAAGAAAGATTCCGGACAAGCCGGAATGACAGAAGACGATAAATTAACGAGTTTATGGACAGACTCTATTTAACTGCTCCTTTAGGGGAATGAAGAAAGGGGTTAGACATATGCCCACGTTACAAGATTACAGAGGACAGCCGCCGGCGTGGTGTCCGGGGTGCGGCAACTTCGGCATACTAAAGGCCTTCAAGGACGCGATGCTCGAGTTAAACATTGAGCCGCATCAGTTTATTATCGTCTCCGGCATCGGGCAGGCGGGGGAATTCCCTCATTACGTCAGATGCAATACCTTCAACGGACTTCACGGCAGGACGCTGCCCGTTGCAACGGGGATCAGGCTTTCAAATCATGAGCTGCCCGTCATGGCGTTTGCAGGAGACGGCGACTGTTACGGCGAAGGCGGCAACCACCTGCTTCACGCCGTCAGAAGGAATATAAATGTTAAGCTCTTTGTCCACGACAACCAGATATACGGGCTTACAAAAGGCCAGGCCTCTCCGACGAGCATGGAAGGGATGAAGACAAAAAACCAGCCCTTCGGCGTATTTTCCGAACAGTTCAACCCTATGGCGGCAGCGGTGGCTCTTGACTGCAGCTTCGCGGCGCGCGGCTTTGCCGGTGATACAAAGAATTTTATTAAAATTTTAGATTCCGGGTTATTCCATTTTTTTATTTGATCTGCTATACTCTGACTCACATAAAAAACCCGTTCGTAAAAAGTTGAACCGATAGATATAATTGCCGAAAGCCATATGGAAAGAAGAAAATCCAAAAGAATAACGGTAAACCTTAAAGCGGAGCGCATATCGTGCGCCAGAAACTGTTCGGTATTTATAGAGAACATATCCGAAGACGGCATCTACATAAT
>JACRHB010000169.1 GCA_016217725.1 Nitrospirota bacterium | reverse complement strand
GTATTCATCACGCTTGAAGATGCGGAGATCAAGACCTTGTTTGACAGAGATCTCAAAGCCTTTGTCAAGCTCTACATCCGACCGTATAAATATATCTTTATTGATGAGTTTCAATATGCGAGGGACGGCGGGCAGTCTTTAAAATTTATTTACGACACGGTTGGAGATAAAAAGATTTTTATTTCAGGCTCTTCCATACTCGAGCTCAGTATTAAAACAGTTAAATATCTGGCGGGCAGGATATTCTCTTTTACTTTATTTCCGCTGACCTTCAAGGAATATCTGAGTTATAAAGACACCGGCCTTTACGATTATTACAAGCTGATAGAAAAAGGTAAAAAAACAGATGACGTGCTGGTTAAAAGGTTTAATGACCTGTTGGAAGAGTTTATCGTTTACGGCGGTTATCCTCGCGTTGTAACTTCAAGCGATAATGAGGAGCGTCAGGAAGTTTTAAGGAATATTTTGAATATTTATCTTCTGAAAGACGTGCGGGATATTTTAGGATTAACGGACGATTACAGGATGTTCAGCCTTATTAAGGCGTTGGCCTTGCAGATCGGAAACGTGATTTCATATCAGGAGCTTTCCGCCTTGACGCAGCAGCATCTCTCAACTCTCAAAAAGTATCTGAATCTTCTTGAAAAGACCTTTATAATCCATTTATTAAAACCGTATTTTACAAACAAGAGGATTGAGCTGGTTAAAAATCCGAAGGTCTATTTTTATGATACCGGCTTGAGAAACGCCGTAGCAGGTGATTTCAAGGAATTGAATTCCAGACAGGACAGGGGCGTTCTATATGAAAATTTTATCTTTACCGAATTGCTCAAGAAAGGGTTTTCTTTAAAATATTGGAGGACCAAGTCAAAGGCGGAAGTGGACTTTGTCGTCAATGACAAAATACCCGTTGAAGTAAAGACCGTTCTCTCAAGACTTACAATAGGGAGATCACTTCACAGCTTTATAGAAAAATATCATCCTGAAAACGCCTATATTTTCAACAAGGGCATATTTGAAAAAACCAGAGTAAATAAGACGGTTGTGAAATTCTTGTATCATTTTTCCGTAACGGTGTCTTAACCAGGATTCGTCTGATTAAATGATTGGCGTGATTAAAGAAAGTCTGAACCGGGATTAAGCTGATTGAATGATTAACTATGATTAAGAAAATAGGAATCATAGTTAATCATTGAATCAGTGTAATCATAGTTCAAGACAGTTAAATTTGCCACGGGTAAGAATAAAATTTATTCTTCGGCTCGCCGTATAAGCTCACGACGTTGTAGCTGCGTATCCCGTATTTGCCTCTAAAATAATTTATGGAAGAAGGATTAAACTGCTCGAAATTCAATTTTACTTCAACGGGCAGGATCGTATTCCTGATCTTCAAAATAAAATCTATCTCCCTTTTATCCATAGTCCTCCAGTAAAAAACCGAATCTTTACCGTACTTTTTTACAAGCTCGACAAATATGCCGGTTTCAAACACATTGCCTATGAGTTCTTTCTGCAGGCCCTTTAACCATAACATCTGCATCAGCCCCGTATCGTAGAAATATATTTTGGGGAGCTTAAAAAGCTCCGACCTTATATTTTTACTGAAGGGTCTGAGGAGTTTGATGATGTAAGTGTTTTCCATGATAAAGAGATAGCGCTCTATGGTCTGCTTTGCCAGCCTCGTAGTATTCGACAGCTCTGCAACATTCAGCAGATTACCGCTGCGCGATGCAAGCGTCTCGAGCAGTTTGTTGAATTTATCAATATCTTTAATGCTGGCTAAATCCCTGATGTCCTTTTTGACATAGGTGTCGATGAGCTGCTGCAGGTATTTTTCTTTTTTATCAACTTCCGGAGTAAGGACGATCTTCGGATAACCGCCGTAGAGGACGTATTCTTTAAACAGGCGTTTCAGATCTTCAATCTTTTTCTGAGTGTATGATTTTTTCTCCTCAAAGGGAATTTGTTTGAACGCTAAAAACTCTTTAAATGACAGGTTGAATATCTCAAAGTTTACCGTCCTGCCCACAAGGGAATCTTTGAATTTATCCTTGATCGCGAAGCTGGATGAGCCGGAGACGATAAGCTTGAGGTTTTTATGATGATCGGCGATCAGCTTCAGAAATGAAGAAGGGTTGGATACATACTGGATTTCATCAATAAACACAAATATCTTCTTTTTGGGCAAGCTCCTCAGCCCTTCCTCTTCAAGAAGCTTTATGAACTCGCCCGTGCCGGAGTCTAATATTTTTACAAAGCGGGAGTCCTCAAGGTCAATATAATAAGTAACCTCGCCGGCGGCTTTTAAATGATCTCTCAGAAGATAAAGGATGGACGTCTTGCCGACCTGCCGCGCCCCGTGCAGGACGATAATGTCATCGGTTTTAAAATACTTGCTGATCTCATCAACGACGTCTCTTTTATAGATCGTATTCATCGCGTTATAGGCTTTAATTTATATCATATATAAAGTAAAGTCAACTTTACTTTATATTAATTAAAAGCCGAGTCTTGAACCGTGATTCGTCTGATTAAATGATTGGCATGATTAAGAAAAAAATCATAGTTAATCATTGAATCAGTGTAATCATGGTTCAGACAGTTAATCAGCGTAATCACAGTTAAAAACGCCCCCTCTTTTTTTGAGGGAGGGGCGAAGGGGTATTTAAAGAGGGGGCGCTTTTCCCGGATTTACTCTACGACGATATGGTCTTTGATTTTTTCAAACGTATCCTTTCCGATGCCTTCGACTTTTTTCAGGTCCTCGAGGCTCTTGAATTTACCGTTCTTCTCTCTGTATGAGACGATCTCCTCCGCCTTCTTTTTGCCGATCCCCGGCAGTGAGGCCAATTCCTTTGCCGTGGCCTGATTGACGTTGACCGGCGCCTTGACGTCGCTCTTTTCCGCGAACGATAATCCGCTGACCAGAATACTGACCATGAGCGTTGCGCAAACGATCATAAAGAGCTTACCCGTTATTTTTCTCTTCATGTCGTCCTCCTTTTAATGTTTTGATTTTCAAGTCTGTCTTCATAACGTCTTTTATCTCCCCCCCTCATCGATAAGTTTTTTATTAATTTTTCAATTCCCCGTCACGCATTACGCATCACGCGTTAAGCTAATGAACAGGAATGCTTCTGGCGGTCTGATCTTTTATTGGAGAATGCTTCGGTTTTATCAGCCCTGTCCCAACGTTGAGAATGATTATATAGAAAACGAATTATTTAGTCCAGTTCAGGTGAATCCCCTCCTTTACAAGGGGAGGATTTTTTACAGGCACTTGACATACCGCAAAATTGTGGTATCTTCCTTTTATGGGAAAGGGACGGCCATGGAAAGGAGGTTTGCCTATGGCTATGACAATGTCCAGGATATCAAGCTGTGAAATGACAGATTGTTCGTACAACTCAGATAAAAAGTGCCACACGCCGGCAATTACGGTAGGCGATATGTCCTGCGCCATATGTGATACGTTCGTTAAATCCAGCCAAAAAGGCGGAGAAGCAGCTACTATCGGAGGCGTAGGCGCATGTAAGGCGGACAACTGCAGGTTCAATAAATCACTGGAATGCACGGCGAGCAACATACTCGTAGGAATGCATTCAAACCATGCGGACTGCAAGACCTTTGCCGCAAGGTAAAAAAGCAGGCCGGATCACCTTAATCACCAAAAACAATCTTAACCCGTCCCTTTCCCTGTTTTTACTAATGAGTTCATAAGTATGAAGACATTTTTAAAGCATGTCATTCCGGCTTGTCCGGAATCTTTACTCGGAACGATTCCCGACGCGCTTCGCTTGCGGGAATGACAATCTGTGGCGCTTTACTTATGAACTCATTAGTAAGAAGCGGTGAGCGCTTCGGCTATTTCCTTTGCGAAATCGGAAAGACTCTCGTCACGGGCGCCGAAGACAACGTAGGTCTTATATTTATGAAGTCCTTTTAAAATATCTTTCCTGTCTTCCATAACCTCCACGGATTTGCCTCCCGCGTTTATCCCCTCTGCAAGGTCACGGCTTGATATATCCCTGCTTACAGCGCCGCCGGCGTAAAATATCGGGAGGAGCATAAGGAGGTCGGAATCCCTGAGGCTCTGTATGAAAGTTTCTATATACTCCTTCTTCATAAGCCTCGTCGGGCTGAAGCCGTGAGGCTGGAATATGTAGCAGATCTTTTCACGCATTTGTTTCATGGTCGTCATCAGAGCTGAGATCTTGTGAGGGTTGTGGGCATAGTCGTCGATGACAAGATATGCGCCGTCATTCAGGTGGACGTCAAAGCGTCTGTCTATTCCCTGAAATTCAGGCAGTATTTTCTTAATCTCCTCCGGCGATATCCCGATTTCCAGGAGGAAGGCGATACAGGAAAGCGCATTGCAGAGATTATATTCCCCGGGAAGCGAGAGGCTGAACCGTGTTCCATGCAGTGAAAATTCAGTATTGAAAGGGTTATATGTTACTTCTTCAGCCTTGTATTTGGAGGGATTGCGGATGGAAAAGGCGAGCGCGTTACGTTCCGCAATTCCCCGCAGATTTAAGTCGTCTGCGTTTACAATAACTTTCCCGGAAGTGTTTTTGATCAGCGTCAGGAACATCTGCGCGGTCTCTTTGACGGGGTGGTGGTCGAGGGCGAGGTTCAGAATGATAGAATGGCGCGGCTTATAATTCACAATGGTCCCGTCCGATTCACACGCCTCGATGACAAGATATTTTGAGCTGCCGGTCAGGGAGCTGCCGGGATTTGAAGACGATTTAAACTGCTTCACCCTTCCGCCGCCGATAAAATTCGGCTCGAGGCCGAGCCTGTTCATAAGAAAAGCGAGCAGCCCCGAGGCGGTGGACTTTCCGCTCGTCCCTGCAACGGCTATGGTTTCAAAAGCTGAGGTGATCTCAGCAAGATATTCCGGCCTTGTCTTAATGGGAATTCCAAGGGATCCGGCCTTTACCGCTTCCGGGTTATCCGCTTCAACGGCGGCGCTGAAGACCGCAAGATCAAAGGCGCCGTCGATTCCGCTTCCGTCCTGAGGGACGATTTTGATACCCTTCGCTTGAAATATCTTTCGGAGAGGATGACGAAGGTCCTTATCCATGGCCCTGTCTGAACCGACAATGATATGACGCTGGTCGGACATGAAGGCCGCGATTGCGGACATCCCGCTCCCGCCGATGCCGGAGAAAAATATTCTGAGAGGCTTGTTGTTCATTCTTTGCGTCATTCCGGCTTGTCCGGAAGCATTCTTTTTTTCACTGTATTGTAACGCAAAAAAAGTGAAGAAGTCAGGGAGGGATGAAGTGAAGAAGCGATGCAGGGAAAGGTTGATCCGACTAAGCGGCGGGAGAGGGGTTTAGGGCATTGGACTTGCGGATGTTTTTTACGATGCCGTATGCAATGTCATAAAAATTGCTGCCTGCGGAGCTCTCTTTTCTGTTGGCTAAAAAACCGGCCATGTTATTAATGGAGGCGTTCAGCACGTTGTCGTACTGTATTGCGCCTAAATTTTCGACGTCAAGGCCGAGATAATTTTTTGCAACCGAGCTGATTATATTGCTTACGTTCTTTTCCTTTGATTCCTTTACCATGTTGACAATAAGCTTTATCTTCAGCTCATTTGCGCAATTAAGCAATCTTTCCTGCTGCTCTTCTCCGAGAGATCTGAAGGCTTCATACAGCCTGGCAAGGGAGTCGATGCTTTCGCCCGGCGCCGAGAAGCTGGCCCGTTTTATGAGCTCTGCGGCCTCAGGCTCTTTGCCGAAAGCGTCATTTAACCGGCGATAAAGGCTCGCCTTAATAAAGCCATAGGCGTTTTGCATGGATGTTATCTGCGGGGTCAGCACCACTATTTTATTAGGGGCATATAGGAAAAAATCTATCGTATTGAAAGATGTGCCTGCGCCGAGGTCCAGGAGGATGAGATCGGCGTCAAGTCTTTTTAAGTTATTGAAGACCCTTGTCTTCTGTGTATACTTCGGATTAGCCATTCCGAGGATATCGTCCGCTCCGCAGATCAGGCGCATGTTGTTTACGGGCGTATCCATAACTACCTCATCTATCGTTTCCACCCGCTTGTTGATGAAGTCCGCCAGGGTGTATTGCGGATACCGTATGCCGACCAGGGCGTGGAGGTTGCTGCCCCCGAGGTCCGCGTCCACCAGGATGACTTTGTTGCCCAGCCTCGCCAGGGAGGCCCCGAGCAGCAGGGTGACGACGCTTTTTCCGACGCCGCCCTTGCCGCCTCCTATGGCCCACAGCTTATTCTTTATTTCATCCATGTCCTATTTTTCGTATTTTTCCCAGAGATCCCACATCATGTTCTGGTCTTTATTTCTCATGCCGATTAATTTTTCAATGACCTCAAGCTGCCAGCTTTCCGTGTCGATAAACGCAATTCCGATATTGATCGTAAAACTTCCGGGGTCGGGTTTTTTTATCCACCTGATTTTTGCAAAAACGTTTACTTTATCTCCCCGGGGATCCCTGAATGAGATTTTGACTTTTTCATTGTTCGCATTTTTCAGGTTGAATCTTCCGTACCTGTCTTCAAACTCCAGACAGGCCCCGCTGAGCGAGATGTCCTTTAAGCAGCCGTTGAAGGACGTGTATTCCGCATTCCGTGAAAAAAGCTTAAACTCGGCCGGATACGTAAATACCGAGCGCGGGAAATTTCTCCTATCGATAGAGTCGCTCTCCCCGGCGGAGTCGATAACATCTTCGCCCTCATTCATAGAAATATATTCGGTTGAAAGACGGGAAAGCTTTAGACGAAATAAACGGATGAAGCTTAAAGCAGCTCCGCCGCGCGCTCGGCTAACGCAGACCTTGCGCTGTGCTTGAGATTCAGGTAGCAGAAGTTCTCTTCCCGGATGAATTTGTTTATCAGGTGGGCCAGGCCGTTTGAAGCCGCATCGAGAAAAGGCGAATCGATCTGCTCCAGATCGCCCGTGAAGACTACTTTGGTCCCCTCCCCGCAGCGGGTGATGATGGTCTTGACGTCAAGCGGTCTCAGGTTTTGCGCCTCGTCGATAATGAGAAAACGCTTCGGCAGGCTCCGGCCCCTGATATAGGTAAGAGGCTCTATATGGACAATATCCGATTCGATCAGGAAATCAGCGCTCCGGTAATCCGTATCCTTATCTTCTCCGTGGTCATTGGGCGTGCCGACGATGAAGTCCAGGTTGTCGTAAATCGGCTGCATCCAGGGGTGGAGCTTTTCCTTCACGTCGCCCGGCAGAAAGCCCAGATCGTTGCCGAGGGGAACGATGGGCCTGGCAACCATGACCTGCTCATATCTTTTGGAGTGCTCCTGAGAACCTTTATGAGCGGGTTTTGTGCAGAAGTGTAAACCCGCGGCGATTGCGAGCAGGGTCTTGCCGGTGCCGGCCCTTCCGGTAAGCGCTATGACGTTTATCTGAGGCGCCAGGAGAGCGTCAATAGCGCATTCCTGTTCTATGTTTTTTGGAAAGATGCTCATGACCGAGCGCTGCCTTCTGATAAGCTCCATGTTGTTGTCGCCGTAGACCCTGAAGATCTTGTCTCCGGATTTCAGATACCGCACCGATCTGACGTCGTTGGAGATAGTTTCTCCCTCTATTACGCTCCCATATTTCTGAAATACGGTGGTTTTGTCTTTAAGATAATCCTGTGTGACGAGCCCGAGGGAGTCCGCCTTGATCCTGACGGAGGTGTCCTTTGATACCAGTATCACGGGCCGGGGGCAGGCTTTGTCATTCGCCAGAGAAACGGCGGCGGAGATGATCTTGTTGTCGTTTGAAGGCCTGCCCAGATACATATCTTCCCGGATCGCAACACGCAGCAGCCCCCCGTTCTGCATCTTGACCCCTGCGGCAAGGTTGCCTTTCTCCCTGAGAGAATCTATCAGTCTCAGCGCCTGCCTTGCAGAGTAAGGTATTTCTCCGTTGCCCCGCTTTAATTTATCCAGCTCCTCGATAACGGTAATAGGCAAAACGACGTCGTTATCGACAAATTGGAGGATGGCTTCAGGGTCGTGTATCAACACGTTTGTGTCAAGGACGAAGGATTTTTTCATATTGGTTTTTTTATTATATAAAATATAGACAGATAATTTCTCTGACAGGTGAGTTCATATCAAAAGCTGTTTCAAGAGCCGCAAATTCAAAACCATCAAATCCCCGGGACCTCTTTCCGCTAAAAGGGAATCCTGAACCTCCTCTTTGACAAAGAGGCCGGGCTCCTGCTGCCGCGAAGCATCGCAAAGGGAAGCGGGGTGATTTTTGAATTTCCGATAAAAAAGCTAAAACAGTTTTTTAATAAAGTCGGTTCCGGAATATTCCGATAACAGAGACAGAAAGATATGTGAAAGGAGTTAAGAGGATGTTTAAGGCGCTCGGACAATGCAGTATCTGCAAGAAAGAATACACGTCAAGGCGCGTAGGGGTGAAGCCCGGGGAAATCGTGCATATTTGCAGGGATTGTTTAAAGAAGGCAAGGGGTAATTTTTTCAGCTTTATCAGGACCGTCATCCTGGTCAAGCTGACCCAGGGACATTTTTAACTTTTAAAATCCCCGCGTTCCGCTGCAATGCTTTGCGGCAGCGGGAGCCCGGCCCTTTTTGGAAAAGAGGCGGGGGATTTAATAAAGGAGGGAAAAATGTTTGACGCGATAGGGCAGTGCAGCATCTGTAAAAAAGAGTACACGTCCATGCACGTTGAATACAGGCCGGGAACAATTGTCTACATTTGTCCCGACTGCCTGAGAAAGACAAAGGACTATTTCATCTGGCTGTGCATGGGCTGCGGCAGGTCTTATTTCAGACCCAAAAAGGAAGTGCTCTCGAGACTCGAAAAATACGGGGTTGAAAACGCCTCCCTGCTGCTTGAGGGCCTGCAGCTTATCCAGGGGATAGACATCTGCATCGCCTGCGATCCGGCGGGAATTGTGGAGTACGTCAACGGCAACCGTTCAATGTTTGCAGAGGCCTGCGCTAAATAGACGGCGGTTTACCGGCTGATCCAAACCGCCTGTAAAGCGAATGCGCAAACATATAGTCCAGTCCCCCGATTGGATCGGGATGACGCCCGAAGACCTTATCCCAAACGTCCCATCGCTCCATGCATAAATATATCAGATGGTCTTCTGAAACGTGTCTTCTCAATGCATTGTAAAGATGCCGGTACATGTTTACCCGCAGCGGTTTCACATACCGCATTTTCGCATCATCGCCCAACACCATTTCAGCGCAAGTCAGTTTGCTGTCGGGATAGTTGTTTTCAAGCTTCTTTTTCATTTCCGGATTAAAGCGCAGACTCCCGATAGATATCCACGCGATCCTTTCCGGCGATACCGCATTAAAAACCTGATGCACCAGCATTTCATAATCTTCTTCCCAGCCTTTATAAAAGATCATGGGATCGAAATGCAGACCGATGAGATAGCCTGCATTCGCTGTTTTGTACACAGCCTGAAGCCGGTCTTCAAGCGAGGCGGTTCGATGTTCTTCGGTTTCAATAATGTGCCCGGTATTCAACGACCACGAGACGACCGTTCTTCCCCTGTGAGCAAGATTCAGTATCGAATCAACGCAGTCTGATTTTGTCTTGAGCTCAAGGACGGCGTTCTCCAGTGCCGCAAATTCCCTTATGAGCTTTGCCGCCTGCCCCGTTTCCCTTTCCAGCGCGAGACTGTCGCCGAGCCCCCATGTGCCTATGCGGAACAGTCTTTGCGGCTCTCTGCGGATTTTATCTTTCACTTCCTCCATGAGGACGTCGGTGTCTTCAACGGCTTTGGTAACGCCGTCATTCAGGTAATTTTGGAGAAAGCAGTAAGAGCATTCAAAAGGGCAGTTATGAACGGATCTCAGCACGTGCACCCCGCAGCAAAGGTATTTCCCATTAAACGTAGCGCATACCCCCATTGCTTCTCCTCTTTTGGAGATGGTCTGAAGCTCTTTTTTACCGTCTCTGAAACTGAAGGTGTTAAAGCTCATTCAATATATCCTCAACCGCTTTCTTCATTTCATCCGAGTTTAACGCCTTGAGCGATTCCGCCAATTGCCCGGCGTCATTCACATGGACGGAGATGGCGACATTTTTATTTTCAAGAGACCGGTCCCAGTTAATGGAAAGCCTTTCCGGCAAATCAAGCTTAGCGACTTTCCCCTCTAGCTTTGCATTTGTTTCCGACAGGATGGGGAACCGTTTAATATGAATAAGCTGCCGCAGCCTGTCGGTTTTGTCGCGGGAACTTAAAGAGGAGCGGAAGATTTCCTGCACTTCCGGTTCATCAAGAAAGTCTCTGATTGCTTTGTCTTGCGAGCTCAGATAGTCCCTGAGATTTGATGCAAGCTCATCCAGTATGGAGGCGGTCAATTGCAAAGCCGGTTTCCACGCCATTAACTGCAAGAGGATGTCTTCAGGATAATAAGCCAGATTCAGCAACTGCTTCATGGAGAATCTCTTTTCGTGGCAGAAGAGTTTTAATTCTCCCGGCAGATTGTTGATATGCTCACAGTCTTTCAGGAATTCACTGTGAGGCTTGAAGCCGAAGGGGATGCAGAGAGATTCGGTTATCCATGCTTCCGGCGCGTTCAGCGACTTAGCGAAACAAATAAACCCGGTCTTGTTCATGACGCTTTGCTCAATTTCCATCCTCTTGCCGCTGAGGATCACGGTGATAATATCAGTGACGGGCGCAGCTTCTGTAAATATCAGCGCATCGATGTTTTTAAGGTTATTTTGTTTTGCGAAGTTAATCCTTTTTTTGCCGTCAATGAGGTGAAGCCGGCCTTTATCGTCCATGAAAACAATGACGGGATACAGCACCCCCGTATTCCTGAAGGAGTCTTCAAGACAGGCTTCAAGACTGTTTGATCCAAAAACAAAACCTTTCAGTGAAAAACGGCTTTCTTCGATGAGGACGTCGTCAATGTTTAGAGTTTGTATTAACATGGCCTGATATATTTTACACGATACCGAATTTGACAACCACTTATTATTAGGTATAATATACCTTATATATATGGATGGGGACTTATTATTTCATAGAAAAAATATTGAGCCAAACGGCGATATAGTAGAGATGAAGATATGGAGGGTCCCGAGTTCAAAAGACAGGCCCCACGGTCTCAAATATTCTCTTGTCTGCATAAAGGAAGGCTCAAGAATAAGAGGAGAGGCGAGTTATGAAAGTGAAAAAAATAGATATAGGCATAAAGGGAATAAAAGAAAGCTTGAAAGATTTTGCGGATACATGGAAAAAGCTGGAGGCGGGGAAAAAAGTTAAAAAAGAAGAAGGGATATATTTTAATTCCATTGATACCATGAGGGCGGTTCTTACGAATAAGAGGCTGTTAATTCTCAAGACCATAAGAGAGCGTCATCCGGGATCGGTATATGAGCTTTCAAAAATGCTTGGAAGGGACCTCAAAAACGTTAATCAGGACTTGAAGCTGCTTTCCGACATCGGATTAGTTACGCTTGAAAAGACGGAAACAGACAAGAAGCGCGTAATTCCCCACGTTGAATACAACAAGATATTGCTCGAAATCCCCGTATAAGAAGTTATCTTTGCTTTTGAAAGATTAATTTTTCTCACTTCTGTACGGCAAAGCGGAAAAGCTTTTTCAGGTTTTCGATAAACAGTTTAATATGTCTGTTGAAATCCTGAACCGCATTATGATCAGAATAGTCCGTGCCGAATTTCAGGCAGTGAAAAGGTATTTGAGCCTCACGGAATATTTTTGCCTGCGGAAAACATTCCATATCGATTGCGTCATGCGCCTTCCATGTTTCAGGCAAATTCCCCAATGACGCCTTTCTTACGGTTATCAATGAATGGATATCCTTGATCTTTCCGGAGAAGGGGGAAGGAAGTTTCGTATTGATTTCCACTATACCGCCCTCTTCATTTGCGACATATTGAGGCGTCAGCCATTCGCTCAGCGGAAGGCTCCGGCTTGTAAGCCCGCATGTTCCTATATTAACGACAAAAAGAGGCCTTAAGCTGTCACGTATCCGGAGCGCCGCCTCTTCGCTTGCCTGAAGACCGGCCCCTGTTATTATTACCAGCATGCCGGATGGAGGATTAGACTGCTTGAGGGCGCCTGATTTAAGCGCCGCAAGGGTATGCACGGGGATTCCGTGCGATATAAAGAAGTCTTTCGGGACTTCCCTTTTGAGCGCAATCGTAACGACCAGCTTGAAATCTGCGGATTTTTTTATCACCTGCTCAGGAATTCTTCCCATTTGTCTTTTTTATAAACCTGGTTCGGACGGAAGGTATTTTTATAGGACATCTTTTTATTATCAGCTATATAAAAACCGAGGTAGAAATATTTCTTATGCATTTCCTTTGCAAGGTATATTTCCCGGATAACGCTCAATACGCCGGGTCTTCTGTCGAGAAAATCCGTATCGTAGTAAAAATAGTTCGAAGACAGGGAATCCTCCGCTTCATCGACAATGCCGACGGCGATCAGTTTTCCGCCGATACAATAATCCATTTCAATTATACGGTCGTAACCGCTGTGCATGGCGGAAAGGACCGGCAAAGGGTCGCCGGGCTTATTGTCCGCATGCTTTGTGATGATATATTTTTCGTATAGCTTAATCTTTTCCGGCGTAACGGAAGGGCGGGAGAGGATTTTAATACGGATGTCTTCATTCTTCCTCAGGGTCCTTTTTTGACTTCTGCTGAGTGTAAATTTATCGAGCTCAAGACGTAACGGCTCGCAGGCCGAGCACGTTTTGCAAACATTACGGTAGAATAAACGACCGAGACGCCTGTATCCTTGAGCCAGAAATGTATGAAAAATTTGGAGGCGCTTTCTGTCCGGCATTAAATATTCGGTTGTGGTCAGCCTGCCGTCGTCGAAATAAACGCAAGGATAGTCTTCCCTGAACAGGATCGCGCGGTCTTCTATTTTGTGATTGGGAAGCATTTGGAAACAGTTATATTATATCACTTATGGTAGACTCTAAAAACAAATGGCTTTGACAAGACACTTCCTCAACATCCCGGCGGTATATAAATTGGGAACAAGGTGGGCCGGTTATTTACCGGCGCCCCTAACTTACGCAATTTCTCAGGGCGTTGCCGATCTGAGTTACATGCTTTACAAGCCCGCGGTAAAGAATATCAAAGGCAATCTCAGCGCGGCGCTCCCGTCTTTGACGGATAAAGAGATTTCCCGATTGACAAAAAGTCTCTTTAGAAATTACGGCAAATATCTTGTGGATTATGGAAGATTTACAAGTCTTGAGAAGCATTCCGTTCTAAAAAAGATCGTGCAATTTGACGGGAAGGAACATCTTGAGGCCGCGTTAAAAATGAATAAAGGGGTGATACTGCTTACGGCTCACCTCGGCAACTGGGAGCTCGGAGGGATATTTTTCAGCAGTTACGGGATAAAAATAAATGTTGTAACGCTCATGGACCATGACGCCGAAATAGACTATATGCGCAGGTGGTACAGGGAAAAACACAACGTAAACACCATTACCCTCGGCTCTCCGTTCTCGGCGATTGAAATGCTGAAGGCGCTTAATGAAGGCGAGATGGTCGCCATGCTGATAGACAGATATGATGAAGGGCCGGACACCGTTAAGGTGAATTTTTTTAACAAGCCGTATGATTTTCCAAAGGGGCCTTTCATTTTAAGCAGGGCTGCCGAGGCGCCGATAATAGTCGCATTCGTCGTCAGGGAAGGGGATAACTATAAAGGGATCGTTGAAAAACCGCTGCTGATCGCTGATGAAAAAGGCGAGCGTGACGCGCTGGAGAAAACTGTAAAAATCATTGAGAGGTATATTATGATGTATCCCGACCAGTGGTATAATTTCAGGCCGGTGTAATATGCAGAGGCTTCATTTGGCATTAGCCGTTCGCTGCGTGTCGTTAATTCTAATTCTTACCTTTCCTCTTTCAATAAAGGCGTCGGGAAATCTACTTCATGAGCTACCCGCCGACGAGAGACAGGAGATATTCGGAAAGCTTAACGCCCTTCAAAAAAGCATTAATTCAATACACGCCTCCGCAACGCAGGAAAAGCGGTTGTCCGCAATGAAAGAAGAGATACGCGTTGAAGGCATGGTTGTTATGGCTAAGCCGAACCTGCTCAGATGGGATACGGCAAGGCCTCAAAAATCCGTCACCGTCACAGACGGCAGGACCATGACGGTTTATTATCCTGACATTAAAGAAGCGCAGGTTTACAGCCTTTCCGAGAACATAATAGCCCGCAATACAATGAGTTTTTTTACGACGGCGATGGGCGGGGATTTAGGGGATTTAAAAGAGCTGGAGAAACGGTTCACCGTAAATATCTTCCGCAGCGAAGACGGTTTGCTCTTCAAATTAACGCCGTTGTCCAAAATGGCCGGGAAGTACCTCGCATCGCTGGTTATCAAGTATGATGAAACAACCGGGCTCCCGAAAGGGTTTGAAGTGACGACGCCGAAAGGCGATAAGACCGTCACAAAGCTTACCGACATTAAGATCAATCCGGAGATAAGTCCTGAGACGTTCAGCATAAAACTTCCCGACGACGCAGTGATAACGAATAAATTTGAGACGGATTAAATGCTTTGCATTATAAAATTGATCGGCATCGCAGCAATAGCGGTCTTCTGCATTATATATTACCCGTATCTGACCCCGCAGAACATCAGCGCATTCATAAAAGCAAACGGCACGGCCGCTCCATTGACCTTTATTACAGTCTGCGCTTTAAGACCCGTTTTATTCTTTCTGCCTTCAATGGGATTGACGATAGCGGCAGGCATGCTGTTTGGAACATTATACGGAACGATATATGTAGTCATCGGAGGCGCCCTTTCCACTATAGTCGGATTCTACTTTGCAAGATGGATCGGCAGGGATATGGTTAAAAAACTGGTATGTAAAAGCAATCTGTTAGGTGAGCTTGAGAGGAGATCAACGGAACATGGGAGAAAGGCGGTGCTATACATGAGGATATTCAACATGCCCTGGGACCTGGTCAGCTATTGGGCGGGGCTTTCCGGGATCGGGGTTAAGGAGTTTTACATTGCCAGCCTAATTCCGCTCGTGCCGGTCAGCTTCTTATATACCTACTTCGGCAGCAAGGTGTTTAATCCCGGCAGCGCGGGCTTTGTTGTATCATTGGCTATAATATTCATCATGGGCGCGATCCCGTATTGGAAAGTGATTAAAAAAATTCAGCCACGAATAAACACGAATGAACACGAATGAAATAAAAACGAATTTGGACGCAGATAAACGCAGATTGTCAGGAATAATAACAACAGATTTATCTGTGTTTATCCGCGAAAATCTGCGTCCTAATTTTAATTCGTGAAAATTCGTGGCCATTCGTGGCTAAATATATGACCAGACAAATCGGAGCAATAAAACTTCCAATCAACAGGCTTCACGTGGAGCTTACAAACATCTGCAACTTCTCCTGTGAGTTCTGTCCTGATTCAAGAATGAAAAGACAGAAGGGAATGATGCCCGTTGAGAGGGCAAAATCCATAATAGACGAAGTCGGCAGGACGAAGGTTGCAAGGCTCATGCTTTTCCACGTAATGGGCGAGCCTACCCTGCATCCGAATCTTGTAGACATTGTTCAACATGCAACTGATAAGGGCATTGAAGCTTGCCTGACAACAAACGGCAGCCGCCTTGACGAAAAGCTGCTCAATGAATTGACTCATGCGGGAATCGGACACATCATTATCTCGCTCCAGACCCCGGATGAAAAGACGTTCTCTTTACGCGGCGCCAGGGGGATTACTTTTGACGAGTATGAAGACAGGATTATTTCCATCGCAAAGGGGTTCCTGTCCGGGGCAGAAAAAACGAAGCTGACGATAAGTTTTCTTTCATCACCGCTGAGAAGGCTGATAATTCCCATCTTTCCCGAAGTCAGCATAGCGGATACGACAGCCGATCTGAAAAAATATTTGAAATTGTGGTATGAAAAGATAACCAAGAGCGAGGACACACCCCTTAATCCCCTCTTGTTAGAGGGGAAAACTTCCCCGTTAAACCAAATCAAAAAGATATGGACATTTAAGGAAAATACCATTAACATAAGCGACCGGCTCAGCTTCCATACAAGAGTGCTTGGAGACTGGTCGATACACTTTGACAGGAAGAACGTAGACGCGCGGTTCGGATACTGCCCCGGCATACAGGACAATTTCGGCATATTGTGGAATGGAGATTATACCTTCTGCTGCACTGATTTCGACGGCGGAACGACCGCATTTAGTTACGGCAATACTTCAATTGCCGATTATCTCGGCAAGGAGGTGGTGCAAAAAGTTGTGAAGGGATTTCAGCAATTCAGGGTAGTGCATCCTTATTGCAGGCAGTGTTTGGGAGATAGAAGTTTGCTGAATACAATAGTAAAGCAAATCGGATCGATTGTGTATTTTAAGTGGATAAGAAGAAATTAAATTTTCAAAACCCTGTCCGTCAAATAAACAAGTGTAGTTATTACAAACTTTTTAAAAGGGAGGTCAATCATGTTATCAAAATTTCGTTTGGTGTGTATTTTAGGAATTTCAATTATTATGACGGCTTGTGCAGGTTCTTCCGGTTATATGAAACCGTCGCAAAGTCTTTTGAACCCAACAACTGATAAGGCATTGGTTCGTTTTATGAGGCCCTCCGGTATGGGCTATGCCGTCAATTTCAATATTTGGGATGGTGAGAAGGTTATAGGCAACAGTGTAGCAAAAGCGCAATTTGATTATTTGACAGATCCTGGGAAACATCTGTTTGTTGCTATCTCTGAAAACCAGGAATTTCTTGAGGCTAACCTTGAGGCAGGAAAGACATATTACATAATTACGCAGGTGAAAATGGGGGCCTGGAAAGCCAGAGTAGGTTTAGTGCCGGTTAACAAAGGTTCTGAATTTTGGGATAAGGTTAAAGAATATGAAAATGAATTAAATAAGCTTCAACCGTAGATAGAGGCTTTAAAAAATTGGGAGCTTGCAAACAAATCAGGAATGCAGGATATTTTAAATAGATATGAAACAGAATGGAAAAACAAAGGCTGGCCTAAGTTGAGTCCTGAAGATGGCAGATAAGAAACTTTTTATTAATATCTCCTATCGCCGCCAAAAGCCTTTTGGGCGGAGACTTTTATTTCCGCCTCCCGTATCTATGGCCTTTAAAGGTTGAAGACAAGAGGCTGTAATAAAGCGAGATTGCTGAAATGAAAGACCCGTTGACACCGCCGCATAACACGTATAGTATACGTATAAAGGAGGTGGCATATGCCTAAGGCTGCGTTGAAGAAGGAGAAGTGGACGTTGTCTTTCGATCATAAATTGAAAGAGGCCGTTATACGGGAGGCTAAAGCCAGAGGGATATACCCGGTC
>JACRHB010000167.1 GCA_016217725.1 Nitrospirota bacterium | reverse complement strand
GTTTGAGATGTTAGGAGAGAAGGGACTCAAAGATAAATATTTTGAAGGCATAAGAAAGGTCACCCCGCAGGACGTCCGGCGCGTGGCGCAGAAGTATTTGATCGAAGACAAAAGGACGGTCGGGATCTTAGTGCCGGTGAAGAAACACACCCCTTAATCCCCTCTTGTTAGAGGGGACAACAACAGCTCCCCTCTATTAAGAGGGGTTGGGTGTGTGTTAAATAATGTATATGCAAGTGAGAAACTACAACACTGTGAAAATAATTCTTTTTATCTTGATGGTGTACTTTGCACTTTGCACTTTGCATCCTTCCGCCTACGCCCTCGACGTCAAACGCGAAGTCCTCGAAAACGGACTTGCCCTTCTGATCGTTGAAAGACATAATCTTCCCATTGTAAAGATTTCGGTCGGCGTTAAGGCCGGCGGCATAAGCGAGCCTGAAGAACAGGCCGGGCTTGCCAATCTTGCGGCAAGCCTTTTAACGGAGGGCACCAGGAACAGGACGGCCCGGCAGATCAGCGATGAAATAGATTTCGTAGGCGGAGGCATCGGCGCTTCAAGCGATGACGACTACTCCACTGTGACGCTGTCTGTATTGAAGAAGGATTTGAACCCCGGCTTTGAGCTGCTGTCCGACATAATTCTGAACCCGATATTCCCTGAGGAAGAGCTTAATAAAAAGAGGGAGCGCATAAAGGGAAGCTTGAAGGCCCGGGAGGAAGACCCGGGATTTGTTGCGTCAAGGGAATTCAGGAAGGCGGTATTCGGCGCGCATCCATACGGCAGATTGATTCAGGGTACGCCCGAAACCCTTGACGGACTCAAACGTGAAGACCTTGCGGCTTTCCATTCCGCTTACTACGTCCCGAACAATGCGATCATGTCAGTTGTGGGCGATATAACGCCTGACGAAGTGAAGGCTTTACTGAAGCAGTATTTCTCCGGGTGGAAGGCAAAAGACGGTAATGTCACGAGCCCGCAAAGGCCTGCCGGCGTTAAAGAGAAGAAGGTGATCACAATAGACAAAGACCTCTCACAGGCAAACATTATACTCGGACATATCGGGATAAGCAGAGACAATCCCGATTATTACGCCGTGTCGGTTATGAATTACATCCTCGGCGGAGGCGGCTTTGAATCGAGGCTTATGCAGAACGTAAGGGAGGAGAAGGGACTTGCTTACGACGTCCACAGCTTTTTTGACCCGAACAAGTACGGGGGAATTTTTCAGGTCGGAGTTCAGACTAAAAACGAGTCCGCCAACACGGCGCTGGAGGAGATTTTAAAGGAGCTTAATAAAATCAGAGACACGATGGTATCCGACGAAGAGATGTCGGGAGCAAAGTCCTTCCTTACCGGAAGCTTCCCGCTCAGACTTGAAACAGGCGCGAGGATAGCGAACTTTCTCCTTGCGGTCGAATACTATGAGCTCGGCCTGGATTATGTTGATAACTATCCGTCATACATAAACAGCGTGACAAAAGAAGATGTTCTGCGGGTTGCAAAGAAATACCTTGAACCCGAAAACTTCGTCCTCGTTGTCGTAGCCGACCAGAAGAAGGCGGGGCTGAAGGCGGAATTTAAATAATGACACCGGAGCAATTACTCGCACGCGACGCATTTCTCCTCGGCATTGAGCTTAAGCTCTTCTGGCTTGTTTCCTTGTTATACGGGATTTGTTTTTTTACCGGCATTGCATATCTCCTTTTCAGGAAAGCTGCGCTCGGCAGGGCGACGACTAAAGGTCTTTGGATTACAGTCATCCTTCATACAATACTTATCCTCTTCAGGACGTTTGAAGGCATGAGGCCGCCGTTTCAAACTCTCTATGAAACGCTTTCATGGTTTGCATGGTTTGCGAGCGCAACTTATTTATACGCTCAAAGCAGATGGCGCGAGGTGCACGTGCCGGGGTTTATCGTCGCCGGGATCGCGACGGCGGCGTGTCTTTACAGCCTGCTTACGCGCGATCCCGTAATAGCGCCGGTCCCTCCCGCCTTGCAAAGCCCGTGGTACGAGGTGCACGTGATAACCGCGTTCCTGTCATATGCCGTTTTCGTGGTGAGCTTTGCGGTGGAGGTGTGCTATCTGGGATTTAAAAAATCCCCCCCTCTCCCTAACCCTCTCCCACGAGGGGAGAGGGAAAGCCCTTTCGGCATCATTGACGAGGTCACGTTCAGGCGCTGGACGCACAGGCTTGTGCTCTTCGGCTTCCCGTTTTTGACCTTTGCCATTTTCTCCGGAGCCGCATGGGCGAATGACGCATGGGGGAGATACTGGTCCTGGGACCCGAAAGAGACGTGGTCGTTAATAACGTGGACTGTTTATGCCATATACCTTCACACAAAGGCGGTCGGCAGATGGAAGGACAAGCCTGCATCGGTCTTGAATATACTTGGTTTCATCTGCATGATTATGACTTTTCTCGGCGTCAACTGGCTTGTGAAGCTTTTTAATATCCCGAGCATGCATACATATGCCGTATAAATATTTTTACAATTGTCATGCTGAACTTGTTTCAGCATCTATTGAGACCCTGAAACAACTTCAGGGTGACAAGAACAAAGCTCCCTATGCCGTATAGGTTATTTTCATCACTTAAAACATCCGTCTACATCCTTATCTTAATGAGCCTGCTTTTCCTTATCGGCACCATCTTTCCGCAGGGTGAAAAGCTGGAGAGCTACATTAAGGCGGGCGGAAAGTATGCTCCTCTGGTAAGGGCGCTGGATTTCCTCGACGTCTTCATGTCGCCGCTGTTTATCTTCACTACCGTTTTTCTGATCGTAAACCTTGCGGTTTGTCTCTATGACAGGATGAAGATGTTTTTAAAGATCAAAAGAAAGCCGATGGACTTTGAGGGCTTGAAGGGTCATCCGAAGGTTATGGTTTTTAAAACCCCTCTTAATCCCCCCTTAAGGGGGGAACTAAAGGGGGGTGTTGAAGACCGTCTGAGAAAGATCGGTTTCAGATTAAAGGCTGAGGCTCAAGACGCGGATCATCCCGCCGTAAAAATATACGAGAAAGGGCTTCAGTATTGGTGGCTCTCATGGTTTTATCATGTCGGCATAATTCTCGCAATTATCGGCTTCTTCCTGACCGCATTATTTGCATTTGAGAAAGACGTGGTGCTCTATCCTGATAAGCCGGGAAAGATCTCCCTCTACAGCAAAGAGACGCGGTGGAATAAATTTCTACTGGAAAGGGGCAAGAAACTTCCCGGGGAGCGCAAAGATGATGAATACACGTTGACACTGAAGGAATTCAACACGGAATATTACCAGGGTTTGAAGGTCGATTACCCGAAGGACAAGCTCCAAAGACTTGCAATCGGCGCCGGGCTTCAAAAGATAGAGCCTTCAAAAAAAGGCTTCTCCTACATGCCCAAGATGTGGATTACAAAGTTGGACGTTAAAACGCCGGAGGGTGATGTTTTAGACGGGGAGTTGAAGATAAACAAGCCGTTCAGGACAGGGGCGCTCACGCTTTACCAGATGGGATATGAGCAGAAGGTGAAGCTGGCTGTGAGCAAGAAAACAACACCCCCCCAAGTCCCCCTTGTTAAGGGGGGGAACACACCCCTAATCCCTCTTGATAGAGGAGAATTAAGTCCCCCTTTGGAAAAGGGGGGTGAGAGGGGATTTTTTGAAGAAAATATTGAAGCGGAGGCGCATGTGCCTTTTCAGGTTAAGGACGTAACGGGACAGTTCGTCTTCGACTCTCTTAAGCTCGGCACTCTTTACAGGAAAGACGGCACGACAGAGAAGATAGCGCCGGTTACAACTCTTTACTACATACCTGAAGGCAAGCCTTCTGAAAAGGAAAGCCTCGGCGAGCTCAAGCTTGGTGAAAGGCTTGAGGCAAAAGGCGTGGGCTTTGAATTCAGGGATTATACGGAAGGCTCCGCGCTGAGCTACAGGAAAGACCCGGGCGTATGGCTTGTGGGATTTGCATGTCTTTTCGTATTTCTCGGGCTATTCGTCAGAAGCCTCGGCGCATGGTACAGGATCCAATACGCGGTAGAGGGGGACACGGCATACGTCCTTATCAGCACAAGGGGCATCCTGGCCGATAAGGACAGGATTATTAATAAGCTCCTGGAGTGATTTTTTGAAGTTTCTTATTTTATTTTTTTCGTGTAAAGTAATAAATGTTTTGGCTGGCGATAAAGACGCTTTTCCATGAGAGGGGGCGGCTGATTATCACCCTTACGGGGATAATATTTTCGACCGTCCTGACGATCATTCAGGTCTCTATGTATCTCGGCATGATGGGCAACGCCACCTCCGTCATCAGAAATACGGACGCCGATATATGGGTGGCGTCCAGGAATATCCAGAACTTTGACTTTGCCAATCCGTTCCCTGAAGAGAGGATCAACAAGGTCAAGGCCCTCCCCGACGTTTTATGGGCTGAAAAGATCATTCTTACCTGGGGATTTTTAAAGCTTGCAGACGGGGGACAGGAGCAGGTGCAGATAATAGGCTTCAATCCTGATTCGGGCATAGGAGGTCCGTGGCGCATGATCGCCGGCAGCATGACGGATGTAAAAGGCGGCAGATACATGATCATCGACAGGACCGCGGAGCAGAGGATCGGTAAATTGGAGCCCGGAACGATCTGGGAGCTTAATGAGATCAGGTTCAAGCTCGTGGGCCTCTCGGAAGGGATAAAGAGCTTTACCACCTCGCCCGTAGTTTTTATGTCATATGATCAGACGAGAAATTTCTTCAAGGGATTTGTTCAGACCAACCAGACGTCCTACATAGCGGCAAAGCTCAAGGACAAAGGTAAGATCAGAGACGCTGCAGCAGCCCTGAAAGCCTCAATGAAAGACAATGACGTCTTTACACGAGAGGGCTTTATTTACAAGACGGTAATGTACTGGACCGTCCAGACGGGAATGGGCATGAGTTTCTTTCTTACTGCGATCCTGGCCCTTATTGTCGGGGGCGCAATAGTGGGACAGACCATTTATGCAAATACAATGGAGCACCTGAAGGAATTCGGCACTCTAAAGGCATTGGGAGCGAAGAACAGCGACATTTATAAGGTCATATTCAGCCAGGTGAGCATCAGCGCGGTTATCGGCTTTGCCGCCGGATCGAGCATGATCCTTCTTATGAAAAACGGCTTTGAAAAGGCGGGTGTGAGCCTGTATCTCAGCCCGGCCCTGTTTTTGGCATTGTTCTTTTTGGTCCTTCTTACATGCTTTCTTTCCGCTTATTTCTCGGTGAAAAAAATAAGGACCTTAGACCCCGTTATGGTATTTAAGTCGTGAGGCATTATGGATCCGATACTTGAAGTAAATAATATAAGCAAGATCTTCGGCGAAGGGGATAATAAGGTGACAGCGGTGGATTCGGTGTCGCTTGATATAAAAAAGCACGAGATGCTTCTTATTATGGGGCCGTCGGGCTCGGGGAAGACAACGCTCCTTTCAATGATGGGATGCATACTGCGCCCGACAAAAGGCGAGGTAGTCGTGGAGGGTCGTATAGTTAGTAGGGGCGAGGCGTCGCCTCGCCCTTATGAGGATGTGCTGCCTGATATAAGAAAGAGATTTTTCGGCTTTGTGTTCCAGGCGTTCAATCTCTTTCCTTCTCTTACGGCTGTTGAGAATGTGGAGCTTGTATTGAGACTTAAACGGCATGACAAAAAAGTAATAAGGTCTGAAGCGCTGGGGCTTCTGGAGAAAGTCGGTCTCGGCAAAAGGGCCTATTTCTATCCGGCTGATATGAGCGGCGGGGAAAAGCAGAGGGTCGCCTTTGCAAGGTCGTTGGCAGGGGCTCCGCCTGTAATCCTGGCGGACGAGCCGACGGCAAACCTCGATTCAAAAACCGGGATGGAGGTCTTAAAATTGTTGAGAGAATTAGCTGAAAATTCCGGCAAGGCCATAGTCATTGTGAGCCATGACCCGAAGGCGGAGGCCACGGCGCATAGGGTTGTTTTCCTTGAAGACGGGAAGATAAAGGAAAGTTGAAAGTTGGAAGTTGGAAGTTGAAAGTTGGAAGTTAAGAGTTAAAAGTTAAGAGTTAAGAGTTGAAAGTTGGAAGTTGAAAGTTGAGAGTAGGGGCGAGGCGGCGCCTCGCCCTTACGGAGTTTAGAAAGAGGAGTTATTGGCAATGAAGAAAATAATCATAGCGGCAAGTTTACTACTTATTGTAACAGCGGGATACTTTATATTTTCGAAAAATAAAGACGATGAGTCAAAAAAAGATGCGCCTCGGATAACGATCAAAAGATACGTGGCGGCGGAAGGGAAAGTGGAGGCCATGCCCGGGTTTGAGGTGGAGGTTGGCAGCGAAATAGACGGAAGGATCGCGGAGTTTTCTGTAGATGAAGGGGATGTGGTGACAAAGGGACAATTGATCGCGACCCTTGAGAACAGAGACCTTGAGGCGAAATTGAAGGAGGCTGAGGCTGAGCTGAATGTCGCAAAGGCCCGGCTCAAAGAGGTGGCGTCAGGGGCCAGGGAGGAAGAGATTAAACAGGCCTCCGCCGCGTTAGCCGCAGCAATTGCGGATATGGAATACGCAAAAGCGAGTCTTCGGAGATGCGGGGAGCTGTTTAATGAAGGGCTGATCTCAAAAGACGTTTATGACGAGAAAGAAATGGCCTTCAAAGTTGCGGAGGCAAGGGTAAAGGAAGCGGAAGAGGGAGAGCGGCTTTTAAAGAAGGGGCCCAGGCAGGAGACCTTGAAGCTCCATGAGGACGCAGTAATAAGCGCGGAAGCCAATGTCGAGTACTTTAAAAGACTTCTGGAGAAGACCATGATAACGTCTCCTATCTCCGGCAAAGTCATACGCAAGTATCTTCAGAAGGGGGAAATGATCAGCAAAGAGATGGTCACGTCGCTTGTCGCTATTGCCGATCTGGAGAAGGTATGGATAAACGCGGAGGCGGATGAGACGGACATAGGCAGAATCAAGCCCGGATACCCCGTTGAAGTAAGGTCGGATGCATATCCGGGGAAGGTTTTTAAAGGAGAAGTGGCGGAGATTTCGGAATATGCAGGTATAAGGAAAGTGACGCCGAATGATCCCGCCAAAAACGTGGACATGAAGGTAATTCAGGTAAAGACTGCGCTCAAAGAAAAGACGCCGTTTAAATTGGGGATGACGGTGGACGTAAAGATCATTCCGCAGGAATAATTGGAGGCGGCGAGCGGATTCGAACCGCTGGATAAAGGTTTTGCAGACCTCCCCCTTGCCACTTGGGTACGCCGCCGGTTTATAAGTGGGAAGTGAGAAGTAAAAAAGTTTTTGTTGACAGTTTTTTTCTACTTCTTACTTCCCACTTCCTACTTCTTTCTTAACTTTTTGGAGCGGGCGACGGGATTCGAACCCGCGACCCCAACCTTGGCAAGGTTGTGCTCTACCAGCTGAGCTACACCCGCAACGAAAATTTGCGTCGCAAATTTTCGAGTTAAAAGGTATAAGTGAAAAGTTAAAAGTGAAGGATTATGCGTCATTCCCGCGAAAGCGGAAATCCAGAGTAGGGGCAATTCATGAATTGCCCCTACAAGATTCCGGGTCAAGCCCGGAATGACAGAAACTTTCAACTCTTAACTTTTAACTCTTAACTTCATTATAATAGACAACTAACATAGTAATGAAAAAAAGAGAGTCTTGTCAATATGGTATATCCTGATTTTAACGAGTTTAAAGAGAAGGCAAAGGAAGGAAATCTCATTCCGGTCTGTAGGGAGATACTTGCAGACCTTGAGACGCCGCTGTCGGCTTTTCTTAAATTAAAAGGCAAAACGGGCTTTCTGCTTGAGAGTCTTGAAGGCGGCGAGAAATGGGCGAGGTATTCATTCATCGGGGGCAACCCCTCAATGATAATCGAGGGCAAAGGGAAACGCCTGACGATCAAAAGGGATAGTCAGACTGAAAAGGCTGCGTTTGGCGGCGACCCGTTTGAAATTGTCTCGGCGGAATTGAAGAAGTATAAGCCCGTCATCATGCCGGGACTGCCGAGGTTCTTCGGCGGTTTTGTCGGCTATATCGGTTATGATGTCGTGCGTCATTTTGAACAATTGCCGGACCGGCGTCACAAGGGATTGAACCTCCCGGATATATTCCTTATGCTTACCGATACGCTGGTGGTTTTCGACAACCTGACGCATAAGATAAAAGTAATATCAAACGCCCACATAGAAAACAGCGCTAAGGAAGCATACGAAAAAGCAGAGGCGAAGATTGACGCCATCGTGCAAAAGCTTCAGTCAAAAGCGGTTATACCGAAAAGGACATTAAAAAATAAATCGCTGCCGGATGCGGAAGTTTCTTTTTCATCGAATTTCTCAAAGGACGATTTCATGAAGGCGGTGGAAAAGACAAAAGAGTACATTCATTCAGGCGACATAATCCAGGCCGTGATATCGCAGAATTTTCAGAGGGACACGGATATACCGCCGATCAACGCCTACAGGGCGCTGAGGGTCATTAATCCGTCTCCATATATGTACTACCTCGAGACGGGCAAATGCACGCTTGCCGGCTCTTCCCCTGAGATATTGGTAAGGCTCGAGAGAGACACCATCGAGTTGAGGCCGATTGCGGGGACGAGGCGGAGAGGCTATACAAAAGAAGAAGACCTGCATTTTGAGGAGGAGCTTAAAGCCGATCCCAAAGAAATCGCCGAACATATAATGCTCGTAGATCTCGGCAGAAACGACGTTGGAAGGGTTGCGGCCACCGGCAGCGTCAGGGTTACCGAATTAATGACCGTCGAAAGATATTCTCATGTCATGCATCTTGTATCAAACGTTGTGGGCCGGTTAAAGAGCGATCATGACGCCTTTGACGTCCTCAGGGCTTCATTTCCCGCAGGCACCGTTACCGGAGCGCCGAAGATACGCGCTATGGAGATCATTGAAGAAGTGGAGCCTACAAAGAGGGGGCCGTATGCAGGTTCTGTGGGATATTTCGGTTTTTCGGGAAGCATGGATATGTGCATTACGATAAGGACTATAATCTTCAAAAATAAAAAAGCCTACATCCAGGCCGGCGCTGGAATAGTAGCCGACTCCGACCCGGAGAAGGAATACAAGGAGACAGTAAACAAGGCAAAAGGCATGTTCAAGGCGATAGAAATGGCGGAGAGGGAATTATGAGAACAGACCGGGAAGGCTGCCCCAGAATTTCTATAATCGACAGGTTATTTAAATTTTGTTTCTACCCTGCGTATATAATTGTATTGAATTTGAAGTGCGTTATGCTTTCAAATAGTTTTTTTAACGAGGTGTCGTATAGAAATTCTGGGGCAGCCTTCCCGGTCTGTATTGAATTTTAGGAGTTGTGCTATGCTTTTAATGATTGATAATTATGATTCCTTCACCTACAACCTCGTACAGTATCTTGGTGAATTGGGGGAAGACATACGGGTATTCAGGAACGATAAGATTGCGATTTCAGAGATCGAAAAATTGAACCCGGAGAGGATTGTCATATCGCCGGGGCCTTGCACGCCGAAAGAGGCCGGCATTTCCATTGAGGCGATCAAACACTTTGCCGGGAAAATTCCGATCCTCGGCGTCTGTCTCGGGCATCAGTCCATAGGCGCTGCCTACGGCGCGGAGATAGTCAATGCCCCGAGGTTGATGCACGGGAAAACTTCAATGATCCATCATGACGGAAAGACGATATTCAAAGACCTCCCCAACCCCTTTGAGGCGACCCGCTATCATTCATTGATCATCAAGAAAGACACCCTGTCGGACGAATTTGAAATAACCGCATGGACGGATCAGGATGAGATTATGGGAGTAAGGCACAAAAGGTTTATCCTTGAAGGAGTGCAGTTCCATCCGGAATCGATACTTACACGGGTTGGAAAGGAGTTATTGAGAAATTTTTTGAGGCTTACGGTAAGATAGATTTTTTCAAAATCCCCCTCACCCTAACCCTCTCCCACAAGGGGAGAGGGGACTCATTTTATAAACAACCTCAAATTAAAATCTGGTTTTTAAAAGAGAAGCCGAGTACCGGACGTTGTGATTTTCTTTCTGGATTATGGGCGTCGGTATGGACACTATTACTTTATCCTTTTCAATTTCAACAAAACTGCTTGTCTCCTTAAGCCCGTAAAGTAAACCGCCGAGGGTTCCGATGATAACTCCCGCGCCGACTTTTTCACCAAAATTATCCTGATCGATCAGATAAACGGCGGCCCCCACCATCGCCCCGATCGCCGTGCCGTAAAGCGTATCCCTGAAAACCACTTCTCCTTCCGTTGCAAAAGCGGCGCTCTGAAAAATTACCGACAATAAGATAACAACAGTCAGAACCTTTTTAATCATTACCCTTTCCTCCTTTTTATTTGAACATATTGTCTTGAAAAAATATTGAATACCTTTTCATTTAATAAACGTCTGCAAATCCTTCTTCTTTCGGGGTCATATTTTAGTAGAGATTGCATAGATTTGTCCAGAAATCAATTGAAAATTATTAACGGTAAAGCTCCCCGCCGGCTTCTTTTAAATATTTTTGGAGAGCCGTTAGGGCCCCGGCCCTGTGGCTTATTGCGTTTTTTTCATGGTCCTCCATCTCCGCGAAGGTACTGCCGCTTCCTCCCGGATAGAACAGAGGGTCATAGCCGAAGCCTTTCTCTCCGTGCGGCTCCGTTCCGATCCTTCCTTCAACGTAACCGAAGAAGGTTCTGACGTTGTCCTGAAATGCCATTGAAATACAGCAGACAAACCGGGCCTTCCTCTTATCGGACGGGACGTCCTTCATTTCATGCAGAAGCTTTTCACAATTCGCCCCGTCATCGGCGTTTTCCCCTGCATACCGCGCGGAGAAAACCCCCGGCGCTCCGTTCAGCGCCTCCACTTCAAGGCCTGAATCGTCTGCAACGGCGGTCAGACCCGTGCATCTTGAGATCTGCACGGCCTTCTTGACCGCATTTTTCTCGAAGGTATCTCCGTCTTCCTCAACTTCAGGACACTTAGGGAAGTCATCAAGCGTGAAAATTCTGAACGAGACCCCGGCAGCCTCGAGTATCTTCCTTATCTCTTCTACCTTCTTTTTATTCCTTGTAGCAAGAACGATGTCCATAACTCTTAACTCTTAACTCCATCTTCGCAGCCAGCTTTATTGCCTCAAGCATACTCGAAGGATCAGCCTTGTTTTCCCAGGCGATGTCGAATGCGGCGCCGTGATCCGGCGAAGTCCTTATGATAGGCAGTCCCACGGTAACGTTCACGCCAGTGTCAAAGGCGATCATCTTGAAAGGGATCAGTCCCTGGTCGTGGTACATGCATACGACCATGTCGAAAGCGCCGTTGTATGCTTTATGAAAGACGACGTCGGGAGGGTAGGGGCCTGAAACTTCTACCCCCTCACGTATGGCAATTTCAACGGCAGGAATAATCGATTCAACCTCTTCCCTGCCCATAATGCCCGATTCACCGGCATGGGGATTAAGCCCCGCAACGGCAATGCGGGGATTTTTAATTCCGAGCATACCCGCTCCTTTTTTTGCAAGCCGTATGGTTCTTAGAACAAGCCTCTCGTTTATCTTTTCAGGCACGTTTTTCAGAGGAATATGTATTGTGCAGAGGGTTAACTTCAATTTGTCGCTCACGAACATCATTGCATAATCCTTTGTCTTCGTAAGCTCTGCCAAAAGCTCCGTATGTCCCGGCCACCTGAAGCCTGCCATTTTGAGGGATTCTTTTGATATCGGAGCGGTGACAATCGCATCTACATCATTTTTCAGGGCCAGCTCAACCGCCTTCTTAATATACCGGACAACGGCCTCGCCTGCATTCCTTGACGGAGCGCCCTTGTTAAAAGTTGAACGTGACTTGATGTCAAGCGCTTGTATTTCCCCGAGTGAAGGTTTTGATTTTGAAGGGCTTGAAATGCTTCGGACCTTAAGCGGAAGCCTTGTGAGCGTAACGGCTTCTTTGATGACTCCCGCATCTCCGATGATCAGGGGTGAGCAATACTCCCTTATCTCCGCGCAATAAAGCGCCTTGACAAGCACCTCCGGCCCGACGCCTCCCGGCTCCCCCATAGTGATGGCGATCCGTTTCTTTCTCATCGGGGGTATTATAACTCAAAAGCAGGGGTTAGGGATTTGGGATAAGGAAGGGCGACGATTGCATCTATCTCCACCTGAACGTCCAGCGGCAGCCCGGCAGCCTGAACGGTCGTCCTTACAGGAGGGTTTTCAGAAAAATAATTTTTGTACACGTCATTGAACCTTCCGAGGTCTTCCATGTCGGCGAGATAACACGTTACCTTCAAAATATCTTCAAGTTTAGCGCCGGCTTCTTCAATGATGATCTTCATGTTATGGATCACTCTCTCGGTTTCCTCCTCTATCGTGCCGCGCACCAATTGAGCCGTCACCGGGTCAACCGGTATCTGACCGGAGAGGTACAACAGGCCGTTATGTATTACCGCCTGGGAATAGGGCCCTTTCGGCATCGGCGCTTTGTCGGTGAAGAAAATCTTTTTATCCGCCATCGGACTATTTCCCTAACTCCGTTCGTGGTCAATCGTGACCTTACGTTAATGAGCATTTAAATGCGGAAACAAAAGGGCCGACGTTGCCGCCGACCCTTTTAAAAACCCGGCTTACTTCTTGGTCGTCTTTTTCGTTTTCTTTGTCGCGGTCTTTTTCGTTTTCTTAGGACCGCATGTGCCGCATCCCATGTAGATCACCCCTTTCCTGAGTTTTACGTTCAAACGACATGTATATAATTTTTACCACTTAACCTGAAATTGTCAACATAAAAATCGACATGAGAAGCGACGCATAAAAATTGCATATAACAGCCGTTTGAAGACCGTTAAATTAAATTCCCACATTGTGGTAGAATTATGATATATTTTATCCCACGGGGAATACTAATGAATGATATGAAGCACATCTTTGAGCGGATTGAAAACAAAAAAAACGATTACAAGCAATACAATCTGACCCAGAGGGAAGACGACGCCCTGAAGACTTTTTACGACCTCGCGCAGGAATTTGATAATATCGATGACCTGTATAATTTATGCGTGGCGATCCCAAAGAGTTTTTTTAACAAGGAGGCCTGTCTTTATGTCGTAGACCCCAGGCTCAACACCCTGTTGCTGGCCGCAAAGACAAACGACGTGAAAGCCAGGCTGCACTCGCCTCCACCGGATGACGTAAGGCCGGATGAAAGGCCTTATTATGCTGATAAAAGCGGGCTCGTCGTAACCATCCGGGGGAAAGAGCCTTTGATTGAGCAGCTTCCTTTTGAAGTAAAAGAAGCGGCGCTCGGCCTTCTTGTCATCTATCCCGTCAGCGACCTGAGCGAACACGCCGAGCTCTTTTTCCAGAAGTATGCAAACCGCATCGGCTTCAATATCCACAACAAGTTTCTTGTCGAGAAAAATATAGAGCATCTGAAATTCATCCGCTCCCTTGTCGCCGATATAGAGCATAACATCATCGTCCCTAATATGGTCTACAAGCTTTTTCTGAGGGGGCTCAAAAGCAAGATAATGAAAAACATCGAAATGGAGAAGGTCTTTTCCGAGAAGTCCGCGGCGGGGCAGTGCGATGAAGCCTGCATGCGTAATTTTCAGAAAGAGCTGAGCGACATCAACCAGGGCTTGACCACCGAGCTGGAGAATATAGAGAAGCACTACAAAAATATGAGCCTGTTCATTGAGACGCTGTTCAGAAAAAGCCATTTCGATCAGGGGCGTCTGATCCTCCGCACCAAGCCGTGCAGCATGAAAAAGGACGTGGTCGAGCCGCAATTGGAGCGTTATATCGAGAGATTCAGGAAAGCCGGCATCGCGATAGACGACCGCTTGAGCGACATACCGGAAGAGGAAGTCATCAGCGTCGTCGACGTGGGGCTGCTGGCACAGGTTTACGCCAATCTTTTTTCAAATGCGCTTAAATATACGCAAGCCATTGTTGCCGGCGACGGCGAGGCAAAGAAATATATATCGTACGGACACGAGATTGTTAAGGATTTTTTCGGCTCCGGCAAAGACGGCGTAAAGTATAATGTCTTCAGCACGGGACCCCACATCCCTCCCGAAGACAGGGATAAGATATTTGATGAAGGGTATCGCGGGGCGAACGTAACAACCCAGCCCGGCACAGGGCACGGCCTGTCTTTTATAAAGACCACCGTAGAGATACACGGCGGCGTTGCAGGCTATGAGCCGACCCGGTACGGCAACAATTTCTATTTTATCCTCCCCAAATAATGCAGTCCGGTATGATAATACTTGCCGTCTCTTTCGCCTTATATCTTTTAGCCCTCTGGAAAAGGCCGCTGCTGTATATCGGACTGGTCCTTCAGGTTGCCTACATAATCTCAAGGGGCGTGCAGCTTGAAAGGCTGCCGCTTGTCGGCCCGCATGACACGCTTGTTTTTTTAGCCGCCTCCATCGCGGCGTTCTCCATACCGTTCGGCTTTCTTTTGAAGGATAAAAAACGCTTCTTCGACATCGCGGCAATATCAGCCGGAATACTGACAGTATTCGTCATGCTCTCCAAACAGCATAACTCACCGCTTCCGCCCGTGCTGAAGACCTTCTGGTTTGAATGCCACGTGGTGCTGGCGTTCATGTCTTACGCGCTTTTCGGGATCGCGGCGATACTCGGATTTATTTATCTAAATCAGTCATGCCGACAAATTGATACAGAAAAACCCATTTCCGCAGGGGCAGGTTTCAAACCTGCCCCTACAAATGCAGGCGAAGCGGAATCCGAAAAATTCCCGCAAGAAAGCCGTGAGCACGCCGTCGAAGGCCTGATGTACAGGGCGGCGCTTATCGGCTATTGCCTGTTCAGTTTATCCATGATATTCGGCGGAATATGGGCGTATCTCGCGTGGGGCACTTACTGGATGTGGACGCCTAAGGAGCTGTGGACGAGCATCCTGTGGGGGTTTTACAGTTTCTACCTGCATGCGAGATTAAGGCAGCGCTGGATCGGCAGGCCTATGGCTTATCTTGCCATTGCAGGGTTTGCCATTACGATGTTCACGTATCTCGGCGTGAGCTTATTGATGAAAAGCTCGCATAGTTTTTAACAATCCCCTCTCCCCTGGTGGGAGAGGGTTAGGGTGAGGGGGATTTATAGAGCAAATGACAGCCTTACTGAAACATCTCCTGGAATTCTTTCTCTCTCTCAGGACAACGCTGTGGTTCCTGGGCGGCCTTCTTTTCCTGCTGCTTGCCGGCGCTTTCGTTATGCCGGGGCAGGAGGAGTTTCAATACCTTCACTCAATGCCGCTTTTTGAGTGGCTGCAAAAACAACCGTTCAGGATAACGTGGTGGCTTTGGGGCGTGATCGCAGTCCTTTCAATCCTTACGGTAAATACGCTTTTCTGCAGTATCGAATCCATCTTTAAAAAACGGAAGGTCACACAGTGGCTCCTCTTGATCTCTCCCCAGATAATACACATCGGTTTTCTTTTTATGCTTCTTGCGCATCTGTTGAGCGCACTCGGCGGCTCGCAGGAATTCGCCGCAGCGCGTGAAGGCTCTTTGATTAAAATAGACGGAGACGATCAGCTCCTGCGCGTCGGATCCATAAACACCCGGTTTGATTATATTAATCAAATTAAACCACCACCTCTGGTGGTGGTCCGAGTAATATGGTTTGACCTGTGGATTCATTACCATCGATAAGACCATGAGAATTGAGAAAAGGCTTTCTTCAAATTTGGTACGCTTGCTATATAACGCTCAATTTTCGGTAGAGCAATAATATGCGACTTAAAAGCCACCACCTCTGGTGGTGGT
>JACRHB010000166.1 GCA_016217725.1 Nitrospirota bacterium | reverse complement strand
GCAAGCTCCTGAAAGAAGGCATCGCCTTTCATCCGAACCATGTTTATTACCGAATTCATCTCTGAGAATTCATTCTGCGGGAGCCATTTAAGTCTTGTGAGCAGGCCCTTGCCGTGCGCGCTTAGAATGGAATCGAGCAGGTGTTTGAGCTTGTAATTGGATAACTCAAGCCCGAGATAATCGGCGGCCACGTCTTCAAGCTCGTGCGCCTCGTCAAAGACCGCAATTTCAAACTGAGGCAGCGCCTGCATGCCGGAGGCAACGTTCGCAAAAAAGAGGTGATGGTTTGTGACGAGCACATGGGCGCGTCTCTCGTTCGCCTTTGCCCTCTGGTAAAAACACCTGCTGAAAGATTTGCAGTCCCTACCGTAGCATAAATCGCCTTCCCTGCAGACCTTCTGCCAGAGGCTTCCCCTTATATCGATCTCTGCCCTGATGCCTGTTTCGGTGACATTCAGCCACTTAAGCAGGGCCTCGGTCTCATGGAGCTCATCCGCCTCGAAAAGTCCGTGGGTCTTTGTCTGATCCACTCTCCTCAGACATACATAATTTTCGCTTCCGAGGCAGAGGGCGTAACGCAGGTCTTCAAAGATATGGTCTTTCACGAAGGGGAGCTCTTTTTCAATAAGCTGTCTCTGGAGGGCTTTTGTATATGTTGACACAACGGCCCTTCTGCGGCCTGGAGCATCCGGATCGTTTTCTTCCGTCGCCCATTTAACAACCGGTATCAGATAGGCAAGGCTCTTGCCGACCCCCGTGCCGGCTTCCGCTATCAGGTGTTTTTCGTTTCTCAGGGCCTTTTCAATCGCCCCGGCCATCGCCTGCTGCTCTGCTCTCGGCTCATAGCCATTAAGCGTCTCCGAGAGGACGCCGCCGCTGCCGAAAATGTTTTTCATTTCCCCGCGATAATAAGCACGCCGTCAGCGACAGGCTTTTTCTTTACGCTCTTAAAACCCGCCTTCAGCAGCCACCCTTTCATCTCATTGGGCGAATAGCATCTGCACCAGTTTTGCCATAATGTTTCAACGTGCCTGATAATGTCGCCCTGATAATACGGCTTCCTGGAAACGAGAAACCTCGAAGCAAGCTCTGAATTTTCATATTTGCCGCTCCGCTTTTTTAAAAGGCCGAGACCCGTCAGCGCGTCAAGCAGTATCTCCGTCGCGCGAGTATCCGTCTTTAATTCACGGGCAAGGCCCTTTGCGGTCTTCTGTTCTTCGAGATAATCGAACACCCTGTAATTGTTCGCCGTAATCAGCGCCCTTGCGCCCTGAAAACCGCTCCAGATCTTTCTTAATTCTTTTGATTGTTCGAGAATGTTTGTCATTGTTTTTTTATTGTAGCGCCCTCATTTATTGGGGGCGATTTTAAACGTCCGGGGTAAACCCGGACGCTACATTTTCATCAGATTTTAAATGTCGGTGATAAACCCCGACGCTACGACAGGGCGAGGCAGCGCCTCGCCCCTAAATTGTACGGGCGGGTTTGAAACCCGCCCCTACCTCTACAGTCCCATCTTCTTTAACGCATCATCACCGGCGTCACTTGTTTTCGGCGCGTCTTCAGGGAGATAAAGCATGACCCCGCCTTTGACGGGTCTTATAGCTATCTTCCCTTCAGCGGCAAGCCGGTTGGTGACTTTTACAGGGTCCTCGCCGTCAAAATATTTCTTAAATGCGGTGTTGAATCCCGAATATACGGTGTGAATTCCCTTGTACCCTTCTTTTCTCAGGGTAACGATAGCCTTTTTTACAAACTCCTCATGACTGAGTTTTTCCGCCATACTGCCCTCCTTTTTCGGATTTAAAATAAAAGTTATTTGTTGCTCCCTTCATTTTCTATTTCTTCATTTTCAGAGGTTTCGCCGGGTATATATAATAAGGATTCCTGCAAAGGCAATTCCTGTACGTTTCTAAGGCGCTGCTGGATCTGTCTTGTCCTGGTTCCGACCAGATTGTCCAGCTCGGCGCCGGCCTGATTTATTCTTTCCTGGGTCTTCTTTAAAACGCCCCCGAATTTTTCAAACTCTGTTTTGACCGCCCCTAAAATCTTCCATACCTCGCTTGAGCGCTTCTCAATAGCCAAAGTCCTGAACCCCATCTGTAAGCTGTTTAAGAATGCGGACAGGGTCGATGGTCCTGCGATCATGATCTTATAATCTCTTTGCAGGACTTCAAGCAGCGCGGGTCTTCTCACGACCTCGGCGTAAAGGCCCTCGACCGGCAAGAACATGATCCCGAAATCCGTCGTATTCGGAGGGTCGATATATTTATCCTTGATATCCTTTGCGAATTTTTTTATGTTGCCCTCAAGGAGCTTGGCGGATTCCTCAATCGCGGCCTGGTTACCGTGCTCATAAGCGTCAACCAGCAATTCATAATTCTCCCTCGGGAATTTGGAATCCAGCGGCAGATAAACAATTTCTCCTGAATCGTCTTTACCGGGAAGCTTAATTGCAAATTCCACGTTGTCCCTGCTGTCTTTCTTGGTAGCCACGTTTTTAGCATACTGCTCCGGTGTCAAGATCTGCTCCAATATATTGCCGAGCATGATCTCGCCGATTATCCCCCTCGTCTTAACGTTTGATAAAACCTTTTTAAGATCGCCTACCCCTATGGCCAGATTTTGCATTTCACCCAGGCCTTTGTGTACAAGCTCCAGTCTTTCACTGACCATCTTAAAGGATTGGCTGAGTCTTTCCTCGAGGGTTTTATGGAGTTTTTCGTCTACGGTCGCCCTCATTTTTTCGAGCTTGTCGCTGGTGTCGTCCTGTATCACCTTTAACCTGACTTCAATCGCTTCTCTCATTTTATCGAGCTTCGTCTCGGTGGATTGGACCAGCTCCGTTTGTTTTAACGCCAGGATATCGAATTTCTGTTTTTGAAGGTCGTTAAACTCCTTCACATTGGCGGCGAATCTGTCTTCGAAAGATTTTAATGATACGCCGAGCTCGTCCCTGCCGTCTTTTGCATTAGAGCTTATTTGCGCCTGGAGAAGTCCCAATTTTTCCTCAATGGTCCGGGTCATTCTTGAAAGCTTATCCTCATTGGAAGCGGTCAAGACGGCAAGTTGATTGGAAAAAGTCTCAAGCTGGTCTTTTTGCAGGTTGGCGATATTCGTCATGCTGTTTACTATCTCTTCCCTCAGATGCTTTGAATTATTGGCGGTCTCTTCCCTGTTCCGGGCTATCTCATCTTTTATAACCCTTTCGGCCCTCTCCTGGTTATTTTCAAAAGATGCCAGGCTGGCTTCTATTTGCAGCAGCTTCGCATTTGAGCCCCGTGTCAACAATACGATTAATAGAAAAACACTTGCTGCGGCCAAAACCGTCAATATTATCAATAGCGTCGTCATTTGATCATTTCAGGCGTGATCATCCACTCCACAGCCCATTTGCCGTCTTCAAATCTTTTCAAGCATACAACGCAGCCCATCTTAAAGTCTATTAAATTCTTGTCCTTATCCCCGCATAAGAGCGCCGCGGAGAGGCTGCCGAGATGGGGCAGGTGTCCGACCAGCATCACGTCTTCATCCATTCTCGCGAGACGGTTAATCCATATTTGAACGTCATCCATCGGCGCAAGGCCGTCCGTGTAGGTCAGGGGTTTCCCGAATTTCAGATAATCGGTCAGAATTTGCGCCGTCTGCATAGCCCTCATCTTTCCGCTGTGGCATATAAGGTCCGCTTTGAGGTCCAGCTTCGCGGCGCATTCGGCAACTTTCTTGATATCCGCAATACCCTTTTCAGTGAGACTTCGGGAGGGATCATCTTCTTCCCTCATTGCTTCAGCATGCTGGATCAGATAGAGAAACATGGAACACCCCCTATGATTCGGTTTTAAAAAACGCTTAACTTAGGTTTAAATTTACACTTAGGGCGAGGATCATTGTTCCTTGTAATAAAGGAATCTTTTACAGTAGTAACAGGTAAAGATACCGTCGTTCTTTTTTATATCGTTATATAATTGCGGAGGGATATTCGTATTGCAGCCCAGACAGATTTCATTTTTTGTGGGAACAACCGCCGTGCCTCCCAGCCTTTTCAGGAGGTTCATGTATTGTTCATAAAGCTCCCCGTCTATCCCTGCGACGAATTCCTTCCGCTTCGTCTTGTACGTTTCCATTTCCGCATGCAGTCTTTTTTTCTCTTCCTCCAGCGCTTTTTCCTGCTGTTTGAGCTCTTCTTCCGCTTTCTTTACCCTGGTCTCTTCTTTTTGCAACTCTTTTGTAAAGGCTTCCAGCTCTTCCATCACGGAGAGTATCTCATCCTCGATCCGATATTTGCTTTTTTCAAAACCTTCTATTTCTTTAAGGTGCGCCTCGTATTCCTTGTTTGTTTTGATTTCCTTGCTTCTCAGCTTAAGCTTGTTTATCTTGTCCTGAGCTTCTTCAAGCTCCGACTCTTTGCTTTTCTTTCTCTTGCCGAGGGCTTCGACTTGTGTCTTAATTTTCAGGAGTGAAGCGTTCGCTTCTTTGAAAGGGCCTTTAAATTGCTCCAATCTCTCCGGAAGCGACTCGATCTTCTCGGCGATGGAAAGGATGGCGGTGTCTATCACCTGCAACTCGATCAAAAGCTTTAACTGTTCATTCAATTTTCCCCTCCGGGAAAAAAAGTTATAAGTTATAAGTTAAGAGTTAAGGATTTTTCACTTTCAACTCTTAACTCCGATTTTCGCTCCGGCAAAATCGGTTGGTGGGCCCACCAGGACTCGAACCTGGGACCAACCGGTTATGAGCCGGTAGCTCTACCAGCTGAGCTATGGGCCCTGATTAAATAAATTTTAACATGTCATTCTATGATAAAACGCCTTAAAAAGTAAACTCCGTTATCTATATTTTTCGGGCCTACACCCGAATATTACAGGACTCTGCGGGAAATGTAAAATTTCAAAACCCAAAACGGCATAATTGATTGCACGGGCGGGTTAATGCTAAACTATCCTGCCTGAAGCTCTTACAACCGGTACGAAAACCTGTCACAAGGCCCGCTCATCAGGGCCTTTTATTTGAAAGTCATAAGGAGACCAAATGGCGCGTTTGATGATAAATATTGAAGAAGAGATGAAGACCTCCTACCTCGATTATGCGATGAGCGTAATCGTGGGAAGGGCGCTGCCTGACGTGAGAGACGGCTTGAAGCCCGTTCAGCGCAGGATCTTGTACGCGATGCTTCGTGAAGGGCTTCTGCCCGGGAAGAAGTATTCAAAGTGCGCAGGCGTGGTCGGTGAGGTTTTGAAAAAATACCATCCGCACGGCGACTCTGCGGTGTACGAGGCGCTTGTAAGGCTTGCGCAGGATTTCAACATGCGCTATCCGCTCGTGGACGGGCAGGGCAACTTCGGCTCCATTGACGGCGACCCTGCCGCGGCATACCGTTACACGGAATCACGCCTTACAAGGATTGCGGAGGAGCTGCTTGTTGACATTGATAAGGAGACTGTAGATTTTACCCCTAACTTCGACGAAACCACTGAGGAGCCGATGGTGCTGCCTGCAAAGGCGCCCAACCTGATAATCAACGGCTCCTCAGGGATTGCAGTCGGCATGGCGACCAACATCCCGCCGCATAATCTCGGGGAGATCATTGACGGACTTGTGATGATGATTGATAAGCCTGAAGTCACGGTCAAGGATTTGCTAAAGAAGATCAAAGGCCCCGACTTCCCTACGGGAAGCATCATCCACGGCAGAAAGGGCATCCTCGATGCCTATAACACCGGCAGGGGGCATTTGAAGGTCCGGGCCAGGGTTGAGATTGAGCCGCAAAAGGGAGACAGGGAAAGCATTATCGTGACCGAGCTGCCGTACCAGGTCAATAAGGCGCGGCTCATTGAAAAGATCGCGGAGCTTGTGCGTGAAAAGAAGATTGAAGGCCTGTCCGATCTCAGGGACGAATCCAACAGGGAAGGCATAAGGATCGTCATGGAGGTCAAACGCGGTGAGATACCGCAGGTGGTGCTGAACCAGCTTTACAAGCACACCCCGATGGAAACCACCTTCGGCATCATCATGCTCGCAATCGTCAACGGTCAGCCGAAGGTCTTGAACCTCGCACAGATGCTCTCTTATTTTCTCCAGCACAGGCGCGACGTCATTGTCAGGAGGACCAAATTTGAATTAAGAAAGGCGGAAGAAAAGGCGCACATCCTCGAAGGACTCAAGATCGCGCTCGATAATCTTGATGCGATTATTTCTTTAATCCGCAAATCGAAAAACCCCGAAGAAGCCCTTGAAGGCCTGATGAGCAAATTCCCTCTTACAAAGATCCAGGCGCAGGCGATACTCGATATGAAACTCCAGAGATTGACCGGCCTGGAGAGGGAGAAGATCATACAGGACTATATGGATACTATAAAAGAGATAGAACGTCTCAAGGCGATCCTCGCAAGCCCGGACCTTGTGGACAACATCATAAAAGAAGACCTCCTCGAGATAAAGAAAAAATATGCGGACAAGAGACGCACTGAAATCGCCGAAGAGGCGGAGGAGCTGACCGTTGAAGACCTGATACAGGAAGAGGAGATGGTAGTGACCATTTCCCGCCAGGGATACATCAAGAGGAACCCTCTTACGCAATACAGAAGCCAGAGAAGGGGCGGCAAGGGGTCGCTCGGCATGGAGACGAGGGAGGAGGATTTCGTAGAAAGGCTCTTTACCGCCTCAACGCATGACCACGTCCTCTTCTTTACAAATTTCGGGCGGCTCTACTGGCTCAAGGTGTATCAAATCCCGGAAATGGGAAGGGCGGCAAAGGGCAAGGCTATAGTAAACCTGCTGCAATTATCGCAGTATGAAAAAATATCCGCCGTCTTTTCGATCAAGGAATTTAAGGAAGACCAATTCCTCTTTATGGCGACGAAAAAGGGCGTCGTCAAGAAGACGTCCCTCACGGCTTACAGCAACCCCCGGGCCAAAGGGATCAATGCAATAAAACTTGATGAAGACGACGAGCTCATAGGCGTGAGGCTTACTGAAGGGACCAAGGATATCAACCTCAGCACGAGAAACGGCCTGTCGATAAGATTCAATGAAAAAGACGTCCGTGTGATGGGCCGGGTGGCCCACGGCGTAAGGGGAATAAGGCTGAAGGCTGACGATGAAGTCGTCTCGGTTGACGTGCTTGACGACGATACAACTCTTTTGACAGTCACGGAAAAGGGCTACGGCAAGAGGACGAAAGCCGGGGAGTACCGCCTGCAGAGCAGGGGAGGGAAGGGGATATTGACGATAAAGGTGACTCCCAAAAACGGTAAGGTCGTCGGGGTGCTCCAGGTTACAAACGACGACGAGGTCATCCTTATAGCGAGCAGCGGAAAATTGATCCGCATGAAGGCGTCGAACATATCGACCATAGGAAGGGCCACACAGGGAGTGCGATTGATAGACCTTGCAGAGGACGACAAGGTGATGAGCGTTGCGCGGGTAGTAGAAAAAGACGAAGAAAACGGCGGCGGCGAAGAGAGTCTGTTCAAGGAGTAGACTATGGATGTCAAGACAATTCGAGCTTAAAGAAGGCCTTGTTTTTTTATAATGGAAGTGTTATTCTCTTGATAGTTTTTTCATACCGTTGTCCTTTTATGTAAAGAGTGGGTTTCCCACTCTTTTGTTTTTATACGTTAAACATGAACACAGAGGAATTGAAGAATAAAATAATAGGGGTTATAAGCCCGGCGATAAACGCTCTCGGGCTTGATCTTGATCGCGTAGAGTTCGGCAAGGCGGGGAGAAAGGGGCTTTTGAGGGTTTTCATCGACAAACGGGAAGGGGTTACTATTGACGACTGCGAGCGCGTCAGCCGCGAGATAGCGGCTGCGCTTGAGGTTGAGGACCCGATCCCATACTCTTACGTCCTTGAAGTGTCTTCGCCCGGACTCGACAGGCCCTTGAGGGAGCCGAAGGACTTCAAGCGGTTTTCGGGGAAGACAATACGCGTTACCACGCGCGAGCCGATAGAAAGACAGACGTTTTTTATAGGAGAGATTGCAGAGGCGGGTGAAAATGAGGTAGCGCTCCTTCTGCCGAAAGGCCGTGAAATCGTTATACCTTATAAAAACATTTCAAAAGCGAGGCTGGAGGTGGAGGTATAAATGAGCAAAGAATTAGTTCATATAATAGAGCAGATGAGCAAAGAAAGAGGCATTCCCAAAGAATCCATCCTCGGGACTCTTGAATCCGCCCTTTTATCGGCCGTGCGTAAAAAATACGGCATAACGCCCGAAATAACCATAAAGATCGACTCCAAGACCGGAGACATTTTAATTACCGCGTTAAAAAAGATAGTCCAACAGGTCGTAAATCCTATGGAAGAGATATCCCTGAAAGATGCACAAGGAATCGATCCGACAAAAACTATGGACGATACGGTGGAGTCGCCGCTAGCCATTGAGAATTTCGGCAGGATAGCGGCCCAGACGGCGAAGCAGGTGCTTTTTCAGAAGGTGAGAGAGGCTGAAAAGGAGGCCATCTTCGAAGAATATAAGGATAAAGCGGGACAGATAGTCAGCGGCGTAGTGATACGGAAAGAAAAGGGGAATTATTATGTCGCCCTCGGAAGGGCTGAGGCGCTGCTCCCGATAAAATCGACGCTGCCCACCGAGAACCTTAAAAGGGGAGAGACGGTCAGGTCGTATATTGAAGAGGTGAAGGCATCTCAGAAGGGGCCGATCATCCTTCTTTCGCGCGCGCATCCGAACTTTGTCGCGGAGCTTTTCAAGATGGAGATACCTGAGATTTACGAAGGCCTGGTTATTATTAAAAATATCGTCAGGGAAGCCGGCGATCGGACCAAGATCACCGTCTATTCGAAAAACTCCATGGTTGACCCCGTCGGCGCCTGCGTGGGGATGAAAGGCACACGCGTGCAGTCCATTGTGAGGGAATTAAAAGGCGAAAGGATCGACATAATACCCTGGACTGAGGATCCGAGGGTGCTCATCGCAAAGGCCTTAAGTCCCGCTTCAGTTGAAAGCATCGGGATCAATGAAGAAGAAAAGACCGCGATGGTCGTTGTGAACGACCAGCAGTTGTCTCTTGCCATCGGGAAAAAGGGTCAGAACGTAAGACTGGCGATGAAGCTCACGGGCTGGGATATCGATATAATCAGCGAGACCGAATACGCCAAGATGAGAAGGGGAGAGATCGAGGCGCAGATAGAAGACCTCCAGAGTAAAAGTAATTTATCTGAAGAATGAAAAAAACTTATCCCTTAATCAGCGTCTGTTGCGGATAATGCTATTGTCACCCTGAACCTGTTTCAGGGTCTTATAACCCATTAATGTAATGAGATTCTGAAACAAGTTCAGAATGACGGTTCATAAAAAAAACTCAAACTACGCCCCGCAGATAACGAAAGACACCCCGGTCCAATATGTCAAAGGAGTCGGTCCCGCGCGGGCCAGGCTTTTTGAGCGGCTCGGCGTCAAAACCATTGAGGATCTCCTCTATTATTTCCCCTGGCGCTATGAGGACAGAAAAAACCTCAAAAAGGTCAGCGATCTGAGTTTCGGCAATCCCGAGACAACCATATGCGAAGTATTAACTGCGGAAGTCGTCACCACCCCGAGAAAGAAGATGAAGATCTTCGAGCTCACGGTCAAAGACGAAACAGGCTTTCTGAAGTGCAAATGGTTTAACCAACCCTATCTTGAGAGATATTTTAAAAAAGGCCAGAAGGTTATTTTAAGCGGCATTGTTAAAGGCAATCCGTATGCAAGGTTCGGCCTTGAAATGGAAAACCCCGATTTTGAATTGGTCGGCGATGAAGATAAATTCATTCACACCTCGAGAATTGTCCCCGTTTATAATGCTACCGAAGGAATTTCCCCGAAACAGATACGCACGCTCATGTTCAATGCGGTAAGCAGCTATTCATCCCTTATAGACGAGTACATGCCGGAAGATATTCGGAATAGAAACAGCTTGCCTCCAATGAGGTGGGCCGTGAAGGAAGCTCATTTCCCGGAGGAATGCGCCGACGTGAGCGCCTTAAACGGTGGCGTAAGCCGCGCCCACAAGCGTCTGGCCTTCAATGAGTTTTTTCTCCTTGAGACAGGACTCGCGCTTCTGAAAAGAAGGGAGATACTCGAGCATGGAATAAGCTTCAACGTCGAAAACCATCTAGTGGATGAATTCCTCAAGTCCTTGCCGTTTGAGCTCACGGGCGCGCAGAAGAGGATCATTGCCGAGATAAAGTCCGACATGCGGAGACCTCTGCCCATGAACAGGCTTGTGCACGGAGACGTCGGCTGCGGCAAGACCGTCGTCGCCCTCGTGTCGATGCTTATTGCGGTTGAGAACGGCTGCCAGGCGTGCCTGATGGCGCCGACCGAGCTTCTTGCGGAGCAGCATTTCATCAACATCCACAAAATGGTCGAGGCGCTCGGATTAAACGTTGTCCTGCTGACGTCAAGCAGCAAAGGGAAGCCTTTTGATGATATATCCGAAGGGAGATCACAGTTGATTATCGGCACGCATGCGCTGATACAGGAGCACGTGAAATTCAATAATCTCGGCCTGGCAATAATCGACGAGCAGCACCGGTTCGGCGTAGTTCAAAGGGCAACGCTGAGGCGCAAGGGTTTTAATCCCGACATACTTATTATGACGGCAACGCCCATACCGCGCACGCTGGCAATGACGTTATACGGCGACCTCGACATTTCAATAATCGACGAGCTCCCGAAGGGGAGAAAGCCGATAATCACGAAAGTATTCTTCTCGTCTCGGAAAGACAGGATCATCGCCCTCATCAAAGAAGAATTGTCCAAAGGCAGGCAGGCGTACATTGTATACCCGCTCATTGAGGAATCGGAGAAGCTTGATCTCAAATCAGCCATTGAAGGCTTCGAGGCATTCAAGAAAATATTCCCTGATAAGAAGATCGGCCTCGTTCACGGCAGGATACATCACGATGAAAGAGAAGCCGTCATGTCTCAATTCAAATCAGGCGGGATCGATATACTTGTAGCGACGACGGTTATCGAAGTGGGGATCGATGTGCCGAATGCGTCGCTCATGCTCATCGTACACGCCGAGAGGTTCGGACTTGCGCAATTGCACCAATTAAGGGGAAGGATAGGACGGGGCGGTTATGAATCATACTGTCTGCTCCTGGCGTATCATCCTTTCAGCGAAGAGGCGAAGAGGCGGCTCAAGGCTATGGAAGCCACGGGCGACGGCTTTAAAATTGCTGAAGAAGATCTGGCGATCCGCGGCCCCGGAGATTTCTTCGGCACAAGGCAGTCGGGTATTCCGGAGCTGAAAATTGCTAATATAGTAAGAGATATTAACGTGCTTGAAGCGGCAAGGAAAGAGGCGTTCGCTTTGGTTGAAGCAGAGCCGGATTTGAGCAGGCATCCGCTGCTGAAAGAAACGTTAAAGAAGAAGTGGATGGGGAGACTGGAATTAATTAAGAGTTAAAAGTTGAAAGTTAAGAGTTAACGATTGAAGGAATAATAGAAGTATTATTATTTTTCACTTTTCACTTTTAATTTTCAACTTTTAACTTCTTGTCGGGAGGATTCATGATAGACAGGATTCGCAGAAGTTTGAACAAGGGGCTTGATCAGGTCAGATGGGTTGCGACGTTTCTTGCCGAGAGGACCAAGGCGGAGACGGAGATCGCGAAGCTTCTCTTTGAAAGCACCAGGCTTGAGGGTAAGATCGACGACCTCTACAGGGACATCGGCAAGAGGGTCGTGGAGCTGAAGGAAAAAGGGGAAAAGGCGATATGGAAGGATTTTATCGTCCAGCAGGCGCTTGACGAGATAAAGCACCTGAGAGAAGCGGCTGATGATTTCAGAAATCAGGCGAGGAGCCTGAGCAAGCTGCCGGAATGACCCCGTATCTCTTCATCTTCATCCTCGGCGCGGCGATAGGCTCCTTTCTCAACGTATGCATCTACCGCATACCGCAAGGCTTATCGATCGTCAGCCCTTCCTCACGATGCCCTTCATGCGGGAGCCCGATAAAGTTTTACGACAACGTCCCGATACTGAGTTATATGCTGCTTATGGGAAAATGCAGGACGTGCAGGGCCGGGTTTTCCATGCGATATCCTTTTGTAGAGTTTCTCAACGCCGCTTTGTATGTCGCTGCGCTGAGCAGATTCGGCGCGGACTCTCCGTGGATATTATCGGTCTATTGCGTTTTCTTATCATCGCTGATTGTAATATTCTTCATTGACCTCGACCATCAGATCATCCCCAACGGCATAACGCTTCCCGGCATCCCCCTCGCGGTTGCTCTGGGTTCGACCGTAATGCCCGACCCGTTTTTACGCGCGGAGCTGTTAGGATGGAAAGCGTCGATAACCGGCTTTCTCGCCGGCGGAGGATCCTTTTATCTGATAGCGGCGCTCGGAAAGGCGATATTGAGAAAAGAGGCGATGGGCGGCGGGGACATAAAGATGATGGCGATGGTCGGAGGCTTGTTGGGATGGAAAGGCGTGATCCTCACGACGTTTTCAGGAAGCCTTTTTGGCTCCGTAATCGGCCTTTCTATAATACTGATAAAAGGAAGAGAGTGGGGAGCAAGAATACCCTTTGGGCCTTATCTCGCAGCCGGCGCCCTTATCAGCCTTTTCTGGGGACAGGATATTTTAAACTGGTATCTTTATGCAGGATAATTTTCTCAGGATATTAACGCTTTTTTTGTTCACCTTCACCGTTTTTACAGTATTGCTTCTCGTAATTACGGCTTATATTTATAAAAAAAAGAAGGCGCTTAAACAAGCTGAAAACGCAAAAGAGCATTCCGGGCTTGGTTTTGTCGTTGAGACCTTTCATGAGCTTGTCAATAAACTGAAAGAGGAAGAAAAGAAGCTGGAGCAATTGAGGGCCTTTGCCGAGGAAAAGGCGTTAAGCCTGGAGGTCTATAACGAAAACGTCCTTCAAAGCGTCCCGAGCGGCGTCATCAGCATCAACAATGAGTTGAAGATCAAAAGCATGAATCAGGCGGCGGAGCGGATCTTGGGGATAAGCGCAAAAGAAGTGATAGACAAGAACTTCATGGAAGTATTCAACGAGCCCCTGATTACGATCATGAGAGGAGATAAGCCGGTCTCGAGGGCGGAATATCCATATGTCACCGGCGACGGGAGACATATCTGGATCGGCGTCACCACTTCCGAATTGAAGAATACCGGTGGAGAAAAGATGGGAATGATCTTTGTCTTCACCGACCTGACGGATATAAAGGCGCTCCAGGCGCAGGTGGAGCTGAAGAAAAGGCTCAGTCAATTGGGAGAGATGTCCGCGGGGATTTCCCATGAGCTGAGAAATTCAATGTCGGTAATCTCGGGTTATGCAAAATTGTTAGGCAAGAAAGTGGATGCGTCAAACAAAGCCACCGTCGATGCAATTCAGGCTGAGATAGGGAATATGGACAAGATCATCTCCGAGCTTCTCTCTTTTGCGAAGCCGGCGGCGCCGCTTAAAGAAAAGACGGATTTAAACGTATTGTTAAGCGAGACCCTTGCGGCCGTTATAGGGGACAGCGATACAATTCATGTTTCGACGAATTACGAAAAGCCTGTGTCTATAAATGCGGACGTCGTCCTTTTGAGGCAGGCGTTATCGAATCTTATCATCAACGCCGTTGAGGCGACGCCCGACGGGGGCAGCATCGATATCGGCTTGAGCTGCATACGGAACAGGGCGGAGATAAACATCCGGGACACGGGCTGCGGAATATCCAGGGACGCGCAGCAGAAGATATTCCTCCCTTTTTATACGACAAAGCAAGAGGGGACAGGGCTCGGCCTGGCGCTTGTGCAGAAGATCATCGTCGCTCACGGCGGCAGCATCGAAGTGGAAAGCGAAGCGGGGAAAGGGACTGCGTTCAGGATAACCCTTCCGATGACCGGTTAACGTGACCGGTTAACGTGTTTGTTTTTTATACGGACACGATAACCGGTCACGGTTCACGATTTTCAGAACGCTATTATCCCCCAGGGACACAACCCTCTGTAAGGTTTTGTGCCGGGCAGCATGATTGTGTCTATTACATTATTGGTTGCAGTATCGATTACCGATACGCTGTTGCCGCTGCAGTTGGTGACATAAGCCTTGCCGTCTGCAAGCGCCGTAGAGACGGGTTCCGCGCCTACTTTCACTGTAGCTTCTACCGTATCATTCATGGTATTTACCACAGATATGGTATTGCTCCCTCTATTTGCCACATAAGCCTTGTGTCTGACGGAATCCACAGTTACATTGTACGGCGCGCTGCCCACTTTTATTTTCGTCACAACCTTCTTGGCATTAGCGTCAACTACCGGCATCACGTCTATATAGTCACTCACGGCATATACCTTATTGAGCACGGTGTCTATTCCTACGCCGACAAAGCCGTCCGCTTTCTCCATATTCTCCACTGTTGCGATCATCTTTTTGGTCTTAAGGTCGATAATGTCCATGACGGCATTGTGACAATTCACGGCGTATGCCTTTTGATTGGCGACGTCCAGCGTCACGTTGAACACCCCTATCATCGGCGGCACTTCCAGCGGTATATTGCCGGCAGGCAGGGTGAGAATGCCGTCCAATGTAGAGATCATCACGTCGATACGGTTCCCGATGGCGCTGGTAACGTAAAAATACATGACCGGGAAGTCCTTGACGTATTGATTAATATCGATAGTATGCACGTTGGGATCGACCGCCACATACCAGGGATAGGCGCCGACCGCTATTGTGCCTGTAACGAAATGACTTGCCGCGTCGATTATCGAGACGGTGTTGTCTCCCCTGTTGACGACGTATGCCTTTTTATACGTCGGGTTATACGCTATCCCCGTAGGCGATGCGCCGACGTTTATCGTTCCAATGACCTTATTAGTCGCTGTCTCGATTATCGATACGGAGTTGTCAAGATTATTAACCACATAAAGATGGGTGGCTGCAAAGGCTCCGCTCAGACTAAAACCGGCAATTAGAATCACCGCAAAAAAGATTAATACTGAATTTTTGATTTTCATCTTATCTCTCCTTTAAAAAGGTTTTAAGTTTAACCACGTTCGGTAATTTTACGGGAAGCATTCGATTATGGCTGCATGGTTTCCTCCTTCTTAAAAACAACTTTTCAGCTAATAGACTATTGTGACCCAATAAATTTTGTCGTCATAATCAACCGAAAACTTGAGTGTATATCATATAAATAATACAGTTTCCCGATCTTGTCAAGGTGATGTATAATTAAATAAAAATTTTTTAACTTGCAATGATCAAGAAAATTAAAGTCGAGCAATTAACAAAGGGGATGTACGTCCACGATTTCAACTGCGGGTGGCTGAATCATCCTTTTTTAAGCAGCAGCATGAAGATCGGCGATGAGCAAACCATCGAGAAGATCAGAAGCTTCGGAATTCGCGAGCTGTACATCGACACCGACAAAGGATATGACGTCGGCGGCGCGCCGACAATGGAAGAAGTGCACCGGGAGATCGAGGGGGAGATCAACAAAGTCGCCGAACAGGAAGTTGTGAAGATAGATACTGTTTCAGTCCGGGAAGAATTTGCAAAAGCCCGGGAGATAAAAAATGAAGCGAAAAAAACAATACAAAACATCATGGAAGATATAAGGTTCGGGAAACAGATCAGGACGGAAAAAATCAAGGTCGTCGTCGATGACATGATCGATTCGATCTTCCGCAACCAGGACGCCCTGATAAGCCTATCCCGGATAAAAGAAAGGGACGAATACACGTTCATGCATTCCGTCAGCGTCTGCGTGCTCATGATTTCCTTCGGAAGGCATCTGGGATTTGAAATGCAGTTGTTGAAGGAAGTCGGCATGGGCGCCCTGCTTCATGACGTCGGAAAGATGATAGTGCCGCAGGTCCTTCTCAACAAGGAAGAAAGATTGACCGAGGAGGAGCTGGCGCTGATGAAAAAACACGTAGAATACAGCCGCATGCTGCTCGAGCAAATCCATGGCATTCCTGAAACCGCGCTCACCCTGGCAGCCCAGCATCACGAGCGCCTGGACGGGACCGGTTATCCGCTCGGGCTGAAGGGGGAGGAGATCGCTTATTACTCCAGGGCGGCGGCCATCATAGACGTGTATGACGCGATGACGTCGAGTAGGTGTTACCAGGACAAATTTTTACCCACGGAAGTTCTGAAGAAGCTATTTGAATGGAGCGGCTATCATTACGACAGGACCCTTGTGCAGCAGTTTATACGGTGCGTGGGCATTTATCCCGTCGGCACGCTTGTGCGGCTGGAAGGCGGCCTGATCGGCATCATCATCAAACACGGCGAGAAGAGCCTGCTGCATCCGGTGGTCCGTATCGTCTACGATACAAAAAAGGCTCAATATATAAAAGTCCCTTTTGACATAGACCTTTCACAGCCTTCAAAGAAAAAAGGCGGAGACAGGATAATAAGTTACGAATCACCTGACAAGTTCAATTTACGGCCTGAGATGTACCTGTAAAAAAGTTGAAAGTTATAGAGACCTTTCTTAACTCTTAACACTTAACTCTTAACACTTAACACTTCCCATATTGTTTTTTTAATGCCGAATTATATTAATATAGTATAAGCACGAATTGTGAATATACTGTTTTTTTATAAAAGATGTTTTTAAAGAAGTTTTTTGAGCATTTTAAGCGCTCCAGGCGCGACCGTCTAATAGCCTACTTCATTCTTTTTTCCCTCGCATTGCTTATCTATGAGTGGCGCACCTCGATCGTTGAATCGTTGATATTCTCACATTATGCGAAGAAGCTGCAATTTGAAGTAGGCAAAGGGCCGAGTCCGAGCATTATCTTTCCTGAGGAAGGCCCTCTCGACAGGAGACGCGGATATGTGCAAATCCCGGCCTTCGCAAAGAACCTTGAAGAATATAACTATAAGGTCGCAAGACAGGTCCGGTTCAGCCCGGAGCTGGTCAAAGCGGCAAGGGCCGGCATTTCGCCTCCTTATGAAGAAAAGACCGCAGCAGGCTTGACCATACTCGACAGGCTCGGGAACCCTCTGTATGAAAGCGTGCCCCGTGAGAGGATCTATCCCGGCTTTGAAGAGGTCCCCGAGGATGTGATCAAGATACTCCTGTTCGTCGAGAACCGCGAGCTTTTAAGACCGCTCGATGAGCATCAGAACCCGGTCTTTGAATGGGACCGCATGGCAAAGGCGGGCTTCAAATACATTGCAAAGAGCATCGGCCTGCCCGCGTCGGTGGAAGGCGGAAGCACGTTAGCCACGCAGCTTGAGAAATACCAGCACTCGGAAGGCGGACGCACGAAAGGGGCGAAGGAGAAGATCCGCCAGATCACTTCCGCCAGCCTCAAGGCGTACCGGGCGGGAAGAGACACTACGGTTTCCCGGAAAGAGATCGTCGCGGACTACATCAATACGGTCCCGTTGGCGTCGGCCCCGGGATATGGAGAAGTTTACGGGCTGGGTGAAGGCCTATGGGCCTGGTTCGGAGACGACATTGCGGAGATCTCCGATGCGCTGCGCTCCGGGGGGAGTGTACAGGAGGACTTAAAGGCGCGGGCTGAGGCCTTTAAAAAGGTCATGACCCTTTTCCTCTCGGTCAAGGCGCCCACCTATTATCTGGTCAAAGACCGGCGCGCCCTGATGAAAAGGGTAAACCATTTTACGGACTTGATGCTTAAAGAAAAAGAAATTAACGCTCAATTTTATGCTCTACTTAAATCCAGTCCCCTGAAATTCCGCACAGGTAGAATCGAGCTGCCCAGGCCGCCTTTTGCCGAGCGGAAGGCGCCCAACGCCATCAGGTACCATCTGCTTAAGGCGCTGGACCTGCCGGGCTCTTATGACCTGGACCGTCTCGACCTTACGGTCCACAGCACCCTGGACGCAAATGTCCAGAAAGAGGTCGCACATATGTTTCAACAACTTACTGATCCGGAATACGTAAAGTCCGCGGGGTTGACGCAAGAGCGCATGCTGAAGAGCGGCGACCCGGGGAACATGATTTACAGTTTTATGCTGTATGAGAAGACGCCTGCGGGCAATGCGCTCCGGGTGCAGGCGGACAACCTTAACAAGCCGCTGGACATCAACGAAGGCGTAAAGCTTGATCTCGGCTCTACCGCAAAGCTCAGGACGCTTGCGCATTACCTTCAGATAATTGCCGAAGCCTACAAACAAATGGCGGGGCAGGCGCCGGAAGCGCTGGAAAATAACCCGGCGTTCCATAAAGACCCCATCACCAAATGGCTTGCTGAACGGCTTTCTTTAAATCCGGAGCTGACATTAAGAGAGGTTCTTGAAGCGGCAATGGAGAGAAAGTTTTCAGGAAGTCCTTCAGAGGCCTTCTTTACGGGCGGGGGCCTGCACAGGTTTGAAAATTTCAAAAAAGAAGACAACCGAAAGGTGATGACGGTCTACGAAGGGCTCAGGAGCTCCGTAAACCTTGTATTTGTCAGGCTCATGCGGGAGATCGTTTATTATCACATGGCGCGTTTGGACGTGGATGCAAAGGCCGTGCTGGAAAACCAGGATCATCCACAAAGAAAAGAGCTTCTAAAACGGATAGCAGACAAGGAATCCACTCTCTTTCTTTCAGGGTTCGTGCACAAATACCGGGGGCTTACCCTTGAGCAGTCCGTCGATAAACTCCTCGGAACGCGGAGCGCGTCCCCGAAGCATCTTGCAATCTTGTTTTTTGCGATGCATCCGTCGGCGTCTGCGGATGAGCTTGCCGCCTGGCTCAGGCAGCGGCAACTTGATGTGACGGATGAATCGTCATCGATACTGACAGCTAAATACGGCGGTTCGAGGTTCAATCTTTCCGACTACGGCTATCTTCTCAACAGGCACCCGCTTGAGTTGTGGGCCATAGGTTACCTTGACGCTCATCCGGAGGCTGAATTGAAGGACCTGGTCCGGGAAAGCGCCGATGCGAGAGAGCAGACGGGCGCCTGGCTTTTCAAGACCCGCAACAGGAAGGCGCAGGATATAAGGCTTAAGATACTCCTTGAAGAGACAGCGTTCAAGCAGATACACAAAGGCTGGAAGGCCCTCGGCTATCCTTTTGACCATCTTGTGCCGTCCTATGCCACGTCCATAGGCAGCTCCGCCGACCGTCCCGCCGCTCTCGCCGAGCTTATGGGAATAATAGTGAATGACGGAGTGCGCATGCCCGTGCTCAAGGTCCCGTCGCTCAATTTTGCCGAGGATACTCCCTATGAGACGGAGCTTGCATTCAAACCGGTCAAGGGGGAAAGAGTAATGCCGGAGGAAGTGGCGCAGGTCTTAAGGAAGGCGCTTGCCGGCGTGGTTGAAAACGGCACTGCGCGCAGGGTTTACGGCGCCTTGAAGGGGGCGGACAACAATCCTGTTATCATCGGCGGCAAGACCGGCTCCGGAGATAACCGTTTTGAGACCTTTTCCAAAGGCGGAAAGATCATAAGCTCGCGCGTCGTCAACCGGACTGCCACGTTTGTCTTCTTTATCGGCGAGAGCCACTTCGGCGTATTGACCGCCTTCATGCCCGGCGAAGAAGCCGCCGATTATTCCTTCACAAGCTCTCTCCCCGTCCAGATACTCCGCCTGTTAGCCCCGACATTGAAGCCGCTCATTGTCGCTTCGTAAGAAGTAAGAATTAGGTTGAAATATTTTGGATATCTTCAAATCAGCACAAGCTGCTCTTCAAACTCCACGACAAGCCAAGCAGGTACCGAACGGAGAACCACATTCCCCATCTCGCGGGGCTCCAGCTTGTGCAGCCCTCCACCGTAAGACCTTCCCCCATCAACCATTTGAGCGCAGGTGATGGCCTGCAATGATCTCAGCAGTTCCAATGTCCGGTCATAGCTGCCGTTAAGCAATTTAAGAAGAAACGGTTTAGGATAAAGATTCAGAAATACATTCGTCACAACGGCCTTGGAAAAGTTGAGATAAAAATGGAGCGGGCAGCGTTTCTCGCCTTCGGATCGGCCCATGTATGTGGCAAGGAAAAGAGCGGGCTCACGCCGCTCCTGGAAATACCAGACCTTGCGGTTGCTGCAAAGGTACGTGTCCACAATCCCGCGTTCTCTTCCCGTCTCAAGGTACGCCCACAATCCAGGATAACGTTCCTTCACGGTTTCGGGAGGCTCCGGACAATCGAGCAGGAAAAGACGTCTCTCTATGTTCGGCAACCCGGCCTCATCGGCTGAAATTACAGCATCCTTAAGAAACCGTGGACTTGGGAGGATGGGACGCAGGAATTCGGGCGGGATGCCGTATTCGCGTGCATTCTCCTCAGTCAGGATAAAAAACGAATTGGCCCCGGTTGCGAGGCCGCGCTTTATATCGAACAAATGCCCCAGGCGCAGTGCATGTTCGCCGCCATTGCCGCCTAATCTCCCACTCCTGAAAATCCATTTATTAGATGAATCAAGTTCGACGGCCTCTATGGTTTTTTCTACGTGGGGGTTGGCCATCGTGCCGCCGAAACTATATGAAATAGAGCTGTCACCAGACGGCCTGTTCTTTCGGTATGTAATAACACAGGACGAAACCAGCGCGTCATCAAACTGGACGTCCTCAGGATCGAACTGGTGAATATCCAAAAGAGTTACATGGTGAAGAAGATAGTCCCTCAGAGCCTTGCCGTAATTTACGTATAAGAATTCGCTTGGAATCAACCATGAAGCGACTGCATTGTCAGATAGAATATTATGAGAAAGCAGTACAAAGTAGACATATAAACCTGAAAGGCCGCTGACCGTCAGTCCCCGTCGCCGGAAAACCTCATCCTGAAGTTTCCGTTTTTCCGCCGGTTCCATATGATGGTGACGAACATAGGGCGGATTAGTGCACAGTAAATTAAACCTGCCCTCGTTCTCAGGCAGGCAGGCAAAATCCAGAAAGTCCGATACGATTACAGTCAGTTTATTCCCGAACCATAACCGCTGCGCAACCTCTGCATAAGCGCTGTCGATCTCAATTCCTACGGCCTCTTCGAGCTTACGGCCATTCATGGATTTCAGCAAAGCGGAAAAGAAGACACCCGTTCCAACGGCAGGCTCCATAAATCTGACAGGCGCGAATTCGGGAAGGTGTTTGATGGATGACCGCACTATTTCTTCGGCAAGCCCGAACGGTGTTGAAAACTGGCCCCGCTTGTTTCGCTCCTCGGCCGTTTTCCTCTGGTCGATTATCCTTTGCTGTTCGAACCGCGTCTTTTCAGTAAGGGAATAATCTGTTTTATAGTCTACTACCTCCTCCCTCACCGACTCGGGACTTTTTTTTTGAAGGCGACCGCCTAACAAAGGCTCAAGATCGCCTATCCGATGCTCCCAGACCCAGTCGATCCCCTCCGAGGCCTCATAGCCTAAATAGCCTGCCTCAAAATAGCCGCACAGCAAAAGAATATATTTTACTCCCTCACCGAAATTTGCCTTCAGTTGGGAATATTTTTGGGCTTCCTCTTTTCGTCTTTTGTTCGTATTGGTAGCGTCTCCGGCAGACTTAGCCTCGATCAGTATCGGCACATCCCCTTTGCCGGCATTACGCGGTTGAATTGCGCAGTCAACGGGTATTATTGTCTTATTATCTCCTTTGCCGACAGGTATGTTGAGCCTAAAAGCAAATGTCATCGGAGCGAGATCACCGTAAGTCTTCACCGAGTCAGGGCGAACCTCGGAATATCCCCGGGCAGTAAGCCATTTCTTAAGCGATTGAAGCTGCCTTCGCTCCTGGGCGTTTCTGATTATGGGATCGGAGGCTGCGCCGCAAAGGCGGTCAGCCACAACCATTGCAGCCCTTTCAAGCTCTTCAGCCCCGGGTTGGTGTTTGCCGTCGAGCCAGGGAAACAGTTCATGGTCAGTGAGTTCAAGTATAATGTCGCATATTCTTGAGAGGGCTTCATAGATTTCGTTCCGCCGCATTTTGGGCGGGATGCGGCATAGCCTCTCATCATTCCCCTCCATGGATTTGATTAAGTTCCTGCCTGTTCTGGAAAGACCCATCAACCTATCCCTTGCAATTGGAGGAGCGGTGATCATTCGAAGCATCGGAAGGACGCCCGGATTCTCCATCAGGCATTCAGGGGTGATGGTGCGAAGATTATCAGTCAGATCGAAGGCCTCACGAACCTCCTTTGTTCTGACCTTTCTTTGAGTCCGGTACGTTGTCGGAGCAAAGCGAAGAAACCAGTCGTTATAAAAATCTATCGACCTCTCAACGTCCGCCTTCCATAAGTGCGGTTTATCGGCATTAAGCTTCATTGAAATCATACCTTTGAACGCTGCCGTTATGCACGGTAATAAGGGCAGCTTGCATTGACATATCTATTATCCTCTAAAGCCAGCCTCTTTCACCGTTCTAATATGCATTAT
>JACRHB010000002.1 GCA_016217725.1 Nitrospirota bacterium | reverse complement strand
GGTAACATTCACATCTTTAATTTTAATTTCTTGGAGTTTAACCGCAGTGCTCATACCATGCCTCCGTTATTTGTTCTCTCTTGTTATGAATAATAACTCGAATAGCATTCAGCTCTTTCGGTGAAAAGCCGCTATTCTTACACAAAGCAATTGGCTCTAACCAAAACTTGCAACTCATATTTTCTCTTTGAACATGTACGTGTTTCGGTTCATTACAATCAAAGCTATAAAAGTAAAATCTATATGGTCCTTCAATATTTTTTATTGTTTGGCATATAGATAATTATCAGGAATTACATGTGTTTTGTCAAAATAAATTTTCTATCTCTCAAATCAGATCCTCAAAGCTGTAATCAAATAGTGTCTGACATTGTCATTCTGAGCGAAGCGAAGAATCTCAACGCGTTAATAAAGCAGGAGATTCTTCGTCGCTTCGCTCCTCAGAATGACAGGTGACATCCCGTAACTGAAGGGTTACTGTATGATATAGAGGAAGCGGATATTCGCAAAACGATAGAATCACCTGATAATATAGGTAAAGAAGGCATAAAAACCGTAGCCATAAAAGAGTTCGGCAGAAAATATTCAGGCTATCCGCTCAAGGTAGTCTATGAAGAAACAGAAGGAGATATATTTATTATTACGACATATCCTTTAAAGAAAAAGCTGTGGAGGTGAAAGATGAAAGTAAAATACGATAAAGAAGCTGACGCCGCCTACATTCAACTGTCATCAAAAAAACCTGACGGAGGAGTCGAGATGGCGGAAGGGGTTATACTTCATACCACATCAAAAAATGAGATTGTAAGCATTGAGATACTTGACGCAAGCAAAAAATTCCCGGTAAAGAACCTTTATAAACTTGAAATAAGCGCAGCCCGGAATTAAAGGGGTACTATGCCGAGCCCCGTCATAAAACTCTCATCCCTTGAACTGTTGACTTTCCTCATGGAAAGCAGACACTCTTTGCGCAGCATTAATACAACGGAATCAGCACGGATTACGAATCACAATTGTAAAGGAGCAAACTTATGATCAAAGAGGCAATAAATTTATTGGTGCAAGGGAAAAATCTTTCCGAAGACGAGATGGTCGGCTCGATGAAAGATATTATGGAAGGGCAGGCTACCGGCGCGCAGATCGGGGCCTTCCTGACAGCGCTCAGGATAAAGGGCGAAACGGTTGATGAGATCACCGGCGCGGTAAAGGTGATGAGGGAAAAGGCGGCAAAGATAAAAGCGCCCGCAAATACGGTCGATACTTGCGGCACGGGCGGCGACATGGCGCATACTTTCAACATCTCCACTACCTCGGCGCTTGTTGTAGCCGCGTGCGGGGTTTCCGTGGCAAAGCACGGCAACCGCTCGGTCTCAAGCAGCTGCGGGAGCGCCGACGTGCTTGAGGCTCTTGGGGTAAAAATAGACCTTGAGCCTAAGAAGGTTCAAATCTGTCTCGAGTCCACGGGCTTCGGCTTTATGTTCGCCCCGTTGTTTCACCCCGCGATGAAATACGCGATAGGCCCGAGAAGGGAAATGGGTATCAGGACCGTATTCAACATACTCGGACCGTTGACCAATCCCGCCGGCGCTGAAAGACAGGTGATGGGCGTGTTTAATGATGAGCTTACCGACAAACTGGCGATGGTTCTCGCCAATCTCGGGGTCAAACATGCATTCGTAGTCCACGGTGAAGACGGGCTTGATGAGATAACGAATACGGACAAGACAAAAATCTCCGAGCTTAAAGACGGCAGGATCGAAACGTATTTCATCAGCCCTGAAGACCTCGGCTTTGAGAGGGCTGAAAAAGCCGACCTTGCAGGCGCGACCGCTCAGGAAAATGCGAAGATGACACTCGAAATATTAGGATGTAAAAAAGGCCCCAGGAGAGACATTGTCATTATGAACGCGGCGGCGGCGCTTGTAGCCGGAGACCGGGCAAAAAGCCTCTCGGAGGCGGTAAAAATTGTTTCCGACGCTATCGACTCAGGCGCGGCCTTGAGGAAACTGCAGGAGATAAAAGTTGTCAGCAACAGCTTGTAAACGGCGTTTGACTAACCCCTCCGCAATGCGCTAAAATTTCACATGCATTCCGGGTATGTTCCTCTGCATCTGCACACCGAGTACAGCTTACTCGATGGTGCGATAAAAATAACCGATCTGATCGAAAAGGCCTTGGAATTCAAACTTGCGGCCGTCGCCGTGACGGACCATGGAAACCTGTTCGGCGCGATAGAATTTTACAAAAAAGTCTCGAAGGCCGGATTAAAGCCGATAATCGGCTGCGAAGTATATGTCGCACCCAAAAGCCGTTTCGATAAAGGGGCTTCATCCTCGACTGAAGCCTCGGAGTCTTCATATCACCTCATTCTTTTGTGCAAAGATATAAACGGTTACCGAAACCTTGCGCGTCTTGTAAGTCATGCATACCTTGAAGGCTTTTATTACAAACCGAGGATAGACAAGGACCTCCTTTCACAGTACAGCGGCGGCCTTATCGGGCTTTCGTCATGTCTGAAAGGCGAGATCCCGCGTTATATCTCGGCAGGGATGCTCGACAAGGCGCGGGAAGCGGCGCTTGAATACAGAAAGATCCTCGGCGCTGAAAATTTTTACCTCGAGATACAGGAAAACGGGCTGCCCGAGCAGGCTTTAGTCAATAAGCAGCTCATTGAATTAAGCAGGGATCTTCATATACCGCTCGTCGCAACCAATGACTGCCACTATTTAAACAGGGAAGACGCAAAGGCGCATGAAGTGCTCTTGTGCATCCAGACCGGCAAGACCCTGAACGACGCGGACCGGATGAGATTCTCCGCGGATACTTTTTACTTTAAAAGCCCGGAAGAGATGAAAGAGGATTTTAAATATATCCCTGAGGCGATTGAGAATACGAAGAAGATCGCGGAGAAATGCAATCTCGATTTCAAATTCAACGAATTCAAATTGCCGAGATACGAAGTCCCGAAAGGCGAAAAGGTCAACGGGTATCTTCGTAAGCTTGCGGAAAAAGGGCTGAAGAAAAAGCTAAGTGAAAATATCCCTGCTCATTACATGGATAGATTCACGAGCGAGCTTGCGATGATAGAGAAGATGGGGTTCTCGTCCTATTTCCTCATTGTGTGGGACTTTATCAATTATGCCAAAAACAAAAACATCCCGGTTGGCCCCGGAAGAGGCTCCGCGGCAGGCAGCCTTGTCGCATACGGCCTTGATATCACGGACGTAGACCCTATCAAATACGGCCTGCTGTTTGAGAGGTTTTTAAACCCTGAAAGGGTGAGCATGCCTGATATCGACGTTGACTTCTGTATGGACCGGCGCGGCGAAGTGATTGATTATGTGGGGAACCATTACGGCAAGGACCACGTGGCGCAGATCATTACGTTCGGGACCATGCAGGCGCGCGCCGCGATAAGAGACGTCGGTAGGGCGATGAACATACCTTATTCCGAAGTGGACCGGGTGGCGAAGCTTATTCCCATTGTCGCCAAGATCACAATAAAGGCCGCCCTCGATATGGAGCCGAAGCTGAAAGAGCTGTACGAGACGAGGCCGGAGATAAGGGAGCTGATCGACGTCGCTCAAAAGCTTGAAGGCCTTTCAAGACACGCCTCAACTCATGCCGCGGGAATCGTCATATCGCCCGAGCCGCTTACGGATTTCCTGCCCTTATATAAAGCGCCTAACGACGAAGCAATCGTCACACAATTCGATATGGACGCAATAAAAAACCTCGGCCTTTTAAAGTTCGACTTCCTCGGATTGAAGACTCTGACCATAATCGATAAGGCGGAAAAGATCATCAACCAATCATCGTTGACCGTTCACCGCTCACCGTTAACCGTTCAACAGTCAACGGTGAACGGTCAGCCTTTCTCGATCAAGGATATCCCGCTTGACGACAAAGCGACGTTCGACCTTCTCAGCGCTGCAAAGACAGCCGGTATATTCCAGCTTGAAAGCCCGGGCATGAAAGACCTCCTCACGAGATTAAAACCCGATATCTTTGAAGACCTGATCGCGCTCGTCGCCCTCTACAGGCCCGGACCTCTCGGAAGCGGCATGGTGGAGGAATTCATAAGAGGAAAAAGAGGAGACGGCGCTTCAGACCCCAAACAGACCGGTTCAATCGCCAGGCTGAACATCCCCGGGCTGATGGATATCCTGAAAGAGACACACGGCATAATCCTGTACCAGGAGCAGGTAATGGGGATCGCCCACAAGCTCGCAAACTTCAGCCTCGCGCAGGCTGACATTTTAAGAAAGGCGATGGGCAGCAAGAACCCTGAAGAAATGGATAGGATGAAGAACACGTTCATCCAGGGCTTAAAGGCAAACAAGGTGTCGGAGAAAAATGCTGAGACGCTTTACAACCTCATACTCCAGTTTGCGCAGTACGGCTTCAATAAATCGCACTCGGCGGCTTACGCCCTCATAGCATACCAGACCGCTTATCTGAAGGCTCATTATCCCGTCGAATTCATGGCCGCGTCCCTCAGCGCGGACATGGACAATACGGCAAAGGTGGTAGTGTTCATAAATGAATGCAAAGAGATGGGCATCGAGATCCTCCCGCCCGACATCAATGAGAGCACGAAGGAGTTTAAGGTCATAGGCAATTCAATACGCTTCGGTCTTGAGGCGGTTAAAGGGGTGGGAAGCTCGGCCCTTGACGCCGTCATAGAGACCAGGGATCATAAGGCTTTCGATTTATTCTTTGACTTCTGCTCAAGGGTGGATTCAAGGAGAGTGAATAAAAAGGTCCTTGAAAGCCTCATTAAGGCCGGGGCCCTGGATTCCTTCGGCAACCGGGCGCAGCTTATGTTCAACCTCGCCTCCGTCATGGACGCCGCAGTGCGGTTTCAGAAGGAGAGGGATTCGGGGCAGGAAAGCATGTTCGGCATGATGCAGCAGCCCTCTTCTCCGGGGATGACCGCGGTTGAGGAATGGGATGAATCCAGACGCCTTGCCATGGAAAAAGAGGCGCTCGGTTTTTATATTACGGGGCATCCGTTGAACCGTTATAAAGAAAAATTCGCCGAGCTGTCCATAACGCCGACACACGATCTGCCGGAGCTTGAGGATAGACGCGATATAAATATCGGCGGCATCGTCAGAGACCTGAAGCAGATACAGACAAAGAACAAAGGCGATCTGATGGCTTACATTACAATTGAAGACCTGTACGGCACTATCGAAGTCATAGTATTCCCTGACGTCTATAAAGAAGCGCAAAACATAATTACACAGGAGACGCCGGTCATTATTTCAGGTTATACCGACAAGTCCGACAAGGGGCTGAAAATAATCGCCAGGAAGATTATCTCAATTGACGACGGCAACCTCGAAAAGGAATTGAAAAACGCCGGCAGCCCTCAGACCGGAAACGGCAGGTTTAAGAGAAGTCAAGCAAACGGTTCTCCGGGGCTTACAACCGCTCAATATAAATCACTTGTATTGACGATGCATAATACCGTCAATCCCGAAACTCTGCCGAAGCTGAATGAGATATTCTCCAGATACACCGGCGATTGTCCCGTTTACTTAAAAATCGTCTCGCCCCAAAGCTGGGAGACGGTCTTAACAACCAACCGTCAGGTGCTGCCGTCCAAAGAGATGATCTCGGAAGCGGAAAGCCTTTTGGGAGAAGGGACGGTTTTGTTGAGTTGAGAGTTAAAAGCAGAAATAGGTCATATAAGACCTATTTTCTTAAGCGGAGCTTACATGCATTACTACCTTGACTTCGAGCGTCCGGTTGCGGAGCTTGAAACTAAAATAGAAGAGTTGAAGCGTCTTGCAGACGGCAAGGACATGAATATAACCGCCGAGCTGAAAAAGCTCGAAAAAAAGGCGAAGGACCTCCGGGCGGATATATTCTCAAAAATAACACCGTGGCAAAAGACCCTTATTGCGCGCCATCCCGAAAGACCCTACACGCTTGACTACATAAAGCTCCTGATGGAAGACTTTGTCGAGCTGCACGGCGACAGGCGCTTCGCCGACGACCCTGCAATAGTAGCGGGATTTGCAAAGTTCCAGGGAATGCCCGCAGCCGTTATCGGCCATCAAAAGGGAAGGAGCACAAAAGACAGGATCGAGAGAAACTTCGGACAGCCCAATCCCGAAGGATACAGAAAGGCCCTCAGGGTAATGAAGCTTGCTGAGAGGCTCGGCAGACCCATATTCACGTTCATAGACACCCCGGGCGCTTATCCCGGCATCGGCGCGGAAGAAAGGGGACAGGCCGAGGCGATAGCAAGAAATCTCCTTGACATGTTCACGATCAAGACCCCGATCATAGCAACAGTCATCGGAGAAGGAGGCAGCGGCGGGGCGCTGGCCCTTGCAGTGGCGGACGCCGTCTTAATGCTTGAGCATTCCGTGTATTCGGTGATTTCGCCCGAAGGCTGCGCGGCGATCCTCTGGAAAAAGAACGGCACGGAGGTGACGCAGGGAGAATATGAAAAGGCGTCCGAGGCCTTGAAGATGACCGCTCAGGACCTCTACCGCTTCGGGATCATCGACGAGATAATCCCCGAACCGGTCGGCGGGGCGCACAGGGATTACCAGGAAACGGCAAAGGCCGTTGAAAAGGTCCTGAAGCAGCGCCTTGTCGAATTGATGAAAAAGCCGGCTGATAAGCTTATTGAAGAAAGATACGCGAAATTCAAGCTTATGGGCCGGGCGGCTGAAGAGCAGACGACCTCCTGACCCTCCCTCTCCGTTAGAGTTCGTTACCCGTGACCGTTGTCCGTGTCCGTTATTTTTTACGGACACGTTAACCGGACACGTATACGGCGCCCTGCCTTTGTATGCGCTGGAGGGTGTGATGGACCAGTGGATGAAGGGTTAAAGGTATTGATATTTTTACCCGATTCATTTATATTGATGTCTTAATATCGGAAAGGCAAGGCACTAATATAGTGAATAAAACAACGAAAGTATTTGTCGGGGTCGCTCTCTTATTTTCCGTCATGCTGATATCCCCTAATGCATGGGCGGACAAAACTTATAAAGTCAGAAAGGGAGACAGCCTTTACAAAATATCCAAAAAATTTAGAATCGGGATAGACGCCGTCAGCAGCGCAAACGGTCTTGTTTCCGACAAACTGGTCCCCGGCACAAAACTGATAATCCCTTCAAAGGCATCTGCGAAAAAAGAGCCCGCCGCGGTTAAAACGGTTTCTTCGGGCAATACATCTTCCATGAATTCGGAAGACGCTAAGGCTGAACCGACGACATATAAGGAAACTCAGCATTCTAAGCTGAAGGGCTTTCTGACCTTCATCACGCAGCAGACGCTCGGGATCCCCTACAGGTTCGGCAGCAATTCGTTCAAGGGGACGGATTGTTCCGGTTATGTGCAAAAGGTCTTCAGCCTCATCGGCATAAGCCTTCCGAGAAGCGCGCGCGAGCAGTTCCATCTCGGGGAACCTGTGGCCAAAGAGGATCTTTCCATCGGCGACCTCGTATTTTTCAGGACGTATGCGTCATTCCCTTCACACGTAGGCATCTATCTCGGAAACGACCTTTTCATACATGCGTCAACCCTTGCGAGGAAGGTGACCATAGACAAGCTAACCATGCCCTACTACGTAAAAAGGTTCATAGGCGCAAAGAGACTGCCGGGGCTTTCCGAAATCAACCCGACCGATTCACGGCAGCCCTTAGAGACAAATATTCAGTGAACAGTGAACCATGCCGTCCCGGCAATTTTTACAACGCATATGAAACACTACGTCTTGTCTCTCACCCTTATCTCCGCAGGATGGGGCATTTCCGAGAGATGGAGCTCCTCCAGGGTCCTCAAAATTTTCTCTGCGTAACCTCTGAAAAAAGATTCCCGAAATACGGGAAGGATTCCGGATAAACCGGAATGACGGAAAATGGCAATTGTTCGAGTTTATGGACAGGCGCTATTTGATCGGTACTATGTAGTATCCGGGTGAAACGATATATTTCCCGATCAGCATCGATTCCAGGGAATTGAGCTTATCCATAGAAGGCATCAATTCCAGATTAAGATTCTTTTCTCCGTTCGTAATATCGCCTTTTAATCTCGCGTAACCTTTTTCGCCTTCGAGGCTGATCGAGTCGATTTTTACGTTATTCCCGTTTATGGAGAAAGCTCCCTGGGCTTTATGGAAGGATTCTAGGAACGGTATCATGACGGAGGCTTCACGCGCGGCCAGATCGGGGATCTGAAAAGTGAGCCGCGCATTGTTGTCTTTAAGTCTGATTTCACCCGAAAGATGTCCGCCGCCTTTAATTCCGATTTCCGCCAAATAAGGGACCGCGTTCAGCTCCGCCTTCTCGAGCTTTATTTCACCTTCAGAAGGATATTTCAAAAGACCCGTGATATTCCCGCCGCCGAGCTTTCCTTCGATAGAGAACGCAAGCTGCAATTTAATCAACTGCCGCAGGTCGATATAGCCGGTGACGTCGGTAATTTTCAGGGTGGGTGTTTTGTCAATCGCGAGGTCCAGGCTGTCGGCATGGATCGAGAAAAAGAGACCTTTCTTAAAGCCCTTTATCGACGCGCTGATATTCCCTTCTCCCGCGCCTGAAATCGCTTCTTCCATCTTCTCCCGCAGCAGCTCGCCGGGGACGGCAAAAAACCAGACGAGGATGATGAATACGGGGACGGCAAGGACAATGTACAATATTTTTTTCATGGTTATCGGGACGCAGATTTACGCGGATCATCGCAGATTTTTATTCTATTTTTAAAACCATCTGCGTAAATCTGCGTCCCATTTCTTCTTATTCTTTACTCAAAAGCGACACGGTCAGCTTCAAGGTAAACTTATTCGGGTCTTCAAAGGTTGTTTTTATTGCGGCGTTCTTGATCTTCATCGGCGCCGGAGAGCTGTCGATCTTATAGAGGAGGTTGACGATGCCGTTAAGGTCGACGTTCCGGAGCTCAAGCTCCGCGTCCTCTTCGGTGAATTCCTTCACCTTGTTTTTAGTCAGCGGTTTTATTACGGTCGCTTTGAGCCCGAGGGACTTGAGGGTTTGCTCCAGGGTCGTGACAACGCCCGACGTTTTGCTCAGACCTATCTTTTTCTCTTTTGATTCAACGACGCTTTTCAATTCAACAAGCCCTTCGGCAAGCGATGACATCTCAGTCAACTGAGCCTTCAGCGCATTGTTTTCCTTCCCGACGCTGCCGGAGAAAACGTGCGCCGTCACGATACAGATAACGGCAATGATAATAAGTCCCGCAAGGGCTGATGTAATTCCGTCAAAAAATAATATCTTACGTATAAGAGTATTCATGCCGTTTTCTCCTGCATGACTATGGTGAAATTTATCTTCTTGTCGACGGTGGCGTCGGAGTTCACGACCTTTACTCCATCGAATGAGGACGCAAGGGCGTTCTTGAATGAATCGACCTCTTCGAATGACGAAGCGGTCCCTTTCAGGATCAGATTCTTCCCGTCCGCGCTTAATTCATTCAGAATAATTTCCCCGGGCTTAAGGTTCGCAGCATTGTTCAGCACGTCGAGGACCGGGATGCCGCCGAGCGCGGATTTCTTCTCCTTCAGCAGGTTCAGGTTCCCTTTGAATTGCCTTACGGGGTCGATTATCTTTTTATCCTCCGGGAAGACGCCGCGGTAGACGGTTTGAAGCTCCTGCGCAAACATCCTGTTTTCCTTTTTCTTGTTAATAAATTTAAAACCCGCGTGAGCGCCGAGTATCAGCAGCAATATCAGCAACAGGGAGCCCGTAAGCCTTAGGCCTTTCTTCAACCGCTCGAGGTCCCCGGTATAGGCCAGCTCATCCCGCCTGAGGTTCAGGGAAGGGTTTATAATTTCTTCCCCTACCGCTTCCGCCCTTGCCGCATCGTCAAAACTCAACCCTTCAAGCAGCTTTTCACTCTTCCCCCCGGAAAGCCGCAAATCCAGGGAGGTGATCGTTTTGGGCTCGAGACCTGCCGCTGTAAAGGCATCGATGAGCTCTTTCAATCTTGTCTTCTCAATACAGACGGCCAACACCTTGCAGCCGCTTTCGGAAGCTTCCGTGATAATGTGGTCGATGGAATAATCGCCGACGCTGCCTAAAAGCAGTCCTTCAAGCTCGTAAGAGATCGTATCCCTGATCTTGTCCTTGTCAGAAAACGGAAAGCTCATCTCACGCAGGGTTAAGAATGAAGACGGGATGCTCAGATATATCTGCTGCATGCCGGGTTTAAATAGCGGAGCTAATGAAGAAGTAGTTAATTCGCCTTCCACCGTAACGGACAGCGTATCAATATGTCTGTTGTCTTCAAAGACGTAAAGATTTAATTTGTTTTCGGCCCAATCGATAAAAGCTGTTTTCATTGCCGGATTTGAAATTTGAAATTTGAAATTTGAAAATACATTTATATCTCCCGCCAGTACTCGATCTTCATCGATGCATCCGAATCCACGACGCTCTCTATGATCCTTGTTATTTCATTCACCGTCGCTCTTGCTGCGATCCTGAAGCTTTGACTTTTAGCCGTTATCCTGCCCTGGATCAGCATCCCCGTCGATTCCATCCCGGATACCTTTACAATATCGGCAGGGTTCTCAAAGGACGCGATTTCTCTGTAAGCAATGACGCTGTTTGCCAGGGTTTCCGTCATGTCTTCATGCAAACTCACAAGCACGGGGAGTTTGGCCGTATTAATATTTATCAGATTATTTCCATAGGCTGTGATATAAGGGCTTATTTTATTAAATACGTCTTTGTCTATTCCTTTAATCAGCATAAGTTCATTAATGCTCCAGAGAGGGGCATTCTTTGCATTGTCTTCGGAGCCGGGCAGCCTCGGCTCGCTGTTCGGGTCCATCCAGTCCGCGATTACAAGTGCAAGATTCGGATTAATCTTAAGGTATTCAAACAGCTTTTTCAATGACGAAAAGGCTTTCTCATTTTCCTTACCGCTCTGTGCATATATTATACTGTTAATATTAAATTTTGCATTTTCGTCTTCGAGCTTTATCGTGAGTATGACGCCTGTGCCGAGATCTTTATCAACCGGCAATTCCAAAGAATCCGCATACGTATATTTCATTTTCTTGACCTCCGCCAAATATTTGGAGCTGATCGTCTGTCCTGATTTGGCAATGAAGGACGCCTTCTGGGCGTTTTCATAGTTGGATAACGCAGTGGTGTCTATGTATACTTCGTAGGCGAATTCGGTTACAAGCGCCGCAAGGATCGTGACAAGCAGCACCGTGATTATCAGTGCGGAGCCGGTCTCTCTCACAAATTCTTTCCGATCTTCGGTCTTGCGAATTCCGTCAGCTTTACCTTTTTGCCGTTATCGTCGAATTCTATGCTGATCTTCAACATGTCAGGGATTTTCCCCGTATTCGACGTATCCCATGTCTTGACCCATTTGCCGTTAAAAAGGGACTCTACGGTAAAGCCTTCTATCCCTTCAACTATTTCCATCGTATATTCCTTTGCCTTGATGACTGAAGGCGCTTCTTTCTTTAGAAGGTCCAGCTTTTCATCCTTTTCTTCGACGTAATATAAAATAGTATTTGCCGTGGAGCTTTTCAGGGAGAACGCCGTAAAATTCAGGATGGAAGTGCTTTTACCGAGTAGGTCCCGGTCTTTGATGATGAAATCCGTTTTCCCCCCTTTGCCGGTCTCCGTGTCGGCGCCGGTATCTTTCAACAAGGCGCTCTCTATTTCACGGCGCATGAGGTCCAGCGCCGTCCTTGCGTCATGATACTTCAGCGATACGTTGTCAAACCTCTCGAGAGCGCGCTGGACGGAAAAGAACGAGCCGTATACAGCCCCGAGCACGACGGTTAAAAGAGTGATGCTGACAAGGACTTCGATGAGGGTGAAGCCGGAGGCTGAAGGCTGAAGGCTGAAGGCTGAAGGCTGAAAAACAGAAGACGAAAAATTAAGGATTTTATTTTTTTGTTGTTTCTTCTTATATTCAGCCTTCATCCTTCAGCCTTCAGCCTTTAATTGTTTGCCTTTAAAACAAGCTCATTCAGCACAAACTCTTTCCCCTGGCCCTTCACGACCGTTTTCAACTCGAGTATCTCCGGATCTTCCGTCTCAAGGACGACGTTCTCGAAGGTAAAACCGGTTCCCTCAAAAGCGCCGTTGGAATTTACGGGGTTCGCTTCGAGGTCGATCAATTTCTCTTTCGCCAATTGGATCATTTGCGTGGCGACAATGTTTTCGTATGAGACCTTAGCGTGATAATTGACCGTGTGGAGTACTGTTACGAGGGTCATTCCGATGATCGCAAGCGCGATCATGATCTCGAGCAGGGTGAAGCCGGAAGATGAAGGCAGAAGGATGAAGGATGAAGGATGAAAAAAAGAAGACAAAAAATTTGGGATTTTATGCTTTTGATTTTTGTTCTTATATTCAGCCTTCATCCTTCAGCCCTCAGCCTTCATAACATATCCTTCAAATATCTTAACTCGTCCGTTCAGGTGGTTAAAGGTGACTGTGTATTCATTTCTATCTTTTATAAGGTGAACCGTTATCGGCTCCGCCGGGCCGAGGGGGCCGAACTCAATGGTCAGCTCTCCCGCGGTCAGCTCGCCGTGCGACGGGATAACGACGTCTCTAAACGTTACGTCTTTCTCCATTTTAAAAGAGCGGGAATCTTTTTCGCTCTCATATCCCCAGTTATTGTCCTCAAGATTAAATTTGAGCAAAAACGTCTGCTTTTTCCCCACGGCTTCATCATAGACATATCTCAACGTGCTGCTTAAACGCCTGGCTTCCGATTTCAACGCCCTTTCCCCGGTATCCCAGAAAGACGGCAATATCAACGCGGTCGTGAGGGAGATGATGAAGATGACGAGAACGAGTTCAAGGAGGGTGAAGCCGGGACTGAAGGCTGAAGGCTGAAGGCTGAAGGCTGAAGAACGACTGTCGGAAAAGGATGGAAGATGAAGGGTAAATGATGACATATTATTCCCTGCTTACCTTTTTGACAATAGATATAAAGATAGAAATTAATTCATCAACTTCATTCTGAATTTGGTTAAGCAAGTCAGGATTGGTAATTTTAGAATCAACTAAAAGTTCCAGCCAGTAAGCTGTTTCCTCGAGTTCCTGTAATGCAATATTTATTTTTGAAACAAATTCAGCATTAGAACGGGCACGACAACTTTCGCGATAATTAGCGCCGACAGAAGTCCCCGATCGCAACAACTGGTTTCCTATTACTTGAGCAACATTTGTTTTAGGAAGTGATAAGCAAAGGCGAATTATTCTAAGTGCAAATTGTTTTGTTCTGTCCTTTAAATCTTTATAGTTTTGTTTTCTACCTTCAGCCTTCATCCTTCAGCCTTTTGCCTTTATCATATGTCCCAGTTCGATATATCCGCACTGTAGCCTTCTCCGCCGGGCCGGCCGTCGGCTCCGTAGGTGATGATGTCGTAATCACCTGTCTCTCCCGGGGAAATGTAAACGTATTTGTACCCCCACGGATCACGGGGCAGGGTTTTCTTCTCCATATATCCGCCTTCACGGTAATGCTCGGGGATCTGTCCGGTCAAGGGAGGAGAGATCAAGGCCTCAAGCCCCTGTTCGGTCGAAGGGTAAAAGCCGTTGTCCGCTTTAAACAGCCTTAACGCCGTCTCAAAATTTTTTATCTGGATTTTCGCATCCGTGACCTTTGCGTCATCCAGCCTGCTTATAAGACGCGGCATTACAAGGGCGGCGAGAACACCGATGATGATCATGACCACCATGATCTCAATGAGGGTGAAGCCTCTTGAATTAAGTTGTGCTTTCACTTGAAGTCCTTTTCCTTAACATTAAGTATATAACACGCTGATTTTCTTGCAACTTAAACACACTTAGTCTAAAATACCCCCGATGGGATTATCAACTCAAACAATCATAAGCGGTTCGACTGAAAAATGCCGACGTTGATTAAACAAAGGTCCAAAAAGAGCGGACTGCCTCCCGGAACGCTCATGCATATCGGCGAGAAAAAAACCGGAGAGACAAAGATCACGGTCCTGGATTATGATGAATCGAGCTTTCAGGAGAAGGATATTGAAAGAGCGGAAGAATGCGTTCAATTCAAGGATCGGCCGACAGTAACGTGGATAAACATAGACAGCGTCCATCAGCCTGAGCTGCTTGAAAAACTCGGTGAATGCTACGGCCTCCATCCTCTCGTGCTTGAAGATATTCTGAATACGGATCAACGTCCCAAGCTTGAGGATTATAACAACTACCTGTACATCGTTTTGAGGATGCTCTATTACAACGAAAAGAGGGGTGTTATAACGAGCGAGCAGATAAGCCTTGTCGTAGGCCCGAATTACGTGATTTCGTTTCAGGAAGGGATTGAAGGGGACGTCTTCACACCGCTCAGGGAGCGCATAAGGAGCAACAAAAGCCGCATAAGAAAAATGGGGGCGGACTATCTCGCGTATTCGCTGATCGACGCAATTGTCGATAATTACTTTGCCATCCTCGAAAAGACCGGGGACCACATCGAGCTTCTTGAAGAAAAGCTTGTCGGCAGCCAGACGACAAACGTGCTGCGCGAAATACACGCGCTGAAGAGAGAGATGATCTTTTTGCGCAAGGCCGTCTGGCCTTTAAGGGAAGTCATCAGCAGTATGGAAAGGGGCGGCCAAACGCTGATCCGGGAGGATACAAGGATATTTCTGAGGGACGTTTACGACCATACTATTCAGGTTATTGATACTATCGAGGTATACCGCGACATGGTCTCCGGAATGCTCGACCTTTACCTGTCGAGCGTAAGCAACAGGCTGAATTCGGTCATGAAGGTCCTGACGATAATAGCGACCATATTCATGCCGCTGACGTTTATCGCCGGGATCTACGGAATGAATTTTAAATACATGCCGGAGCTTGAATGGCGGTCCGGCTATCCCCTGATCCTGCTTATCATGCTCGTCATAGGCGTTTCGATGCTGATCTATTTCAGAAAAAAGAAATGGCTCTAACCGCCCGTTCAATTGATAATAAAATAGAAAATGTGATAAAGTGTCTTATAGTTTCTCTTCAGTTTATCTTCAACTTTCACCTGTTAACTCAAACAGCCTGTTGAAATAAGATTGAAAAAACAAAAACGTGCTGAAAAGGCAATTAAAGGAAGGAATAAAATTACGACATGGGATCATTTGAAGCTTTGGGATTATCAGAAGAGGCATTAAAGGTACTGAAACGGAAGGGGTACGAAGAGCCGACGCCGATCCAGGTAAAGACAATACCGCTCATACTTGCAAACGAAAAGGATATCGTCGGGCAGGCGCAGACCGGGACAGGCAAGACCGCCGCCTTCGGGCTGCCGATCATTGAGCTGCTGAACGAGAATTCAAAGAACGTACAGGCGCTTGTTCTTACACCTACAAGGGAATTGGCCGTTCAGGTGGCCGAGGAGATCAATTCCCTGAAGGGAAAGAAGAAGCTGAGCATCATACCGATTTACGGCGGGCAGTCGATGGAAAAACAATTAGGCAGTCTGAAAAAGGGCGTAGACGTTGTCGTCGGGACTCCCGGCAGGATAATCGACCATCTTTCAAGGCGCACATTGAAGCTGGAAGCGATAAGCTACCTCGTCCTGGATGAAGCCGATGAGATGCTGAACATGGGCTTTATCGAAGACGTTAAAAGGATCATGAAAGATACCAACCCTTACAAAAGGACGATGCTTTTCTCCGCCACCATGCCGAAGGAGATAATGCGGATAGCTGAAAAGTATATGGGCGAATATGAACTGCTCGAAATACATAAGGGCGACCTCACCGTCAGCCTTACCGACCAGATCTATTTTGAAGTGTCGCAGGGAGACAAGTTTGAAGCCCTTTGCAGGATCGTCGATATGGAGGAGGCGTTTTACGGACTTATCTTTTGCCGCACCAAAATCGACGTCGATGCCGTCGCAAACCACCTGATCGACCGCGGCTATGACGCCGACGCCCTGCACGGCGACATATCCCAGAGCCAGAGAGAAAAAATCCTGAATAAATTTAAAAAGCGCCAGGTAACTATCCTTGTCGCTACCGACGTTGCGGCAAGGGGGATAGACGTCCACGACCTGACGCACGTCATCAATTACGCGCTCCCGCAGGACCCGGAGTCATATGTACATCGCATTGGACGCACAGGCCGCGCAGGCAAAGAGGGGACTGCGATAACGTTCATTACGCCGGAAGAGTACAGGAAGCTGCAATATATCAAGAAGAGCGCAAAGACCGATATCCGAAAAGCCATACTGCCGAAGGTCAGAGATATTATCAATACAAAAAAACAGAGGATCAAGACCGAGCTTGAAGACATTGTGAAAGCACAGCCTCAGGGACAATACCTTGAAATGTCCAGGGAGCTTTTGACGGACCATGAAGCCGAGGAAGTTTTAGCCGCGCTGCTGCAATATGCCTTTCATGAGGAATTGGACGAGAAACACTATACTGAAATTGAAGACGTCGCCGTTGATACCAAAGGCAAGACGCGTCTGTTCGTAGCGCGCGGCAAAAAGGACGGTTTAACTCCGGGGAAGCTTGTGGAGTTCATCAAAAACAAATGCAATATCAAAGACGATAAGATAAAGGGCATTCAGATACTTGAAAAATTCTCATTCGTTACCCTGCCCTTTCAGGAAGCAGAGATGTTATTGGAGCATTTCAAAAGAAATAAAAAAGGCAGATGGCCGCTTATAACAATGGCTAAAGAGAGACGGAAAAAGTAACGGCATTATTAAAAAAAGGGTTTTTAGCTACGAATTTTCACAAATCGACCTGGATAACAGAAAACCTATATGTCATAATTAGTTAACATTAATGTGTAAAATAACGCTACAGTTTGTGAAATTTAGCAAGCATATCATTTATAACCTATTGAATTTATATGTTTTTTAATTAGGCATAAAGCTTGCTAAATAATATATAGCTGCCACCGAAAGGGTAAGACCTGCTATGGCAGGTTACACAAAGCAACCTACCCCGATTTCGGGATAGAGGAGCTGCCGAAGTGGCGGAGTCACAGACTCACCCTTTCTGGTGAGTTTTGTATTTTATGGGGTAAAGTTAAGAGATTTTATAGGAGGTCGATAATATATCTATGATGGGACAAGCGATGCGTTTCATATTGGTTTTTATAATGATCCTTCTGTTTTCAGGATTATCCTTGGCGGAAGAATTAAAGATCGGCCTAATTCCCGAACAGAACGTCTTTAAACAGTTCAAACGGTATGAGCCTGTTGGAAAATACCTTGAGAAAAAAACGGGCATGAAAATAAGGTTCTCCGTACTGCCGAGGTACGGAAACATCATCGATAGGTTTAATACGGAAAAAATGGCCGGCGCCTTCTGGGGCAGTTTTACCGGCGCCATAGCGATCAAGAAACTAGGCATCGAACCCCTTGCAAGACCGGTAAATCTTGACGGCTCATCCACGTATCGTGGTTATATCTTTGTGCACAAGTACAGCGTAATAGACAGCGTGGAGCGCATGAGAAACAGCGTTATCGCCTTCGTCGACAAGGCTACGACGGCGGGATACGTATTTCCTGTGGCCTATTTAAAAGAAAACGGCGTGAAAGATATAAACTCTTTTTTTAAGGAATATTACTTCACCGGCAGTCATGACACGGCAATATATGCGGTCCTTAACAAAGAGGCTAACGTAGGCTGCGCAAAAAATACCATATTCGACTCGCTGGCGCGCACTGACCCGAGGGTGAAAGATGATCTGGTGGTGCTTGCAAAATCGCCTGAGGTCCCTTCCAATGCGCTCGGCCTCAGGAGAGACCTCCCTCCTGCAATTAAAAAAGAGCTGAAGCGCGCCCTTGTTGAGATGGATAAGGATCCCGAAGGAGTGGAGATCCTGAAAGAGTTCGGCGCGATAAAATTCATTGAAACCGTGGAAAGGGATTACGACCCCGTGTTTGATATCGCTCAGAGGGCCGGTATCGACCTCAGGAATTACAGGTATGCCAACGAGTAAGGGGAATGTACCGTAAATGAAGCGCAAGATCGTCATATCGTTGTTAGCCCTGCTGCTGTTTTATGCTATAGGCGCGGGGGTATCCATGTTGTATATAACTGACAACACCGAGGAGATGAGCTACATCATCAAGCTTCACCAGGTGGAACAGCTCAGAAGGTCCCTGGTCATCAATGTCCAATCCGTTCAATCCGACCTATATAAAGTCAATACGCCCTTCGCCAATAATATGGATTCGGTCGTGGAAAATATGGTCAGCCTGGAGAACGCGGCCCAGCAGTGCACTTCATGCCATCATCCGCCGAGGCTTACCGACCGGATAATAAGGATACAATCTCTCATAAAGGACTATCAAAATGCCTTGAGCAGCTACCTGACGGCGTCTGCAAACACGGGCAGAATAGAGAATCTCAAAGTCAATGCCGTTGATATCGGCAGCAGCATACTGACCCTTGTCGAAGAGATGTCCCATAAGGCGAGCGATAATCTTGAGTCGGTGACGGACAGCACTATGGAGAGACTCAGGGACGTCAGGAAAATACTTATTGTGACGCTGATGATGGCGTTTTTCTTTATAGTCCTGATTGCGGCATATCTGAAGAGGTCCATTACGCGCCCGATGAGCGAGCTTGTAACCGCTACCAGAAATATCTCTTCAGGAAATTTCGGGGTCAAAATTTCATACAATGACAATACGGAGTTCGGAGAGCTGGCACGGCATTTCAATGCGATGAGCGACGCCGTCAAGGACGGATATGAAGAAATCCAGAAAGAAATGGCGGTCCGCATACAGACCCAGGAAGCGCTGATAAAGTCCGAGAAATTTTTAAACACTATGTTTGACAGCATCCGCGATCCTTTCTGCATCATCGACAGAGACTACAAAATAGTAAGGGTCAACGAGGCGTATGCCGATATGCGGAAAATATCTATTGAAGACATTGTCGGTGAAAGGTGCTATGAGGTTTTGCAGGAGAGAAAAGCGGTTTGCAAAGACTGTATCGTGGAAAAGACGTTCAAATCCAAAGACCCGTGCGCTAAAAACAAGCCACTGGTCCTGCAGAACCGGACCAGGGCCTGGCTGGAAATCTACACTTATCCCATCTTCGGTGAGGGTGGGGAAGTGTCGCACGTCGTTGAATACATCAGGGACATCACAGACCGCAAGCTTGCCGAGGACGCCTTGCGGGAGAGCGAGGAGCGGTACGTTCTCGCCGCCCGGGGGGCCAACGACGGATTATGGGACTGGAACCTTAAATCGAAAGTAGTCTATTATTCGCCGAGGTGGAAAGCGATGCTCGGCTTTGAAGAACACGAAATAAAGGGGACGCCCGAGGAATGGCTCAGCCGGATCCACCCCGAGGACCGCATGCAAGTGGAAACGGAGATGGCGGCTCATATCAACGGACTTACCCCCAATTTCAAAAACGAGCACCGCATGCTGCACAAGGACGGGACCTACCGCTGGATGCTGAGCCGCGGCCTGGCGGTCTGTGATTCGTCGGGGAAGGCTTACCGCATGTCAGGCTCAATGACGGACGTTACGGAGCGCAAGACTGCTGAAGAGCAGCTTATGTTTGACGCCCTGCACGATTCACTGACGGGGCTCCCGAACAGGGCGCTGTTCATGGACCGTCTCAGGCACGTGATAAACCGTGAAAAGCGCAACAGCGAATATCTTTTCGCCGTGCTTTTCCTTGATATTGACCGCTTCAAAGTCCTGAACGACAGTCTTGGACATACGAAAGGAGACGAGCTGCTTATCGCGATAAGTCAGAGGATCGAGGACAGCCTCCGCCCCGGAGATACCGTGGCGCGGTTCGGAGGGGACGAGTTCGCCGTTCTGCTTGAAGATCTCAAAGACGGAAAGGAAGCCGTATATGTGGCCGAGCGCATACAGGAGCAGATTACGTCTCCGTTCAATTTAAACGGGCAGGAGGTGTTTACCTCCGCGAGCATCGGGATAACCTTCAGCACGATCGGCTATGAGCAGCCGGAGCACTTTCTGCGAGATGCGGATATCGCAATGTACTATGCAAAGAGCAGCGGCAGCGCCCGGTATGAGATATTCGACAAAAGGATGTACGCCAATGCATTGGCCCGTATGCAATTGGAGACGGACCTGCGGCAGGCCATAAAGCAGAATGAGTTTCTTCTTCACTACCAGCCCATCGTGTCGCTGCAGACGGGCAGGATCATCAGCCTTGAGTCCCTGGTCCGTTGGCAGCATCCCGCGCGCGGACTTATTTATCCCGGGGAATTCATCAACACCGCCGAAGAAACGGGGTTGATCATTCACATCGGCGAAGCGGTGCTTCAGCACGCATGCCGTCAATTGCGCATATGGCAGGAAAAATTCCCGTCAAACCCGCCTTTGAGCGTCAGCGTCAACATCTCAAGCAAGCAGTTGTTCCCAAACCTTATCAAGCAGATAAAACAGGTCCTTCAGGAAAACAGGCTTGCTCAGAACAGCTTGATACTCGAGATCACGGAAAGCATGTTTATGGAAAACGCGGCGTCGGTGTCTCCTCTGCTTTCGAAGTTGAAAGAAATGAACGTCCAATTGCATATCGACGACTTCGGCACGGGCTACTCATCCTTAAGCTATCTGCACCACTTCCCTATCGACGTGCTGAAGATCGACCGCTCCTTCGTCATGAGGCTGGGATACAACGGCGAGAACCTTGAGATAGTAAAGGCGATAACGACGCTTGCTCACAGCCTGAACATGGAGGTCATTGCGGAAGGCGTGGAAAAGGAAGAACAGCTTGCCCAGCTCAAATCGCTGAGCTGCGAGTACGTGCAGGGCTACCTGATATCCAAACCCGTGGACGTACAAGCGGTGGAAGAATTATTGAAACAGGGAGCCTTTGATTTGAATAAATACCTGACGCCTTCCAGACTCGACGCTTAAGACCGGTCCAAAACGCCTTTGACATCGCAGGAGATTTTTGCCAATATAGGGAGCTAAAGGAGCTGCCATGAAAAGAATAGCCATTGTCGGCGGTGGGTTATCCGGGTTGGCGACCGCCTGTGCGCTTTTAGGTAAAAAAGAGGAGTTTGATGTCAGTGTGCTCGAATCGGAGCCGAGACCCGGCGGCAAGATATGGACGGATAAAGCGGACGGCTTTCTCTGCGAGAAGGGAGCAAACGGATTTCTCGACAACAAACCCCGTACCCTTGAGTTATGCAAGAGTCTCGGCCTTGATCCCCTGAGGAGTAATGAGAATGCCAAAAAGCGATATATCTTTTTGAACGGAAAGCTGAACGCCCTGCCGGAATCGCCCCTTGCCTTTATCAAATCGGAGCTTCTCTCATGGGGCGGAAAGCTCAGAATCTTGCTGGAGTACAACGCGCCCAAAGGGCCGGATGATGAGACCGTGGCCGATTTTATTATGCGTCGTCTCGGAAGCGAGGCGCTGGAGAAACTGATCGACCCGATGACCTCGGGGATTTACGCGGGAGACCCGTACAGGATGAGCATAAAGAGCTGCTTCCCGCGCATCAAAGAGCTTGAGCAGCAGTACGGCGGACTTTTAAAGGCGCTGATAAAAATACGCAAAGAAAAAAAGGATGAGTTAAGAGTTAAGAGTCAAGAGTCAACTCAAAACTCTAAACTCCAAACTCCGAGCAAGGTTTCCGTCGCTCCGGGCGGTGCGCTCACGTCATTTTATAACGGGGCGCAGACGCTTACGGATGCCCTCGCGGGAAAGCTTGGAGACAGGGTTCATCTCGGCGTCTCGGTTTACGGCATTGTAAAAGACAAAGGCCGCTATCAGCTTTATACGTCGCGAAATAATGTCGAAGCCGATGTGGTGATCCTTGCGGCGCCGGCTTATGCCTCGGCGGAGATACTGAAAGATTTCGACGGCGAGCTTTCAAAAACGCTTTCCGACATCCCCTACCCTCACGTATCGGTTGTCTGCTTCGGGTACAAAAAGGAAAAGGTCGGCCACGCCCTGAACGGCTTCGGTTTCCTCGTGCCTCATATAGAGGGAAAGAAGATCCTCGGCACGCTGTGGGATTCGAGCATCTTCCCGAACAGGGCCTCGGAGGGATACGCCCTGCTGAGAACGATGGTCGGAGGCGCCAAGTCTCCGGAAATGGCGATGCTCGAGGACGACAGGATAATCAGCCTGGTCTTCGACGAGTTAAAACCGATTCTCTCTTTCAAAACCGAGCCCGACCTGATAAGGATCTACAGATGGGAAAAGGCCATCCCGCAATACCTGCTCGGACACGGCAGGAAGTTAAGCTTTATTGAGGAGAGATTAAAATCTTATCCGGGCCTCTACATCACGGGCAACGCCTACCGTGGAATAGGCATGAACGACTGCGTGGAGAACGGGTATAAGCTTGCCGATGAGATTATTCCCGACTTCATATATAAACCAGCAAGCTAAAAAAGAAAACGCAGCAAAAACAAGAGATTAAGACAGGGAAGGCGGAAAAGCCCGATGTAGTGCCTAATGGCATAATATATATTGACTTAATTTATTTTCTCTGATAT
>JACRHB010000164.1 GCA_016217725.1 Nitrospirota bacterium | reverse complement strand
CAGAGAAGTGGCGATGCATCTCCGAAAGGATCCTGCGGTTATTACGAGGTATTTAAAGGAGAGAAGTAATTTAACGAAGGAAGCGAAAAAGGCATTCAAGGTGTTAAATGGACAATGAAATGTCAATAAGCAAGTCTGACCCCGTTCTTCCGTTCCGCGTCTCGAAAAGGCGCGTTGAAGGCGCTTCTGAAGATTAATTGAAAATAGTTGTCCGGGTAATTCGGTGAATTGCCGGTCGCTTATTTCCGGGAATTTCTTTTTTCGAGCACTTTTAAAAAGGCTTCGACTACCTCGTGGTCGAATTGCGTGCCCTGAAACCTGCGCAGCTCGGATAGGGCGTATTCAAAGCCCGGGGCAGGCCTGTACGGCCGGTCCGACGTCATGGAATCGAATGAATCGGCTACATGCAAGATCCTTGCGCCGAGCGGTATCTGCGAGCCTTTAAGGCTTTCGGGATATCCGTTTCCGTCGAGCTTTTCATGATGATATTTGACAAAAGGAATAATGTCTCTTAATTGCTTTATCTCCTGGAGAATGTCGGCGCCTTGCACGGGGTGCTTTTTTACGATCTCAAATTCCTCCCTTGTAAGCGCGCCCGGTTTATCAAGAAGGTAGTCGTAAGTCCCTATTTTCCCGATGTCATGGAGCAGCCCGGCAAGCTTGATGCTTTTAACCTCGTCTTTATCTATCAGCAGCTCCTCGGCTATCTGCTCGGCGTACATCGATACCCTTTCGGAATGACCTCTGGTCCAGGGGCTCTTTGCGTCGAGAGTATTGACCATGACGAGGATAAGCTTCAGGAAGAGGTTTTCAAGCTCTTTGTATGATTCATTTATGTCCTCAAGCATGTTGAGAAAGGCGTCTCTTCCTTTTTGCGCCCTCACCTCTCTCGTCTTCAGCTCGTTGATCGAGCTGGCGTATATGTCGATGATCTGATCGTAGTCTTCTTCTTTTTTCTTTATCTCCGTAATGTCCGTAATCGAATGGATGGCGCCTATGATAATTCCATCGCTCATGACAGGCGATACGTTGACAAGCAGATGCTTTTTAACGAAAGGCACGTAAAGTTCAGTCAGTACGGGGGTTTTATTTTCGAGCGTTCTTACCATCGGACAATCTTTGACGGGACGCTCGGACCGGTGAAGCAGATGATAACATTTCAAATCCTGAGCGTCTCCGATATTCTCGAACAGGTTTTTCATTGCTGCGTTTGAGAACACGACGTTGAATTCCGGATCGACAACATATATAGGGTAACCCAGCGTGTCGAATAACGGCAGGTTTCCCTTCACGTGTTCTTCAAGCATGCCCCGCGTTGTCCTGCTATCTCGCAACAAGGCCGTTCCCTTCTTTATGCTGTTCCAGCTCGTTGTTCAGTTTTTTGATCTCTTTCTTAAGATCCTTCATTCTCAATTCCCTGCCGATGGCCATATCGTAGAATTTTTCGAGATCCCCCACCTTCTTTTTAAGCTCTTCCTCGGATTCCTTAATCCTCTGCTGCGCGTTTTTGAGGTCGGTTATATCCGTGGCGATGATGACGGAATGGAGGGATTCGACTTTTTCATCCCTTATAGGCTGATGGCTTACATGAAGCCAGCGTCCCGTTTTCGTCTTTATCTCGGTTATCATCTCTTTTGTGGAATTCATGTGATCTTTGCAATCCTCGAGCTCGTAATCGGCGCATGGGATGGATTCATAGAAATAACTGCCGATCAGATCATTGGCAGGCTTCCCTACATATTCGGCAAAGCTTTTATTGCACCGTGTGATCTTAAGCTCGCTGTCTATTAATACTATAAACTCCATAGCGCTGTCAAAGGTCATTTCCCATTCGAGCTTAGCCTTTGTAATGGCCGTGAGAAGGTTGTTGCGCTCCTCTTCGATTTTTTTGCGTTGAGATATGTCCCTTACGATGTGGATCAGTCCTATCAATTCTTTATTGGCGTTGATCCGCGCTATGGCCCTTATTTCAATATACTTCTGTAAATGAGGCTCAAAGAGCTCAAAGGATGCAGACTTTCCCGTATTCATGCAGTCGCAGCTCGGGCACCCTTTGGGAGCGCTGTCCGTGCCGTGGTAGTATTTAAAGCATTTGTTGATCCTGTCGGGCGCAAGAAACGGCAGACCGAGCATTTCCTGAGCGGCGTTGTTCGCCTGAATGATGTTGAAGTCCTTGTCGTGGATGGTTATCATGTCCGGTATCATATTGAACGTATCTTCCCAGTCCTGCCTGGACTGCATGACCAGCTCCTTCATTTTCTTGCGCTCGGTTATGTCGGTTATCGTCAAAAGGACGCGGGCTTTATCATCCCCGTGTCCCACGTTCCCGTTTCCTATGCGCGAAATTACGGCGGAAAAGATCAATCTGACGTCGGCCCCTTCGGGAACGATTACGATTTCTTTTTTTATCGACTCGCCGGTGTCCAGGTTCGTTTTGATCTCCTCTTCCAGAGGTTTGACGAGCTGCTCTATCGATATGGAAGGGAATTGCTCGCTGAGTTTATCAAACGCCTTATTTATGGAAAGTATGTTCGACCTGTTGTTTAACACTATCAGGATCGAAGGGACGGAAACGACGATATTGTCGGTGTATTCCTTCGACGTTTTAAGCTTTTGCACGGCTTCTTCAACGTGTTCTATCATGAAATTGAACCCTTCAGCCAATTGTCCCAGCTCGTCCTGAGTGTTTACTTCTATCCTCGTGCTCCATTTGCCTTCGGCTATGTCGATCATGCCGTCGGTCAATTTTTTAATCGGTCTTGTTATAGTTTCAGAGATAAACATCGCGATAAATAAAACGATCAGAATGCCGGCGATCGTAACCCCCGTCCCGGTAATCGTTACGTGCCTGCTTATACTTTCAATTACATGGACGTCAAGCCCTTCTTTAGTAAGAGTTGTCTGGATGACGTTGAGAAATATTATATTGATGATAATCCCGCTGAAGGCCAGAACAATGAAGAAGGATATCATGATGTTGTTTCTGAGACTTGATTTTGCAGATTTAATTTTGTATGCAGTATGGTCTTTCATTTCGGTCTAATATACAAAAAAGTAAAAGCCGATCAAAAAAGCGGCTGTGGCCGCAAAAAACCCTCCAAAGGCCATCAGGATGGCTTTGCTGCCGGTATTGCTCAACAGCTCCTTTGCATCCGCATTCAGCCCTATCGCCGCCATGGCTATGGACCACGAAATCTCATGGATCGGTCTTATGTAAGGCGTGAGAACGGACTTGTAAAAAGAGCCGTTTGAAACATAAAACCATGTGCCCAAAAGCGCGGCGGCAAGAAACGCCCACAAAAACCAGGGGATGTAGAACTTCCTTTTGACCAGGCTTGCAAAGAGAGGCACCGTTATCAACAGGGCGAGATACCTGATGGATTTTACGGAGAGCGCCAACTGCACCGTTTCGGGATGCTCCATGTCGTGTTTTAAATAATTGACGAATTCATTGGAAGCCTTGACCATCCCTGTAAACTGCAGGACGGATCCGGATAAAAGGCAGTGAGTTTTGCAGGTTAAGTCGAACAATGATGAAAGGAAGGGAAGTATTATCGCAAAACCTACAAAAGCCGCAAGCGCTACGGACAGCAAAGAAACGGAAACGTCATCAGGCTCCGCGTCAACGGCGGGCGCCGTAACCGCAATGGCCGAGGCGCCGCAGACAGCCGAGCCTGTAGCGATCAGGTAAGTGACCTGTTTTTTCTGTTTGAAAAGTCTGCCTAACAGAAGAATAACGGCAAAATAAACCAGCATCACCACTATCAAGACCGCTATCATACTTTTTTCAACCTCCAGCAGTTTTGCGAAATTCAGATTATTTGCCGCATAGAAGATAATCCCGACGGGTATGAAAATCGCCGTGGCGGAAAGCAAGCCCGGTTTCAGTTTATCGAGCTTCCCGGTTGCGGCTTTGACCATGACTCCTAAGAGCAAGGCCACGAGCAGGGGATCGAGAATAGGGGTCTGCGTAAAAATTTTTAACATGTATGCCGACATTCCGACAAAAACAGCAAGTATAAGTCCCGCGCTGACGGACTTGAAGTATCCATGACAATTACATGATTTCATAAAAGTATTTCGGGTTCAGTATAAGTATCTCGCTCAAGAGCGTAAATGTTGCTATATAAGTAATTTACTAATATAAATATACGGCATAATGGCGTAGAAACTTTAAATATGAGAAGCGCAAAAGTCCAAAAGGGCCATAGCGCAAAAGTATTTTATTTTTTCTGTGCTTTTGCACTATTGCTCTATTGCACTACAGGAGACAGAAGCGGCGGATTTTTGGTAAAGTACTCATATGGTAAGCTTAAAAACGGCAGGGGTAATCATAATCGGCAATGAAATACTCTCGGGCAAAGTGCGTGACGTCAATTCTTTTTACCTTGTCGTCGAATTGAGAAACCTGGGAGTGGACGTCAGGAGAATATCCGTCATACCCGATGACATAGATATAATAGGCTCGGAAGCTGCCGGATTCTCCGGAAGATATGATTACGTATTCACTTCCGGAGGCGTAGGCCCTACGCATGACGACGTGACGATGGCCGGCATCGCGAGAGGCTTCGGCGTAAAGCTCGTTATACATCCGGAGCTCGAGAAGCTTGTATATTCAAGATACAAAGACAACGTCAATAGCGCGGTTTTAAAAATAGCCGAGCTTCCCGAAGGCGCCGAGATAATTTTCACTCCTAAAATGCGCTTCCCGGTCGTTTCCTTCAGGAATATATTTATCTTTCCGGGCATCCCGGAGTACCTGCAGAACAAATTCCCGCTGATCAAAGAGCGCTTCCGCTCCCCAGTATTTTATTTGAAAAAATTTTATCTGGACGCGCATGAATCGGAGATCGCCGGGGCGTTAAACCTGGTCGTCTCGGAAAACCCGGACGTGGCATTCGGCTCATATCCGATTACCGGGACCGATGAATACAAAGTTCTTATAACGGCTGAGTCCAAATCCGAAGAATCGTTAAGCAGGGCGGTGGAAAACCTGGCCGGAAGACTTCCGCAAAAAGCCGTTGTAAGAGTTGAGTGAGAGATGGGTGCGACATTATTTGCTTTTCGGACAAAAGTTGCGCCTTGTGAAAAAACTTTAAATCACATAATGTTACCCCTGATTTTTCAAATTACCCGTCAACTTTTGTCGCCCCCCTTTTAAATAAGCCCGGTTTTAAAAAGATTCTCTCAACCTGTTGAGATTATACAGAAAATCAATAAGACAAAAATGTTTTTCCAAATGGTATGTATATTGCTTTATTATTTACATCTTAATTGTTAATAAATTAACTACAACAAAACGGTGCAGTGAAATCGAACCACACGACGCTTTTTCGGCATATGTTCGGTTTAAGGTCAGCAAATCGGTTTTTTGCTTTTGGATGAGCTTCAGTGGCTCGATTCACTGACTTCTACGTTATTGGGTCTATGAGACAAAAGGCCGCATTGCGGTTCTAAACTACATCATAAAGGGGGTTTCAAAATGAAGAAGATGAGGGGTGGATGTTTCATTGTTGTGCTGTTTGTTGTATTGTTCCTTTCTACTTTCAGTGCACATGCTGAACTATACAATCGCGGGACAGACAGCTTCGGCAACAGGCTGATCTATGACAGCGACCTTAATATCACATGGTACGATTATACGAACAGAGATTATAGTTGGCCGGACCAGATGAACTGGGCAAATGCATTGTCAGTGAATTTCGGAGGCAATGTTTATGACGACTGGCGGCTGCCTGCAACAGTGGATGGTCCATATATTTGGAGTTATGACGGCACAACCTCTTTTGGTTACAACATAACAAGCAGCGAAATGGGCCATCTGTTCTATAAGGAGCTTGGGAACAAGGGGTATTGTGACACCTCCGGCAATTGCCCTCAGGCAGGCTGGGGTTTAAACAATCCCGGGGATTTTCAGAATTTCTTTTCGGCTGATATGTACATGTCGAGTACGATGTATTCGGCAGAGCGTTCCAGCGTGTTTGTCTTTGACACTTATTCAGGCGCCCAGTACGCCGAATCGTCGCGCTATTCCGATAACTGTGATGGATGTTACGCCATTGCTGTTCGTCCCGGTGATGTCGCCGTCGTGCCGGAGCCTGTAAGCTCTATTCTTTTTATAACAGGCGGAACGCTATTAGCAGGGAGAAGATTTATTAAGAAGCGTAACAGAGCAGAAGTGCAGAAGGAAAAGACAATGCATAACGACGGCATGCGTCTTAATTTAGGGCCTGTAGGCGAGATGAGAGGGGGCGTGGCTTGAAGCTATAGGGATGGAAGCGGAAGATAGAAATATTTTCCACACAGCATAGGTAAAAGTAGTAAAATACTTTATCCATTGTATATATCTTGTAATTATGACTCGTGTCCGTTCTGTACGGTCCCGTTAACCGGACACGGCTCACGAAATCTTCAATGCGAGGTGAGGCATGAAAAACAAGGACACGTCTAAAATCCATCCTGTGACCGATCTGGCGAGAGTGCACGGCCGCGTTTCGCCGGTAGAAAAGACCGGCGCGTTCTTTAAGTATCCGGACGACAAATTCGAGAGCTTCTTTAACCTCTCCAACGAGATGCTGTGCATTGCCGACCTGGCGGGATACATAAAGACAGCAAATCCCGTGTTGAAGAAAACGCTCGGATACCCGGATGAAGAGCTTTATTCGAGCACTTTATACAAGTTCGTCCATCCCGACGACAACTGCGATACCTTTGCAAAGGTTCAGGAGATATTGTCGGGCGCGGGAGATTCCCGTATTGAAAACCGATGTCTGTGCAAGGACGGATCGGTTAAATGGATCGGTTGGAATATTTATGCGGACAAAGTGCAGGGGCTGATGTACGGGGTGGCCCACGACATTACGGAGCGAAAGCTTGAGGAAGAAGAACTGAAAAAGTCGCATGACATGCTCGAAAAAAAGGTAAGAGAGTATATGCTGGAGCTTGAGAAGGCGAATTCGGATTTAAAAAATGAAATCGTGGAAAGGAAAAAGGTGGAGCAGGCGTTAAGGGAAAGCGAAGAGCTGTATCGAATAAGGTTTGAAGAGTCGCCGATCTCCCTCTGGGATAAAGATTATTCGGGGATCAGGGAATATACCGAGCAGTTGAAGAAGGAAAAGGGGATAACGGACTTTAAAAAATATTTCAGCGAAAACCGCGCGGCCCTTGAGCACTGCGCCTCTTTGATAAAAGTGACTGACGTCAATGAGACTACGGTCAAGAATTACCGCGCAAAAGACAAACCGGATTTTATGAACAATATTTACAAGATCTTTTGCGAAGAGACCTGGGACTGTTTTATGCAGGAATGCATTTACGTCGCGGAGGGCAAAGGCAAGCGCGAAGGCGAGGCCGTGACTCTGAAGTTTGACGGCGAGCCCAATAATATTATGGTAAGGTGGCAGATACCCAGGCAATACGAGGGAAGTTACAAGAGGATCTTGTTTTCCATTATCGACATTACCGAGAATAAGCGCATGGAGCAGGCGGCCAGGCTCATTCAGGCCAAGCTCATTCACGCCAACAAGATGACGTCACTCGGCACACTCGTCTCGGGAGTCGCACATGAGATCAACAACCCCAACAGCTACATTATGTCCAACGCCTGCCTCTTCAACGGGATATGGAAGGACGCCTTCCGGCTTTTGTCCGAGAAATACAGGAAGGACGGAGACTTTTTGATGGGAGAAATACCTTTTTCCGAGTTGGGCAGCGTAGCGCCGAAATTATTGGACGGCATAACCGAAGGCGCCTCGAGGATAAAGAACATCGTCGACAATTTAAGGAGCTTTGCAAGACCGGAGAGCGTTAAAAAGGACGAAAGAGTGGACGTCAATAACATCGTAAGAAATGCTGCCACGATTCTGGAGCCGCAGATCAAGAAATGCACCGATCATTTTAAAATGTTTTGCTCTGACGGCATGCCCGTCGTGAAAGGAAGCTCCCAGCAATTGGAGCAGGTGGTCATCAACCTGATCATGAACTCCTTGCAGGCCCTGCCGAATAAGGCAAGGGGGATTAACGTCTCCACTTCTTATGATAAGAAACAACGGTATGTCACCGTTGAGGTGAAAGACGAAGGCTCGGGAATCCCTGAAGACATCCTTGAGAGGATAACCGAGCCGTTCTTTACCACGAAACTCGACAGCGGCGGCACGGGTCTCGGCCTTTCCATCTCGTACGGGATCATAAAAGAGCTGAAAGGCTCGCTTGAATTCAAATCAAAACCGGGCAGAGGGACTACGGTCTTCATGAAGCTTCCGGCGTATGGTGGAGAAGCATAGATTACGGGAGTCCCCCTTTGAAAAAGGGGGATATAGGGGGATGTTGGAAAGAAAAATTATTTAAAAATCTCCCCTGACCCCTCTTTTTCAAAGAGGGGCTTAATCAGTTAAAGAAAGGTTTTAAATGAGCAGCAACAAACGCCCCGTTCTTTTGGTAGATGATGAAGAACAGATTTTATTGAGTTACAGTCTCATCCTCCGGACATCCGGTATAGGAGACGTTTTGACGGTTAATGACAGCCGGCAGGTTATTAACCTTTTAAACAGGCAGGAGGTTGCGGTAGTAGTAATGGATCTGGTTATGCCGTATGTTTCGGGAACGGAGCTGCTTAATAAAATCACCCATGACTTCCCGCAGATTCCAGTCATCGTAATGACCGCAACTAATGAACTGGAGATGGCGGTTGACTGCATGAAGGCAGGCGCCTTTGATTACCTTGTAAAACCCGTTGAGAAGAGCAGGTTCATATCAAGCATACAAAAGGCGCTGGAGCTGAGAGAGTTAAAGGATGAGATAACATCATTAAAAAAACAATTGCTCAGAGACTCACTGAAAAACAGGGAAGCCTTTTCATCTTATCTCACGAACAGTAAAAAGATACACGCTATCTTCCGGTATATAGAAGCAATCGCAGAAACTAAAAGGCCCATATGTATCTGCGGAGAAACGGGAGTGGGCAAGGAGCTGCTTGCAAGCATTGTATATGCCGTCAGCGGACTTAAGGGAGAGTTTGTGCCCGTGAATGTTGCCGGGCTTGACGACACAATGTTTTCCGACACGTTGTTCGGCCACAAGAAAGGGGCGTTTACCGGCGCGGACCAGGACAGAAAAGGATTGGTTGCAAAGGCAACCGGAGGGGTGCTGCTTCTTGATGAATTCGGAGACCTCAATGAGTCTTCCCAGATTAGACTCCTGCGCCTTCTTGAAGAACAAAAATATTATCCGCTGGGCTCGGACACTGCGGAAAGAAGCGATATCCGCATTATTGCCACCACAAACAAGGATGTTGAGGCCCAAATAGCAGCGGGAAAATTCCGCAAGGACCTGTATTATCGTCTCTGCGCGCATTCGATATACATCCCGCCGCTCAGGGAAAGGACGGAAGATATCCCGCTGCTGCTTGAACATTTTCTCGAGGCTGCGGCAAATTCACTCGCAAAGAAAAAACCTTCGTACCCTCAAGAGCTGATCACCATGCTGTTGAATTATTCCTTCCCCGGAAACGCGCGTGAATTGCAGGCCATGGTTTTTGACGCCGTTGCGCAGCATAATTCGGGGATACTTTCACTGAATAGCTTTAAGCAGTTCATGAAACACAAAGGCTTGAATGTGAAAACCAATGTCGCCCCGCACCTTAATGAGAATTTTTCCATCGTCAAGGATAACGAACGCTTACCTACCCTGGAGGAGGCAGAAGACCTTTTGATATCCGAGGCATTGAAACGCACGAATGGCAATCAGGGCATAGCCGCGTCCCTTCTGGGCCTCACCCGGCAGGCGCTGAATAAACGTATAAAACGCAAAGAGGCAATTGAGAAATGAAATTTGAGGTCAATGCATAACTTCATTTTTAATCAAAAGAATTCCTCGAAGCTCTGCTGCGGGGTAGTTCATTATTCTTCCTCCGATAGTTTTTAAATTACTTTTCATGATACTTCCCCCCTTTCTTGCATATAGCAAAAGTAGATTTCCGCTCTCTCTGAGCAGATAACGGGGCGAATGAGCAGTGCCCGAAGGGCGTCTGTCTCGAACTCCTGGTTCTCCCGCAGCGGAGCGGAGGGGGAATCAGGAGTTCACTGCAGCGTCAGGTTAGATTGCCTACACTGCAATTGCCTCAACCATCTTCCAATCTTTAGACTCTTGAGATGCATGCCATAAGTCATAATTCTGCTGAAGGTTGAGCCATAACTCCGGTGTTGTTTTGAATGCCTTTGACAGACGCAAAGCCATATCCGGTGTTACAGAACCACGCTCGTTTACAATCTTTGATAATGTCTTTCTTGATACCCCAAGAATCTCGGCAAGCTCTGAAACCGTTAAAGATAATGGTTCCATATAATGCCGTCTCAGAATGCCTCCCGGATGTGTCGGGGGTCTTTTCCTTGTTCTCATTTTATCACCTTCCTAATGATAGTCAATGTAATTAATATCCCTTCGCATTTCCCTGAAATTATCGCCCAGCCACAGCATTATACATAATCACGGCGGCAAACTGATAATCGACAGCGTCGAAGGGGAGTTTACCAATATAATAATCGAGCTCCCCACCCTGAATTCAGCGGCAGGGCGCAGATGAACGCCGACAACCGCAGATAAACCTAAAAACATTTTTAGCCACGAATGAACACGAATAAACACGAAGAATTTGGACGCAGATAAACACAGATTATCAGGATTTGAAAAACCGGACTTATCTGCGTATATCAGCGAAAATCTGCGTCCTGATTTTATTCGAGACAATTCGTGAAAATTCGTGGCTAAAAAATCTTTTTTTAAGGTATAAAACGGTTTTTATATCACCGCGGTCCCGTCTTTTTTCTTGCCAGCCATTTTCTTATTTCCTCCGCCAGCAATAGCACTATACTGAATGGGATCAGCAGCAGCCATACGTCCAACCCAAGCGGCGCCGTATTGAAAATCCTGTTTCCGAGCGGATGATAAATAATAAAGGCCGAAAGCATTACTTCCGCTATTATGCCGATTATTACCAATCTGTTTGAAAAAAAACCAATCCTGAATACGGATTCCCTTAAAGACCGGCACGCGAAAACGTTTCCTATCTGCGAGACAACAATCCCGCCGAGACAGGCTGTGGTTGCCTGCAAATAAAAAATGTTATCAGACGTGAGCATTGTTCCCCACTGCCAACCGCCGGAATAAAGCACGTAGAAGAATCCGGAAAGTCCTGCAATCGCCTCAATAGGACCCAGGAATAAATATGCACGGCTGAGTATATTAAAATTCAGCAATTTTTCATCAGGACTTCTCGGAGGTTGTCTCATCACATCCTTTGAAGGTTTTTCGGCGCCGAGCGCAAGAGCCGGGAACATGTCGGTGCCGAGGTCTACGGCAAGTATCTGCATGATGGTAAGCGGCAGGGGGATTTTAAAAATCACGTATGCGATGTAGGGAACGATTTCCGGTATATTTGACGCAAATATGTATGTAATAAACTTCCTGATATTTTCAAAAATACCCCTGCCCTCTTCTATTGCGTTTACAATCGATGCGAAGTCGTCATCAAGTAAAACCATGTCCGACGCCTCGCGTGCAACGTCGGTCCCGGATATCCCCATTGCGATGCCTATATTGGCCTTTTTCAAGGCAGGAGCGTCATTAACGCCGTCGCCCGTCACGGCAACCCTTTCCCCTTCATCTTCAAGGATAGACACTATCCTCATTTTATGTGCGGGCGTCATCCGCGCAAAGATGATTTCCGGCGACAAAAGCTTCTCCCTCAAAATACTGTCCGGCATAACGTTCATCTCAGGCCCTTCAAGCAAAACGGGTTCATTTTTAACGAGTCCGATCTGTCTTGCAATGGCAGCAGCCGTCCGGCTCGCGTCACCTGTAATCATAATGACCTTGATGCCCGCCTCCCGGCATTTCCTCATGGCATCAGGCACCTCCGGTCTCGGCGGGTCCTCAAGCCCCATTAACCCGGCGAAGACGAGGTCGGATTCGAGATCGGAGTTTATAACCCCCCCTTGCCCCCCCTTGTTAAGGGTGGGAAACCTGATACTCCCCCCCTTTACAAGGGGGGGGTTGGGGGGTATCTCCTTAAACGCAAACGCTATCACCCTCAAGCCTTCGTCCATCATTGAATGGTAAGCTTGCATGATAGAGTTTTTATAGTCATCGCTGAGCGCTTCGACTTTGTTGCCTGCAAGAATTCCGGTACAAAGCGGAAGGACCGTCTCCAAAGCGCCTTTGCTGAAAGACAAGTAAGAAGTAGGAAGTAGGAAGTGAGAAGTAGATGCTGACAAGTCTTTCTCTTTTACTTCCCACTTCTTACTTCCCACTTCCCACTTATAGACTGTGCTCATCCTCTTTCTATCCGAATCAAACGGGATCTCGTAAAGCCGCTCCGCCTTTATATCTCCTATCGCCTCTCTTGCCGCCTTTAAAATGGCGGCTTCTGTCGGGTCGCCTTTGTATTTCTCCCCATCAAACACTGCGTTGTTGCAGAGATAAGCAGTTGTCATAAGCATGTCATAAGAAGCACCCTCTCCCTCTCCCATCAAGGGGGAGGGAATTCCTGACTGCTGACTGCTGACTGCTGACTGCTGTCTTTCAAACGTCCACACCCTCTCAACCTCCATCTTGTTCTGCGTCAGCGTTCCCGTCTTGTCGGTGCATATGACCGTGACCGAGCCGAGCGTCTCTACGGACGTGAGGTTTTTTATCAACGCCTTTTTCTTCGCCATCCTCTGGCTGCCCATTGCAAGAGAGAGAGTTACCGTTGGGAGAAGTCCCTCAGGGACATTGGCGATGATTATGCCGACTGCGAATATGAAGTTATGCCAGAAGCTCCTGCCGACAAGAAATCCGAGGGTGAAAAAGAACAAACCCGTAGTCATTGCAATAACCGCGACGATCTTCGTCACCCTGATTATCTCTTTCTGAAGAGGGCTTAATCTCTCCTGAACTCCGCCGGTAAGGTGCGCTATCTTGCCGAACTCCGTAGCCATGCCGGTGGCAAAGGCCACTGCCCTGCCGTATCCGCTTACAACATGCGTGCCTGCAAATACGAGGTTCGGACTCTCAAGATAATCTCCATTAAATGCTTCATGGCTTCGCGGTCTTGCGTCCGCTTCTCCTGTAAGCGGGGCGTTGTTTACGGTTAAACCGTTTGATTCGATAACCCGCGCATCGGCGGGAACCTTGTCGCCTTCGCTCAGGAGTATCAAGTCTCCCGGCGTTATGTTTCCCGCTCCGATCTCTTTTAGCTCTCCTTCCCTGTACACTTTCACATTAAAAGGCAGAAGTTTCTTCAGCGCCTCTACGGCCTTTTCCGTGCGGTATTCCTGTATAAAGGTGAAAACGGCATTGATGAATATGACTGCGACTATTGCAATGCCCAGGGAGAGCAAACCTTCCCCGGGATTGATATATTCGGATAAAAAGCAAAGACCCGCCGCTATCCAGAGAAGGACGGCCAGGAAGTGCGTGAACTGCGCGATGAACCTGTGGTAAAGAGGTTTTTTCCTGATCTCTTTTATTTCATTCGGACCGTATTCATGAAGCCTCTTTGAAGCCTCTTTCTCGGAAAGTCCTTTAGCGGAGGTGACGAGGCTCTTTAATACGGCTTCTTTGGAGAGATCGTGGATGTTCATAATCAGTTGTCAGTTGTCAGTTGTTAGTTGTCAGTCTGAAAACCAACAACTGAAAACTGACGACTTATGATTTTCTGCCGGCCCTGAAGATTATCAGATTGCACGGCGTCTCGCGCAGCACTTGCTCCATCGGATTTCCTTTGATTATGGTTTTCAAAAGGCTTCTCTCGCTTGCGCCCATCACTATAAGGTCGTTCTTTTTATGCGCGGCCTCTATGGTTATGGCCCTTGCGATACCGCCGCGCCCTGTCTTTTTTTCATGTGGAATTTTGTAATGATGCAGATGCCGGCGGAATTCTTCAACGTCTTTAGGGATATGCGCTTCCCTTTGAAAAGGAGTCAAATGCAGCTCTCCGTGAAAGAAGCTCGTAATCGGTTTATGTGAATGGAAAAGCGTTACGCTTGAGCCGGCGCCTTCCGCGAGCTTCGCAATGAAATAGGCCCTTTCTTCGATATCCGCCGTGCTGCCCCGCAGCGGGACCAGTATGTTTCTTGGATGAATTCCTCCCATCCTGACTACCCGCACCATCGCAACTGAGCACGACAGTTTTACCATCAGTTGTCTTGAAATGGTCCTTACGAAAAACCGTTTCTTTACGTCTTCCCTTCTTGTGGCCGTAAAGACTATATCTATATCCTGCTCCTTTACAAGACCGGTTATCTTTTTTAGAGGCCCTCCGCTTTCAATGATGTTTTCCACCTCGACGCCGCTGTCCTCAGCCTCCAAGAAAAGCCTCTCAAGCGCTGACTCCGCGTGCCGCAATTTATCCCTGTCGACCTTTTCCTCCGCTACAAAGGCAAGAAAGAGTTTTGCCTGACAGGATTTCGCAAGGGCTGACGCGTATCGCGCAGCGACCTCCGAATTCGTAAACTCATTTACGGCGGCAAGGATTCTTTTGTACATAAATTTATATTACTCCTTTGAATCTTTCTGTCAATAATTTTTATGCCTGGTCAAATTGGATTATAAAACAGGATATGAATCTACTTCCCCTTGCTTTTTCCCTACGCATTAATTTAATTTTCTTATAACCTTTTTACCCCCCTTGACAGAATAAGCCTTAAGGGTTATTAAATATGTATCATAAGAGCCTCTTGCAAAAGTCTTAAATTTTTTCACAAGCCATACTGACCAAAGGTCTTTTTAAGTGTCTTTTAAGAGGCACTCTTACTAAAACGCTCTATATCCGCCAAAGGCAGACTATTTTGTAATAAATAGACGCCTTTT